>NZ_CP038256.1:0-310243 GCF_004564075.1 Microbacterium sediminis
CAGGACGTTCCGGACGTTCCGGTCTGGGCCGCGGTTCTGAGCGAGCTCGAGTCGGACGAGCGGATCACCGCGCCCATGTGGGGCTTCCTCCACCTTGCCGTCCCGCAGGGCGTGATGGGCGGCACCGTCTACGTCGAGGTCCCCAACGATCTCACGGCCGCGCAGATCAACAAGCGCATGCGGACCCCCATCATGGAGGCGCTCGCGAACGTCGGCGGGGACGTCCACACCTTCCGCGTGGTCGTCAATCCCGACATCGGCGACCAGCCGTTCGTCCCGGATCCCGTGCCGATCGCCGTCGAGGCCGCCCAGCGCCCGATCGCCGAGAATCCCACGGAGCCGGCCACGACGGCCGCGCGCGGCGAGACGCGCCTGAACCCCCGGTACACGTTCGACAACTTCGTCATCGGCCAGTCCAACCGCTTCGCGCACGCGGCGGCGGTGGCGGTGGCCGAGGCGCCGGCCAAGGCGTACAACCCGCTCTTCATCTACGGCGACTCGGGCCTCGGCAAGACCCACCTGCTCCACGCCATCGGCGACTACGCGCTCAACCTCTACACCGGGGTGCGCGTGCGGTACGTGTCGAGCGAGGAGTTCACCAACGACTTCATCAACTCGATCGCCAACAACCGCGGTGCCGCGTTCAATGCGCGCTACCGCGAGGTCGACATCCTGCTGATCGACGACATCCAGTTCCTGCAGGGTCGCGCCGAGACGCAGGAGGCGTTCTTCCACACCTTCAACACGCTCCACGATCACGACAAGCAGGTCGTCATCACGAGCGATGTGGCGCCCCGCCTGCTCACCGGCTTCGAGGACCGCATGCGCAGCCGCTTTGAATGGGGCCTCATCACCGACGTGCAGGCGCCCGACCTCGAGACCCGCATCGCGATCCTGCGCAAGAAGGCGCAGTCCGAGCGCCTCTACATCCCGGACGACGTGATGGAGTACATCGCCAAGAACGTCTCCACCAACATCCGCGAGCTCGAGGGCGCCCTCATCCGCGTCTCGGCCTTCGCGAGCCTGAACCGATCCGACGTCGACGTGCCGCTCGCCCAGACCGTGCTGCGCGACATCGTGGATCAGGCCGAGGTCAACGTCGTCTCGCCGACCGACATCATCAGCCTCACCGCCGACTACTTCAAGCTCACCGTCGACGACCTCTACGGCTCGAGCCGGTCCCAGGCCGTGGCGCAGGCGCGCCAGATCGCGATGTACCTGTGCCGCGAGCGGACCGACATGTCGCTGCCGAAGATCGGCGAGCTGTTCGGCGGCCGCGACCACACCACCGTCATGTACGCGTGCCGCAAGATCGCCGACCTCATGAAGGAACGGCGCTCCATCTACAACCAGGTCAGCGAGATCACCACGCAGCTCAGCCGCCGCTGACGCCCCGCCGCGCGCGGCGCCACTCCGCGTTCACCGGGTGCACCCCCTGGAATGTGACGTATGCCTGAACTCGTCCTTGACAGGGCCCTTCGGCGACCCCTATAAAACGCTTTCCCCAGTGTGGACATCCTGTGGATAACTGTGGAGACACGCCCTGAGGCCTGTGTGCGACACGCGGCGCCGATGTGGATGCGCCTGTGACAGCGACGTCCGACGCGAGTGATGCGTCCACGTCTCCTCCGCAGCCGATCCACAACTCACAAAGTTGTAGTTCCCTACGGCCGACAGGCATCCACAGAGTTATCCACATTATCCACAGCTGTTAACACCAAGAAGAGATCTCTTTATCTAGGGCGCGATCCGATGACCTTCACGATCCGAAACCCGGAATCACACGGTTTCGCGGTGGGCACTAGCATGGGACTCCCACGGAGAGGTCCGTGGTCGATCGAGGGGATCCACCTGTGAAGTTCCACGTGAACCGTGATGTCTTCAGCGAGGCTGTGTCGTTCGTCGTCAAGCTTCTGCCGCAGCGCAACCCGCAGCCGATCCTCGCCGGCGTGCTGATCGAGGCCACCGAGGATGGATCCCTCGCCCTGTCGGCGTTCGACTACGAGGCCTCGGCACGCACGACGATCGAGGCCAACGTCGACGAGCCGGGGACGATCCTGGTCCACGGCCGGCTCCTGTCCGACATCGCCAGCCGTCTGCCGAACGCGCCGATCGAGATGGTGACCGAGGAGGACGGCAACATCGCCCTCAGCTGCGGCTCGGCCCGGTTCGCGCTCGCCTCGATGCCCGTCGAGGAATACCCCGCCATCCCCGAGGTCACCGGCGAGTCCGGCCTCGTGCCGGCCGAGGACTTCGGCACCGCGATCTCGCAGGTCGCTTTCGCGGCCTCGCGCGACGACGTCACCCCCGTGCTCACCGGTGTGCAGCTCGAGGTCTCGGGCACCCAGCTGAGCCTCGTCGCCACCGACCGCTACCGCGTCGCCCTCAGCGACATCGAGTGGGACGGCTCGCAGGACGAGGCCCACGCGCTCGTCCCGGCCCGCACGCTGCAGGAGGTCGGCAAGACCTTCTCGCACGGCGGCGAGATCTCGATCGCCTTCAGCGGCTCGGGCGATCGAGAGATCATTGCGTTCACCTCGGGCAACAAGACCGTCACCTCGCTGCTCATCAAGGGCAACTTCCCGCCGGTCCGCCGCCTCTTCCCTGCCCAGACCGACCACTACGCCGTCGTCAGCACGGCGGATCTCGCCGAGGCCGTGCGCCGCGTGTCGCTCGTGCTCGACCGTTCGGCCCCGCTGCGCTTCACGTTCACGACCTCGGCCGTGACGATGGACGCCTCGGGCGGCGACCAGGCCCGCGCCTCGGAGTCGGTCGACGCCCACCTGCAGGGCGAGGACGTCACTCTCGGTCTCAACCCGCAGTACCTGCTCGAGGCCCTCGGCGCCGTCAAGAGCGAGTTCGCGCGCATCACGTTCACCTCGAGCGAGAACGCCAACAAGCTCAGCCCGGTGCTCATCACGAGCCAGACCTCGGTCGACCAGGCCGGCAACGACTCCTTCAAGTACCTGCTCCAGCCCAACCTCCTCCTGCGCTGACCCCTCCTCCTTCGCAACGGGTCCGAGAGCGATCGACGGACAGAGCGGAGGTGGGTGATGCGGAGCGAACGCTGGCATCGGGACTGGCGGGAGGAGCCGCGAAGCGGATCCGGGGGCATGCGTTCGCGCAGCATCACCCACCGGAGCGGTACCCCACTGTCAGACCTCCCCACGAGACTCCTCACATGATCGTCGAGCACCTGAGCCTGAAGGACTTCCGCAACTACGCGGAAGCCGAGCTCGAGCTCGAGCCCGGTCCGAACGTGCTCGTCGGGCGCAACGGGCAGGGCAAGACGAACCTGGCCGAGGCGATCGCGTATCTGGCCACGCTCGGCTCGCATCGCGTCTCGGCCGATGCACCGCTCGTGCGCGAGGGGCAGGACGCCGCGTTCGTGCGGGCGCGGCTGCGCCACGGTGAGCGCAAGGTGATCCTCGAGCTGCAGATCAACAAGCAGGGATCGAACCGCGCTCGGATCGGCGGATCGCCCGTGCGGGCCAACGAGCTTCCGCGCTACGCGCAGGTCGTGCTGTTCGCGCCCGAGGATCTGCAGATCGTCCGCGGCAACCCCGGCGAGCGGCGGCGCTTCGCCGATCAGCTGCTCGTGCAGCGCACGCCTCGCATGGCGGCGGTGCTCGCCGACTACGACCGCACGCTGCGGCAGCGCACCACGCTGCTCAAGTCGGCCCGGGCCCGCGGCATGAAGGCGTCGCAGCTGTCGACCCTCGACGTGTGGGACGACAAGCTCGTCGCGCTCGGGTCGGAGATCATCGACGCGCGCACCCGCCTGGCGCAGGATCTGGCCGGCCCGGTGGCGCGAGCGTACGCGGGGGTCGCCGGCGCGGACCATCGCCCGGAGCTGGCGTGGACGCTGACGATCCACGGCGCCGATCCCGAGGAGGGCGACGAGATGGATCGGGGCGGCGAGGGCGAGACGGCCGCGCAGTTCCGCGCGGCGCTCGAGCAGAAGCGATCGCAGGAGCTCGACCGCGGGCTCACCCTCGTGGGCCCGCACCGCGACGACCTGCTGCTGAAGGTGCGGGGCCTGCCGGTGAAGGGCTACGCGTCGCACGGCGAGAGCTGGTCGGTGGCGCTCGCGCTGCGGCTGGCCTCGGCCGAGCTGCTGCGAGCCGAGTCGCCCGGGGGCGATCCCATCCTCATCCTCGACGACGTGTTCGCCGAGCTCGACGCCGACCGGCGCGCGCGACTGGCGGGCGTGGTGGCCGACTACGAGCAGGTGATCGTCACGGCCGCGGTCTCGGCCGATGTGCCCGAGCCGCTGCGCGCCAACGCCGTGCGCATCGAGCAGGGCCGGATCCTCGGCGCCCTCGCCGACCACCCGTTCGGGCCGGATGCGGGGGCGGGCGATGAGTGAGCAGACCCCCGAGGTGCCCGAGACGCTCGCCACGTATCTGCGGCTGCGCGGCCTCGAGCCGTCGAAGTACGCCAAGCGCCGCCGGCGCCGCCGCCGCGGCGTGGAGGACGACGACAACCAGCCGTTCACGCCCGGCCGCGATCCGAAGCCGCTCGGCGCCGCGCTCGACATCCTCTCCAAGAGCAACGGGTGGTCCGGGCAGCTCGCCCGCGAGGAGCTCGTGCTGCGCTGGGAAGAGGTCGCCGGCGCCGAGACGGCGCAGCACTCCACGCCCACGTCGCTGCTGGACGGCACGCTGACCATCCAGTGCGACTCGACGGCGTGGGCCAAGAACCTGCAGTTCATGCGGTCGCACATCCTCACCCAGATCGTGACCCGGTTCCCCGACGCCGGCGTCGAGCACGTGCGCTTCGTGGGGCCAGACGCCCCCACGTGGAAGTGGGGCCCGCGCACGGTCCCCGGGCGCGGCCCGCGCGATACCTACGGCTGAGCGCACGGCCCTCCTCACTACTGTGCGCATGAGGGGTGACGATCGACCGGAACACCGGATCGATCAGACACCGGACAGGGGGTGACATGAGTCGGATCGGAAAGGCTGGCGTTCTCATCGCGGGCACGCACCGCAGCGACGACTGCATCCGGATCCCCGATGATGCGGATGTCTCCGACTACGAGACGCTCGAGAAGGATCTGCTGGGCGGCTGAGCCGCGGCGCCTGAGACGCCAGGAGCGCGCGTAACGGCCCCGGCCACAATGAGCGTCCTCAGGAGCGCCCCGATCTCGCGTCTACGGCCCCGTCTGTGGCCGTTGAGACCCCGTTGACGGGTAGGATGGGAGGGCCGAAACCCCACGAAAGCGGAGCGCGCATTCATATGACGATGGACACCCCTCAGAGCGAGCCCGAGAACACCGCAACCGGGGGTGACACGCCACAGGGAAGCTACGGCGCCGACAACATCCAGGTGCTCGAGGGCCTCGAGGCCGTCCGCAAGCGCCCGGGCATGTACATCGGATCGACGGGGCCGCGTGGTCTGCACCACCTCGTGTACGAGATCGTCGACAACTCGGTCGACGAGGCCCTGGCGGGCTACTGCGACACGATCGAGGTGACGATCCTCGAGGACGGCGGCATCCGCGTCGTCGACAACGGCCGCGGCATCCCGGTGGCCGAGCACAAGACCGAGAAGAAGTCGACGCTCGAGGTCGTGCTCACGGTCCTGCACGCCGGCGGCAAGTTCGGCGGCGGCGGATACGCGGTCTCCGGCGGCCTGCACGGCGTGGGATCGTCGGTCGTGAACGCGCTCTCGACCCGCCTCGACGCGGTCGTCAAGCGCGACGGCTACGAGTGGCGGCAGTCCTTCGCCAACGGCGGTGCGCCGCTCGGACCGATCGAGCAGGGCGAGCCGACCGACGAGACCGGCACGACGATCACGTTCTGGCCGGATCCCGAGATCTTCACCGAGACGACCGACTTCGACTACGAGACGCTGCGCACGCGGTTCCAGCAGACCGCGTTCCTGAACAAGGGCCTGCGCATCGAGTTCCGCGACGAGCGCCCCGCCGCCATGGAGGAGGACGAGCTCGCCGACGGATCGACCGAGCTGGTCCAGCGGCACGACTCCTTCTATTACGAGCGCGGCCTCGTCGACTACGTCGACTACCTCTGCAAGGTGCGCAAGGCCGAGCGCGTGCACGAGGAGGTCATCGACTTCGCCAGCGAGACGATGAACTCCGAGCGCAACATCTCGCTCGAGATCGCCATGCAGTGGACCACCTCGTACACCGAGAACGTGTTCACCTACGCGAACATGATCAACACGCACGAGGGCGGCACGCACGAGGAGGGCTTCCGCGCGGCGCTCACCTCGCTGATGAACAAGTACGCCCGCGCGCAGAACCTCCTCAAGGAGAAGGACGACAACCTCACGGGCGAGGACGTGCGCGAGGGGCTCATGGCCGTGATCTCCGTCAAGCTGAGCGAGCCGCAGTTCGAGGGCCAGACCAAGACAAAGCTCGGCAACACCGAGGTCAAGGCGTTCGTGCAGCGCGTGGTCAACGACGAGCTGGGCGACTGGTTCGAGCGCAACCCGCAGCAGGCCAAGAACATCGTGCGCAAGGCGATCGATGCGGCCACGGCGCGCCTCGCCGCCCGCAAGGCGCGCGAGACCGCCCGCCGCAAGAGCGTGTTCGAGTCGGCCGCGATGCCCGACAAGCTCAAGGACTGCACGAGCAAGGACCCCTCGATCAGCGAGATCTTCCTCGTCGAGGGTGACTCGGCCGGCGGGTCCGCCGTGGGCGGGCGCGACCCGCACACCCAGGCGATCCTCGCGCTGCGCGGCAAGATCCTCAACGTCGAGCGCGCCCGCATCGACAAGGCGCTGGGCAACCGCGAGGTCCAGGCGATGATCCAGGCCTTCGGCACCGGCATCGGCCCGGAGTTCGACATCGAGAAGGCGCGCTACCACAAGATCGTGCTGATGACCGATGCCGACGTCGACGGTCAGCACATCACGACCCTGCTGCTCACCCTGCTGTTCCGCTACATGCGCGGCCTCATCGACGCCGGCTACGTGTACCTGGCCATGCCGCCGCTGTACCGCCTGAAGTGGTCCAACGCCGAGCACGAGTACGTGTACTCCGACCGCGAGCGCGACGCCCTGCTGAAGGAGGGCATCGCGAACGGCAAGCGGATCCCCAAGGAGGCGGGCATCCAGCGCTACAAGGGTCTCGGCGAGATGAACGACTCGGAGCTGTGGGACACCACCATGAACCCCGAGACGCGCACCCTGCGGCAGGTCACGATCGACGACGCGGCCGCGGCCGATGAGATCTTCTCGGTGCTGATGGGCGAGGACGTCGAGTCCCGCCGCGGCTTCATCCAGCGCAACGCGAAGGACGTCCGGTTCCTCGACATCTGATCGAGCAGCGGACCGGACGTAAGGAAAGAACCCCATGGCAGACGAAGAACGCCCCGACATCAACGCCGAGCACAACCACGGCCGCATCGACCAGGTCGATCTGCAGTCGGAGATGCAGCGCAGCTACCTCGACTACGCGATGAGCGTGATCGTCGGGCGTGCGCTGCCCGACGTGCGAGATGGCCTTAAGCCCGTGCACCGCCGCGTGGTCTACGCGATGTACGACGGCGGCTACCGTCCCGACAAGAAGTTCTCCAAGTGCGCCCGCGTCGTCGGCGAGGTGATGGGTCAGTACCACCCGCACGGCGACAGCGCGATCTACGACACCCTCGTGCGCCTCGTGCAGCCGTGGTCGCTGCGCTACCCGCTGGCCCTCGGCCAGGGCAACTTCGGCTCGCCCGGAAACCAGGGCGCCGCGGCCCCGCGGTACACCGAGACGAAGATGGCTCCCCTCGCGCTCGAGATGGTGCGCGACATCGAAGAGGAGACCGTCGACTTCGAGGACAACTACGACGGCGAGACCCAGGAGCCCACGGTCCTGCCGTCGCGTTTCCCGAACCTCCTCGTCAACGGATCGGTCGGCATCGCGGTCGGCATGGCCACGAACATCCCGCCGCACAACCTGCGCGAGGTCGCCGACGGCGCGCTGTGGGCGCTCGACCACCCCGAGCTGCCGCGCGAGGAGCTGCTCGCCGGCCTGATGCAGCGCATCCCCGGCCCCGACTTCCCGACCGGGGCGCAGATCCTCGGCAACAAGGGCATCCACGAGGCCTACCGCACCGGCCGCGGCTCGATCACGATGCGCGCCGTCGTGGAGATCGAGGAGATCCAGGGCCGCACGTGCCTGGTGATCACCGAGCTGCCGTACCAGGTCAACCCCGACAATCTCGCGGTGAAGATCGGCGAGCTGGCCCGCGAGGGCCGCGTGACCGGCATCGCCGACATCCGCGACGAGACGTCGAGCCGCACCGGCCAGCGCCTCGTGATCGTGCTCAAGCGCGACGCGGTGGCGAAGGTCGTGCTCAACAACCTCTACAAGCACACCGATCTGCAGACCAACTTCGGCGCGAACATGCTCGCGATCGTCGACGGCGTGCCCCGCACGCTGCCGCTCGACGGGTTCGTCAGCTACTGGATCACCCACCAGCTCGACGTGATCGTCCGCCGCACGCACTACCGCCTGCGCAAGGCGGAGGAGCGCATGCACATCCTGCGCGCGCTGCTGAAGGCGCTCGACGCGCTCGACGAGGTCATCGCGCTGATCCGCCGTTCGCCCACGGCCGACGACGCCCGCACGGGCCTCATGTCGCTGCTCGAGATCGACGAGCGCCAGGCCGACGCGATCCTGCTCATGCAGCTGCGTCGCCTCGCCGCGCTCGAGCGCCAGAAGATCATCGACGAGGCCGCCGAGCTCGAGTCGCAGATCAACGAGTTCAAGGCGATCATCGCCGACGAGATGCGCCAGCGCGGCATCATCAAGACCGAGCTGACCGCCATCGTCGACAAGTTCGGCGACGAGCGCCGCACGCACATCCTCCCCGGCTTCGACGGCGACGTCTCGATCGAGGACCTCATCGCCGAGGAGGAGATGGTCGTCACGATCACCCGCGAGGGCTACATCAAGCGCACGCGCAGCGACAACTACCGCTCGCAGCGCCGCGGCGGCAAGGGCGTGCGCGGCGCGGCCCTGCGCGCCGACGACGTGGTGGAGCACTTCTTCGTCACCACGACGCACCACTGGCTGCTGTTCTTCACGACGAAGGGCCGCGTCTACCGCATCAAGGCGTACGAGGTGCCCGAGGCCGGCCGCGACGCCAAGGGCCTGCACGTGGCGAACCTGCTGGCGCTGCAGCCCGACGAGCAGATCGCCCAGGTGATCGAGCTGCGCCGCTACGAGGACGCCGAGTACCTCGTGCTCGCCACCCGCTCGGGCCTGGTGAAGAAGACGCGCCTGGCCGAGTACGACTCGAACCGCCAGGGCGGCATCATCGCCATCAACCTGCGCGACGGCGACGAGCTCGTCTCGGCGATGCTCGTCAACGGCGATGACGACATCCTGCTGCTCAGCCGCAAGGGCATGTCGCTGCGCTTCTCGGCCACCGACGACGCGCTGCGCCCGATGGGACGCTCCACGAGCGGCGTGAAGGGCATGTCGTTCCGCGCCGGCGACGACCTGCTCACCGCGGCGGTCGCCCGCCCCGGTACGTACGTGTTCGTCGTCACCGACGGCGGCTACGCCAAGCGCACGTCGATCGACGAGTACCGTGTGCAGGGCCGCGGCGGCCTGGGCATCAAGGCCCTCAAGCTCAACGACGATCGCGGCGTGCTGGCGGGCGGCCTGATCGTGGACGAGGTGGACGAGGTTCTCGTGGTCCTCGCCAAGGGCAAGGTGGTACGCTCGTCCGTCGCCGAGGTCCCCGCAAAGGGCCGCGACACCATGGGCGTGCTGTTCGCACGACCCGACAAGGATGACCGGATCCTGGCCATCGCGCGCAACAGCGAACGAGGACTGGGTGACGACGGCGAGGCCGACGAGGCCGACGCCGACGCAGAGAGCACCGCTCCCGAGACCCCAGAAGAGAGCACTGACGCATGAGCACGGTAGCCGACAAGCTCGCCCAGAAGTCCTCGCGCAAGCCGCGGGCGAAGCAGGTGCGCCTGCGTCTGGTGTACATCGACTTCTGGTCCGCGCTGAAGCTGTCGTTCCTGGCAGCGGTGGCCGTGGCGATCATGACGATCGTGGCGTTCTTCCTCAGCTACACCGTCGTCGAGGTCACCGGCCTCATCGACACCGTCGACCAGTTCCTGCAGAACGTCACGGGCGGCACCTCGATCGCGGCGATGTTCGGCCTCCCGCAGGTCATGGCGTTCGCCGCCGTGATCGCGATCCTGAACCTCATCATCGTCACGGTGCTGGGCGCGGTCATCGCCGGTATCTACAACGTCGCGGTGAAGATCACGGGCGGTCTGCTCGTGGGCTTCACCTCGAACTGACGCGTCTGTCCCGATTCGCGGGATCAGAAATCTTCGAGTAAACTCTTGAAGGTTGGCGGCGCGAGCCGCCCGAAACGGGGCTATAGCTCAGGCGGTTAGAGCGCTTCACTGATAATGAAGAGGTCCCAGGTTCAAGTCCTGGTAGCCCCACCACGTACCTCTTCGCGGGGCCTTAGCTCAGTTGGTAGAGCGCCTGCTTTGCAAGCAGGATGTCAGGAGTTCGAATCTCCTAGGCTCCACACCCATCGAAAGCGTCGGCATCATGCCGGCGCTTTTCGCGTCCCGTAGCCTGGGGAGGCCACACCACCACGCGATCCGGGGAGGTCGAGCAGCATGCGCAACCACGGTCGGCGGATGGTCGAGGCGATGCGGCGGGCCGTGCACCGCGACGCGACCGAGGTGGCGCCCACCGAGGCGCTGCCGATCATCGACGACGCCACCGTGCTGCGCGTCATCGAGCTGGCGATGCGGGTCGCGGAGGTCATGCTCTCGGTCGGCGCCTCGGCCAAGGAGGTGGTGCTGGCCGCCCTGCGCATCACCGGGGCGTACGGCCTGCGCAACGTGCACGTCGACGTGACCTTCAACTCGATCACCGTCTCGGATCACCGGCACGGGGGAGAGTGGCCCGTCACGATCATGCGGGTGGTGCGCTCCGCCGTGCCCGACCACTACAAGCTGCAGCGGCTGCAGGCGCTCGTGCGCGAGGTCGAGGAGGGCCTCGATCTCGACGAGGCGCGGCGCCGCTTCCACGCGATCCGTCGCATGCCGTTCCGCTACCGCGCGTCGATCGTCATCCTGGCCCAGGCGCTGCTCGCCGTGGGGGTCGGCGCGATGTTCGGCGCGTCGTGGTCGATCCTGCTCGTCACGCTGCTGGCGGCGATCGGCGTCGCGCTGACGCAGGCCGGGCTGGCGCGGCTGCAGGTGCCGCTGTTCTTCAGCCAGATCGCCGGCGCGTTCGTGCTCACCGCCCTCACCGTGGTGACGGCGCTGCTCGCGCGCATGGGCGTCGAGCCGTTCGTCGACGTGCGCGCATCGATCGTCGTCTCCTCGGGCATCGTCCTCATGCTCGCCGGTCTCGCCGTGGTCGGCGCCGCGCAGGATGCGATCGACGGGTTCTCCCTCACGGCGGGCGGGCGCATCCTCGAGCTCACCGTGCAGACGCTGGGCGTCGTGCTCGGCATTCTCGTGGGGCTCGAGCTCGCCCGCGCGCTCGGCGTCGGCATGAGCCCGCCCAGCGAGGCGCTGCCGCTGGGGCCGCTGCCGGGGCAGTTCGTCGGGGCCGTCATCGTCGCGGTCGCCGTGGCCGTGTTCAACGGCGCGGGGATGCGCATCATCGTGGTCAGCGCGGTGCTCGGGATCATCGCGTGGGGCGGGTTCGCCGTCGTCACGGCCGCCGGGCTCGACCAGGCCCCCGCGAGCTTCGTGGGCGCGCTCGTGGCCAGCATCATCGGCGCGCTCATGGCGCCGCGCCTGCACGTGCCGTCGGTGGCGGTCACGACGGCGGCGATCCTGCCGCTCGTGCCCGGCGCGGCCGTGTTCCGCGGCCTGCTCGGGCTCGTGGAGTCGGGCGGCGAGACCGAGCACATCCTCTTCGCCACCTCCTCGCTCATCACCGCGGGAATGGTCGGCATCGCGCTCGCCGCCGGGGCGACCCTCGGCCTCTTCATCGGCTCGCCGCTGGCCCGCACCTTCCGCGGCATCACCCCCGTGCTGCGCGCCGTCGGCCGCCCCACCGCGGGCGGCGCGAACGTCGGCGTGCGGGTCTCGGACGAGCCGCCCCGCTGAGTCGTGGGGCGCGAGGCCCGGCCCGCGCCGCGGCATAGGATCGAGCAGTGCCCGAGATGGATCTGCTGACGCTCGTGCTCCTGATCCTGGCGGGCTTCGCCGCCGGATGGGTGGACGCGGTGGTCGGCGGCGGCGGGCTGATCCAGCTGCCCGCGCTGCTGCTCGTGCCCGGCATCGCGCCCCTGCAGGCGCTCGCCACGAACAAGGTCGCGAGCATCATGGGCACCTCGGTCGCGGCCGTCACCTACGCCCGGCGCCTCAAGCCCGACCCCCGCACCGCGGTGCCGCTGGCGGTGACGGCGCTGATCGGCGCGATCCTGGGCGCGCTGCTCGCGACCCTCATCCCCGAGGACGCGTTCACGCCGATCATCCTCGTCGTGCTCGTCGGCGTCGGCGCGTTCACCGTGCTCAAGCCCCAGCTCGGCGTGCACACCGTGCAGCGCTGGCACGACGCCCGCCACACCATCGCGGCCGCGGCGATCGGCCTCGTGATCGGGCTGTACGACGGCGCGCTCGGGCCGGGCACGGGATCGTTCTTCGTGATCCTGCTCGTCAGCGTGCTCGGCTACGCGTTCATGCCCGCCTCGGCGCTCGGCAAGATCGCGAACCTGTGCACGAACCTCGGTGCGCTGATCTTCTTCATCCCCGCCGGTCACGTGATCTGGCCGCTGGGCCTGGCGATCGGCGCGGCGAACCTCGTCGGCGGCTACGTGGGCGCGCGGATGGCGGTGTCGAAGGGATCGCGCTTCGTGCGGATCGTCTTCATCGTCGTGGTCGGTGCGCTGATCGTGAAGCTGTCGTGGGACATGATCACCGGTGCCTGATCCGCGAGACTGCACGCCGACGCCGAGACTGCATCCCCTGCCCGCTGTCTCGGCGCGGGGCTGCAGTCTCGCGGGAATGTGACCGGAACTGAGAGGATCGAGACCATGCGCGATGCGTGGGTGGACGAGGCCGTGCGGCTGCTCGAGGCCGATGCGAACCGCAGCGCCGACACGCACCTGCACGAGTTCCCGTTGCCGTCGTCGTGGGGCATCGACCTGTACCTCAAGGATGAGTCGGTGCATCCGACGGGGTCGCTCAAGCACCGCCTGGCGCGCTCGCTGATCCTCTACGGCCTCGTCAACGGGCGGATCGGGCCGCGCACGACGCTCGTCGAGGCCTCGAGCGGATCGACCGCGGTGAGCGAGGCGTACTTCGCGCGCATGCTGGGGCTCGACTTCGTCACCGTGGTGCCGCGCAGCACGAGCCGCGAGAAGATCGAGCTCATCGAGTTCTACGGTGGCCGCTGCCACTACGTCGACGTGCCGGGCGAGATGTACTCCGAGGCCGAGCGCCTCGCGCGCGAGTGCGGCGGGCACTACCTCGATCAGTTCACCTACGCCGAGCGGGCCACCGACTGGCGCGGCAACAACAACATCGCCGAGAGCGTGTTCCAGCAGTTGTCGGCCGAGCGCTACCCGGTGCCGACGTGGATCGTCGTGGGCGCCGGCACGGGCGGGACGAGCGCCACGTTCGGCCGCTACGTGCGCTACCGCCGCCTCGACACGCAGATCGCGGTGGTCGATCCCGAGAACTCCGCGTTCTACGGCGGCTGGGAGACCGGCGCGAGGGACTTCGCGACCGGCATGCCCAGCCGCATCGAGGGCATCGGACGCCCGCGGGTGGAGCCGTCGTTCATCGCGAGCGTCATCGACGAGATGATCCGCGTACCCGACGCCGCCTCGATCGCGGCGATCCGCCTGCTGCGCGAGCGTACGCGCCGCTGGGCGGGCGGATCGACCGGCACCAACCTCTACGGGGCGTTCGAGCTGATCGCCCGCATGCGGCGGTCGGGGGAGCGCGGCAGCGTCGTGACGCTCATCTGCGACGCCGGCGATCGCTACGCCCACACGTACTACGACGACGCCTGGGTCGCGGCGCAGGGCTTCCACCTCGCGCCGCATCGGGCGCGCATGGAGCGGTTCCTGGAAACGGGGGAGTGGTCCTGACGCCCGCTCGGTAGTGTGGGCGAATGGACCTGCGTGTCGCCGCCTATGCCGTCATCACCGACGACGACGGCCGCGTGCTGCTGTCGCGGTGGATCGAGGGCACCAAGCCCGCCTGGACGATGCCCGGGGGCGGAATGGACCCGGGGGAGCACCCCGAGGACACCGCCCGCCGCGAGGTCCGCGAGGAGACCGGGTACGACGTCGAGATCGGCGAGGTCCTCGGCGTGGACTCCTTCGTGATCCCGGCGCGCAAGCGGCTCACCGCCGACGCTCCGCTGCAGGCGCTGCGCATCGTCTACCGCGCGCGCATCGTCGGCGGCCACCTCGCCTACGAGATCGACGGCTCCACCGACATGGCCGAGTGGTTCCCGCTCGACCACGTCCGCGGCCTCGAGAAGACGTCGCTCGTCGGGTTCGCGCTGCGCGCCGCCGGACTCATCGCCTGAGCCGGGGCGCCGCCGGGCGCTCGGGTAGATTGCAGGCATGCGCACCTCTCCCGCTAGCCACCGCCTGTTGCTCGTCAACGGCCCCAACCTCAACCTGATGGGCACGCGCGAGCCGGAGATCTACGGGACCGAGACCCTCGACGACATCGTCGCGCTCGCGACGGCCGCCGCTCGCGAGCAGGGCTTCGAGCTGCGCGCCGTGCAGAGCAATCACGAGGGCGTGCTCATCGACGCGATCCACGCGGCGCGTGAGGACTGCGACGCGATCGTGATCAACCCGGGAGCCTTCACCCACACCTCGATCGCCCTGCGCGACGCCCTCGCCGGCGTTTCGCTGCCGTTCGCGGAGGTGCACCTGTCGAACGTGCATGCGCGCGAGGCGTTCCGCCACCACTCGTATCTGTCCGACATCGCGTCGTGCGTCATCGTCGGCGCCGGGGTGCAGGGCTACGAGTTCGCCGTCCAGCGGATGGCGGCTCTGGTGGAGCGGTGAGCGTCAGCCGCGGATGCCCTCGATCGGGTCGGTGATGTCGGCCACGGTGGCGTTGTAGGCCGCGATGAGAGCGTCGGCCTCGACGTACATCGTCCAGCCGTGTGCGCCGGCACCCATCGACACGCGTCGGCCGACCATGCGCTCGTCGGCGTAGACCGGCCAGTCGTTCGTCGAGCCGATCGGCACGATCGTGCCGCGCTCGTAGCCCGTGGCGGCCAGGGCCAGCTCCGGCTCCGGCAGCCGCAGCCTGTTCACGCCGATGAGGGCGCGCAGCTTGGGCCACGAGATCGCGCGGTCACCGGGCACGAGCGCGAAGTAGTACTCGTCGCCCTTGCCCTTGACCACGAGGGTCTTCACGATGTCGGCGGGCGTGATGCCGCGCAGTGCCGCGGCCTCCTCGAGCGAGGCCGCGCGGGGACTCTCCCGCACGTCGATCTCGAGACCGCGCTCGGCCGCCGCGGCGCGGACGCGCGCGGTGGGGTCCTCCGGCGCCACGGATCAGGCGTCGGGGGCCGCGAGCGGGTCGTCGGCGACCCAGAGCTCGTCGTCGGCCCGCAGCGCCTGCCAGGCGGCGAAGAGGATGCCGACCGCGGCCGCCACGCCGAGCGCGAGGGCGATGATCGGGCCCGTGCTCTTCTTCTTGGGCGGCTCCACGACCTTGCCGGTGAGCTTCAGGCGCGCCGAGTTGGCGGCGTCCCACGCGCCGACGGCGCGGCCCACGACGGAGCCGACGGCCGGGACGACCTTCGAGTCGATGACGCGCTTGGACGTCTTCATGCCCTCGACGACATACGGCGTGGCCTTCTCGACGTACGGGTCGACGACCTCGTGGTACTTCGCCGACGCGGCGGGGACGACCTTCTCGCGGCCGTAGCGGCTGGCCTGCCGGGTCGCCTCGCGTGCGACGTTCGCCGCGCCCTGAGCGATGAGCTGCTGCGCCTCCCACAGCTCAGCGGCCGACTGCTGGAGCTTCTTGAGCTCCTTCTTCTGCTTCCTGCTGGGGGTGAGGCTCACGATCGCCCTCCATCTGCGTGGCTTCCGACGTTTCCCTCATCTTGCCACGCCTGGGTCCCGCACCGCCGAGGGTTCACGGAACTCTGAAAGAATGGCATCATGCCTCAGCACACCGCGGTTGCGACCATCCACACGAACCACGGCGACATCGTCGTCAACCTCTTCGGCGACCACGCCCCCAAGACCGTCCAGAACTTCATCGGCCTCTCCGACGGCACCGGCGAGTGGATCGACCCGCGCACGGGTGCGAAGGGCGAGGGCCCGCTCTACCGCGACGTCATCTTCCACCGCATCATCCCGGGCTTCATGATCCAGGGCGGCGACCCGCTCGGCCAGGGCGTCGGCGGTCCCGGCTACACCTTCGACGACGAGATCAGCCCCGAGCTCGACTTCAACGAGCCCTACGTGCTCGCGATGGCGAACGCCGGCAAGCGCCCCAACGCGTTCGGCAAGCTGGCCGGCACGAACGGCTCGCAGTTCTTCATCACCACCGACCCGACCCCGTGGCTCATGGGCAAGCACACGATCTTCGGCGTCGTGGCCGACGACGACTCCAAGCGCGTGGTCGACGCCATCGCCGCCGTGCCGACGGGCGCGCAGGACCGGCCGACCTCGGACGTCGTCATCTCCTCGATCGACATCGCCGCGGCCTGATGCCGTGTCCGCGGGTGCGGGGGCGACCCCGCGCCCGCGGCGGGCGGCTCGGAACCCATCGCCGCGCGAGCGGCCCGGAGGATAGCGCTATGACGTCCGCGGACTTCGCGAGCAATCGCGACAACTTCTGCTACCGGCACCCGGACCGGCAGAGCTTCGTGCTGTGCCAGCGCTGCGCCCGCACCATCTGCGGCGAATGCCAGACGCCCGCGGCCGTCGGCGTCATCTGCCCGGAGTGCCTCAAGGAGCAGCAGCGCCACCGCACGCCCGCACAGAAGCGGGCGCAGCGCCGCTGGGGACGCGGTGGCGGGGCCGTGGCCGCCACATCCGGCGGCACCCGCGGCATGCTGTGGATCTTCGTCCTCACGGCGGTCGCGTTCCTCGTGAACTGGGCCGGCAGCTACCTGGGCTTCTCGCTCGATCGGTGGCTGGGGTTCTGGGCGCCCTATCTCTACGGCGCCGCCGGCATCCCGCAGCCCTGGCGCATCCTGACCGTCGTGCTCACCCACGCCGGCTTCATGCACATCTTCCTCAACATGCTGTCGCTGTGGATGATCGGCCGCTCGCTCGAGCCGCTGCTGGGCACGGGGCGCTTCGTCGCCACGTACCTGCTCTCGGCGGCGGGCGGCTCGGCCGCCGTCACCCTGCTCGGGTTCGACACCTACGTGGTGGGGGCCTCCGGCGCGGTGTTCGGGCTGTTCGGCGCCCTCATCGTGATCGGCCGGCACCTCGGCGCCAACATGACCGGCATGCTCGTCGTGCTCGGCATCAACCTCGTGCTCGGCTTCATCCCGGGCTCGAACGTGTCGTGGCAGGCGCACGTGGGCGGCCTCGCGGTGGGCGCGCTCGTGGGGTGGATCTTCACCCGCACCCGCCGCGCCGATCAGCGGCGCACGCAGATCCTGCTGCTCTCGCTCGTGGGCGCGGGCCTCGTGGCGGTCTTCGTCGCGGCCCCGTACATCGTCGCCGCCTTCGTCTGACGCCGCCCGGTTATCCACAGATCCCCGGGGTTATCCACGGATCCGTCGCGGTTATCCACCGATCCCTCCACGCGCTGTCCACGGTGAACGGACGGTTCTCCCCGCGTTATCCACAGGACTATCCCCAGTGGGGAAAACTACATCGGTGTTATTCACCTGGGGAAACCGCTGTGGAAACGACAGAACCCCGCGTCACGGCGGGGTTCTGAGGGCGCGCGGTCGTGCGGCTAGCTGTAGTTCCCCGTGAGGTTGTGAACGCGTGAGGCCGGGGTCTGGCCGCCGAGGGCGGTGTGGGGTCGGTGGTGATTGTAGTGATGCAGCCAGGCCGGGAACGCCTCGATGCGGGTCGATTCGTTCGGGTAGAAGCGGGCGTATGCCCATTCGTCCTCGGCGGTGCGGTTGAGGCGCTCGACCTTCCCGTTCGTCTGCGGCCGGTAGGGCCGCGTTCGACGGTGCTTCACTCCATTGCCGAGCGCATCTCGGAAGGCATGTGAGCGGTAGCAGGCGCCGTTGTCCGTCATCACCGCAGTGACCGTGATCCCCGCATCCGCGAAGAACGCGCGGGCGCGGATCCAGAACGCTGCAGCCGTCTCCTTGCGCTCGTCATCGAGGATCTCCGAATACGCCAACCGGGAGTGGTCGTCGATCGCGTTGTGGACAAACGCGTAGCCGACACCGCGCTGTCGGTCCCGGTTGCCTGCTGCCCGGCCGAGGGCGCGGTGCCCGCCGCCTTCGGGGATGCGCCCCTGCTTCTTGATGTCGACATGGACCAGCTCGCCCGGCCGCGACGCCTCGTAACGGATCGGTTTGGGCTTGCGGACCGGCAGTCCGGTGAACCGGTCCAGGTGCTTGAGCAACGGCATCCCGTAGCGGGCCAGGACCCGCCCGACCGTCGAGCGAGCCAGGCGCAGGTGATACGCGATCCGGTGAGGCCCCCAACGGCGGGTGAACCGCAACGCGATGATCCGCCGCTCCGTGCGCCGTGACAACTGATGCGGCGACGACACCGGCCGTGACGACCTGTCGGTGAGCGGCTCGCCCGCGGCGTAGCGTTTGGCCCACTTCGACGCGGTCGCGGGCGAGCAGTTGAACCGTTCCGCTGCCCGCCGGATCGTCCAACCGGCATCGACGATCGCGGATGCGAGGCGACGACGCCCTTCCGGCGTCAAGGGAGCGTTAGCGTGAGTCACGAGGGCCTCCGTTGTGACGTAGTGAGTGTGGTAACCCACATCGTCCCGGAGGCCCTCGCCTCAGCTCACACGTTCACAACGTGTCGGGGAACTACAGCTAGCGCCAGCGCGTGGTCATGAGGAAGCCGATGAAGGCGATGCCGAAGCCGATCACGAGATTCAGGGCACCGATGCCGGGGATCGGCCAGGCCTGGTTCGAGAGGTAGAACACGAGGATCCAGACCAGCCCGATGAGCATGAAGCCGATCATGACGGGCTTGAACCACACCGGGTTCGGACCGGGGTCTCCCGCGTGGCGCTCGGGCGTCTCGTCGTCGATCTTGCGTGCCATGCCGGCCAGTCTACTGGGGTCGCCGCGCCCGCCCACGACGCCCGCCGCTCCCTAGACTGGAGGGGTGACCGCCCTCCCCGTCCCGCGCCGCCCCCGCCGGCGCGTCAGCGTCACCGGCGTGATCGGAGAGATCCTCATCACGGTCGGCGCGGTCATGCTGCTCTACGTGGTGTGGCAGCTGTGGATCGGCGACATCATCTACGGCGCCGAGCGCAACGAGCAGGGCAGCCAGATGTCGCAGGAGTGGGCGCAGTCCGAGCCGGAGCCGCCCGTGGCGACCACCGACCCCGACACGGGGCAGCAGACCTTCGCGCCGCCGGTGCTCGAGGAGCCGGCGGACGGCGAGCGCTTCGGCGTGATGCGCGTGCCGCGCTGGGGCGAGGACTACGCCATGCCGATGGCCGGCGGGGTCACCCGGCCGGTCACGCTCGATCCGATCGGCATCGGGCACTACCCAGGCACGGAGATGCCGGGCGAGGTGGGCAACTTCGCCCTCGCCGGCCACCGCACCACGTTCGGCAAGCCCTTCGCCGACATCGCGACCCTCCGCATCGGCGACGCGATCGTCATCGAGACGGAGGAGGGGTGGTTCACCTACCGCTTCCGCACCCTCGAGTACGTGCAGCCGAACGAGGTCGATGTGCTGCTGGACGTGCCGCAGCAGCCGGACGTGCCGGCCAACGCCCGCTACATCACGCTCACCGCGTGCTCGCCCAAGTTCTCGCTGGCCGAGCGGATCGTCGCCTACGGCGTGTTCGAGTCGTTCCAGCCGCGCGCCGAGGGCGAGCCGGCCTCGCTCACCGAGGGGGTCTGATGTACGCGGCGCTGTGGCGGATCCTGCCCGGGCCCTGGCCCGTCAAGCTGCTGTTCCTGCTCGCGCTGCTGGCGGCCGCGCTGTACGGGCTGTTCTTCCACCTGTTCCCGTGGATCGCCGCCACCTTCGTGCCAGACGACGGCACGATCGATGCCGCGGCGGCGCTGGTGTCGGCCCTGGCTCAGCCGTCGCCGTCCTGACCCGATCCGTCGGTCGGCTGCCCGGTGCAGTAGTACAGCTGCACCGTGGAGTGGATGTCGACATCGCCCGGCGCGGGTGACTGCCGGCTCACCTGCGGGTCGCCCGCGGGCGCGATGCACTCCGGGTCCTCCATCGGCTCGGCGATGAGGCCGAGATCCTCGATGTCGCGCGTGGCGGCGTCGAGCCGGAAGCCGCTGTAGTCGTCGATCGCGACGCGACCCGTGGCCACCACGAGGTCGACGCTGCTGCCGATCGCCAGCTCGTCGCCCTCGTCGGCGGTGGCCTCGAGCACCGTGCCGGCCGGCGCCTCGGGGTCGTTGCGCGAGGTGATGATCCCGACCGCGAGATCGGCGTTCTCGAGGGCCTGGCGCGCGTCCGACTCGCTCGTGCCGAGGATCGTCGGCACCGTGGCGACGTCCTCGCCCTCCGAGACCACGACCTCGATCTCGGTGTTCGGCGTCACGGACTCGCCGGCCTCGGGGGAGGTGCGGATCACCACGCCCTCCGGCACGGAGTCGCTCGGCTCCGTCGTCTGGATCGGCAGCAGATCCTCGTCCTCGAGATCGGCGACCGCGGTCTCGACCGTCTGGCCGGCCACGTCAGGCACGATCCGCGCGTTCGCGGGCACGGCCGCGAACGGCTGCAGCGCGATCACCCAGATGAGCACCGAGATCAGCAGCACGGCCAGCAGCGCCACGCCGGCCCAGATCCACGCCACCGGCGGGCCGGACTGCGTGCGGGTCATCGTCGTGTCGGTGCTGAGCTGACGCAGCGTGCGCGCCGTCTCCTGCGCCTGGCGCGGGTTCGGGCCGTACAGCGTGTTCGTGAGCGCCGTGATCGCGCGCTTCGACGGCTCGCGGCCGCCCGCGGCATCGGACAGCGATGCGCGGAACGTCGCGGCGTCGGGGTAGCGCTGGTACGGGTCCTTCGCGAGGGCCCGCAGCACCACGGCGTCGAGCGCGCGGGGCGCGTCGGGGTTCACCTCGGACGGCGTGCGGGGCGTCTCGCTCACGTGCTGGTAGGCCACGGCCACCGGCGAGTCGCCGCGGAAGGGCGGGCGGCCCGTGAGCAGCTCGTACAGCACGATGCCGGTCGAGTAGAGGTCGGCCCGCGCGTCGACCGGCTCGCCCTTGGCCTGCTCGGGCGAGAAGTAGGCGGCGGTGCCGAGGATCTGCGTGGTCTCGGCCACGGTCGACGAGCTGTCGGACGCGGCGCGCGCGATCCCGAAGTCCATCACCTTCACCTGGCCGGCGTCGGTGACCATGACGTTGCCGGGCTTGATGTCGCGGTGCACGACGCCCGCGCGGTGGGAGTACTCGAGCGCCTCGAGGATGCCGTCGATGTAGCGCACGGCCTCGGCCATCGGCACGGGCCCGCGCGCGGCGAAGTCGCGCAGAAGCGTGCCCTCGACGAGCTCCATCACGATGTAGGGCGTGTGGTAGCTGCGCGAGCCCTCGGTCTCGACCTCCTCGCCCGCGTCGTACACGCGCACGATCGAGGGGTGGGCCATGCGCGAGGCCGACTGCGCCTCGAGGCGGAACCGGGTGCGGAAGGTGTCGTCGGCGGCGAGCTCGCGACGGAGGATCTTGATCGCGACGGGGCGGCCGAGCTTCTCGTCGAGGCCCCGATAGACCCGGGCCATGCCGCCCTCGCCGATGAGGTCGCCGACGCGGTAGCGGCCGGCGAGGATGCGGCTCTCAGACGACACAGACGATTCCCCCGTTTCGTGTGGCGCGTTCAGAATATCCGAGCGCTCTGTCGGCACCCTGGGCGCGCGGTGCGGTGCGCCCAGGCCGGCGTCACGGCGTCGGCAGCGGCGTGGGGACGCCCTGGCCGTCGGGCTCGGTGGTGGGCTGGGGCTCCGGCGTGGGCTCGGGCTCGGGAGCGCCCGAGATCACCTGCGAGCCCTGCGGCGAGGCGCCGGAGTCGCGCTGCTCGGTGGCCGAGCAGTGGGCGACGTAGCTCGCCGACACCGACGAGGCGGGGTCGCCCGTGACGTTGATCTCGGCCTCGGTGACGTCGGGTCCGAACGAGCGCCAGGTGTTGCCGTCGGTGAAGGTGGCCCCCTGATGAAGCGTCACGGTGTAGCCGCTCAGCGAGCCGGCGCCGCTCGGGCACTGGTAGTAGTCCCAGTACACGGTGCTGACCTCGCCGCTGGTGACCACCTCGGGGAAGCGCGGGGCGCTCTCGGGCGACGGGATCGCCACGAGGTCGGAGTAGACCGTCAGCTGGATCTCGCGGCCCTCCGGGACCACACCCGTCGGGTTCACCTGGTACACGCGGTCGATGTCGTTCTCGGTGCCCGCGGCGTTGCCGGGCACGCGCGTGACCGTGTACTCGCCCTCGGCGAGGATGAGGTCGCGGGCCTCGTCGAACGTCTTGCCGACGAGGTCGAGCGCCGAGATGTCCACGCCGGTCGCCGTGGGTGTGGGCGTGGCGGTGCTCCGCGTCGGCGTGGGCGCGGGCGACGAGCTCGACGGCGGCGTGGTGGGCTCGGGCTCCTCGTTCTGGTTGAACAGGGCGATGAGGGTGCCCACCACCGCGATGACGAGCAGCGCGATGAGCGCGATCAGCGGCCACGTCCAGGGGCTGCGCTTACGCTTCTTCTCGGGCTCGCCCGCGGGCTCGTCCGCGGCCACGGGCAGCGGCGTGGTGGTCGGCATCAGGCGCGTCGCCCCGTCGGCGGAGGTGCCGAGCAGCTGGGTGAAGCTGTCGTCGGCCAGCGCGGCGGTGGTGGCGGCGATCGCCGGCACGGCGGCGGCCGCGGCCGCGATGTCGCCGCGGCGCAGCGCGCTGCTCGCCCGCGAGACGGCCGCGGCGGAGGCCGGGCGGTCCTCGGGCTTCTTGGCGATCATCGCCATGACGAGGTTCTGCACCGGCTGCGGGATGTCGGCGGGCAGGGCCGGGGGCTTCTCGTTGATCTGCGCCATGGCGATCGCGACCTGCGACTCGCCCGTGAACGGGCGCTTCCCGGCCAGGCTCTCGTACGCGACGATGCCGAGCGAGTAGATGTCGGTCGCGGGGCTCGCCTGATGGCCCGAGGCCTGCTCGGGCGAGAGGTACTGCACCGTGCCCATCACCTGGCCGGTGGCCGTGAGCGGCACCTGGTCGGCGATCCGCGCGATGCCGAAGTCGGTGATCTTCACGCGCCCGTCGGGCGTGATGAGCAGGTTGCCGGGCTTGATGTCGCGGTGCACGAGGCCGGCGGCGTGGGCGGCCTGCAGCGCGGCGGCGGTCTGGCCGACGATGTCGAGCGTGCGGTCGGGCGACAGCGAGGTCTCGCGCTCGAGAATGGTCGACAGCGCCTCGCCGGGCACGAGCTCCATGACGAGGAACGCCGATCCGTTCTCCTCGCCGTAGTCGAAGACGCTCGCGATGCCCTCGTGGTTGACGAGCGCGGCGTGGCGGGCCTCGGCGCGGAAGCGCTCGAGGAAGCCCGGGTCGCCCATGTACTCGTCCTTGAGGATCTTGATCGCGACGGTCCGCCCGATGACGTGATCGGTGGCCTCCCAGACCTCGCCCATCCCGCCGATGGCGATCCGCGAGCTCAGCTCGTACCGACCCCCGAACGTCACACCCTGTGTCGGCCTCATCGTCCCAGCACCGCCTCCATGACCTTCTTCGCGATGGGCGCCGCGATCGTGTTCCCAGACCCCGACTGCCCCTGACCGCCGCCGTCCTCGACGACGACGGCGACCGCGACCTGCGGGTCGTCCGCCGGCGCGAATCCGGTGAACCAGAGACTGAAGGGATCGCTGCCGTCGTTCTCGGCCGTACCCGTCTTACCGGCCACTTCGACGCCGTCTATTCTTGCACCCGACGCGGCCCCGTTTGAGACGCTCGAGACCATCGCGTCGGCGATCGCGGCGGCGACGTCGGCGTCGATCGCCTGACCGAACTGCGTGGGGTCCCAGCTCTGCTGGACGGACAGGTCCTCGCCGATCACGTCGTCGACCATCCACGGGTTCATCACGGTGCCGCCGTTGGCGATCCCGGCCGAGACCATGGCCATCTGCAGCGGCGACGCGATGAGCGGGCCCTGGCCGAAACCGCTCAGCGCGGTCTGCGCGTCGTCGAGGCCCGAGGGGTAGCTCGACGGGGTCGAGGCCAGCGGCGTGGTGAACGACTGGTTGAAGCCGAACCTCTCGGCCTGCTCGCGGATGGCCTCGTCGCCCAGCTCGACCGCGAGCTCGGCGAACGGGATGTTGCAGCTGAGCCGGATCGCGTCGGCGATGGTCACCTCGTCGCCCGGGCCGCACGTCCCGTTGCTGGCGTTGTAGACCATGTTCGGCGCGTGCGGGAGCTTGTACGAGGCCGGGTTCGGCAGGGTCGACTCGGCGGTGTACTCGCCCGAGGCGAGCGCGGCCGCAGCGACGACGAGCTTGAACGTCGACCCGGGCGGATTCATGTTGCCGCCGATGGCGCGGTTCTGCAGCGGCTGGTTCGGGTCGTCCTCGAGCCCCGTGTAGGTGGCGTTGAGCGCGTCGACATCGTGCACGGCGAGGGCGTTGGCGTCGTAGCTGGGGGTGCTCACCATGGCGAGGATCCGGCCCGTGTCGGGCTCGATCGCCACGACGGCGCCCTTGAGCGACCCCATCGCCTCGAACGCGGCGCGCTGCACCGCGGGGTCGAGGCTGAGCTCCACGGTCGATCCGCGCGGGTCCTGGCCGGAGAGGATCTGCTCGATGCGCGAGAAGAACGCCGTGTCGGCGGTGCCCGACAGCTCCGCGTTCATGGCCTGCTCAATACCCGACGCGCTGGGGAAGACGGTGGCGTAGCCGGTGACCGGGGACCACATCGCGCTGTCGACGTAGGTGCGCTGCCACGCGTAGACGTCGTCGCTGGGCGTGGAGGTGGCGATCCGCTCGCCGCCGGCGACGATCGAGCCGCGCTGCACCTCGTAGCTGTCGTACAGCGTGCGGCGGTTCTCGGGGTGCTGGTTGAGCGCGTCGACCGACGCGAACTGGATCACGCTGGTCGAGGCGAACAGCGCGAGGAACATGAGGATCACGATCGTCGTGAGCCTGCGGAGCTCTTTGGTCATCGGAGGGAACCTCCCGCTTCCGGTCCCTGGACGAGGAGCGGAGCGACGAGTCGAAGGGTGGTCATCCGATCACCGCCCGGGGCTGCTGGCGCACCGCGTCGCTGATGCGGAGGATCAGGGCCACGATGATCCAGTTCGCCAGCAGCGACGATCCGCCAGCCGCGAGGAACGGCGTGGTCAGGCCCGTGAGGGGGAGCAGGCGCGTGACGCCGCCGACCATGATGAACACCTGCAGTGCGAGCGTGAACGACAGCGCGGTGGACAGCAGCTTGCCGAAGTCGTCCTGACCGGCGATGCCGATCCGCAGCCCGCGGCCGACGAACACGAGGTAGAGCGCGAGGATCGCGAACACGCCCACGAGGCCGAGCTCCTCGCCGAGCGAGGGCAGGATGTAGTCGCTCTGCGACACCGGCGTGATGTAGGGCCGTCCCTGGCCGAGCCCGGTGCCGAACAGCCCGCCGTGCGCCATGCCGAACAGGCCCTGCACGAGCTGGAAGCTGCCGCCGTCGCGGTTGTAGACCTCGGGGTTGAACGCGTCGAGCCAGTTGGTGAAGCGCCAGCCGACGTACTCCAGCACGAACGACGCCGCCACCGCCGCGCCCAGGGCAAGCAGCACGCCGATGAGCATCCAGCCGGTCTTGCCCGTGGCGACGTAGAGCGTCACGACGAACATGCCGAAGACGAGCAGTCCGGTGCCGAGGTCGCGCTGGATGACGATGATGATGAGCGAGAGCGCCCAGATCACCACGATCGGCCCGAACTCGCGGGCGCGCGGGAAGGTGAAGCCCAGGAACTTGCGGCCGGTCGTGGCCAGGCTCTCGCGTGTGCGCACGAGGTAGCCGGCGAAGAAGATCGCGAGGCAGATCTTGGCGATCTCGCCGGGCTGGAAGTTGAAGCCGAAGATCCGGATCCACACCTGCGCGTTGCCGCCGCCGTTGAGGAACGGCACGAACGGCAGCAGCAGCAGCAGGATGCCGGCCAGGCCGAAGACGTACGTGTAGCGGTAGAGCACGCGGTAGTTGCCGAGGAACCACACCACGACCGCGGCGATGAGGATCGACATCGCCGCGTACGCCACCTGGTTCGCGCCGGCGGTGGCGCTCGTGCCCTGCACGCCGGAGAGGCCGATCCGGTAGATCTCGGCGATGCCGATTCCGGTCAGCAGGAACGCGATCGGCAGCACGAGGGGGTCGGCCGCGGGCGCGCGCAGCCGCAGCACCACGTGGGCCGCGAGCGCGAGCAGGCCGAGGAGTCCCGAGAGCACGAGCTCCGGCGTGGAGGTGTGCCCGAGGGCGCCGTACTGCACGAGCACCATGGCGCCCGTGGACAGGGCGATGGCGAACAGCAGCAGGAAGAGCTCGCGGTTGCGGCGCGGGGCGGGCGTGCGCACCCTGCGCAGCGCCTTGAGCACCGCGGTGTCGGCGGCGGTCACGTCGGTCATCCCTCACCTCCGTCCGGGGTCTGCGTGGGGCCGGTGGGCACGGGCGCCGGCAGCGAGCTGATCCCGGGGGTGGGCGTGCTCGTGCGGGGGGTCGGCGTGTACGGCGTCTCCTCGGCGGGGAGGTCGGCCGCGATGCGCTCGACGATCTCGCGCGCGTGCTCGAGCGAGTGCGCGGTGATCGTGCGCTCCACGGCGGCGCGGTTGGCCTCGGTGAGCTCGGTGAGCGCGATGCCGGAGTCCTCGAACGGCTCCGAGAGCGAGATCGGCCCGAGGTTGGCCTGGACGCCCTCGTAGATGACGACGCTGTCGGTGTCGGCGCCGACGAAGTACCGCGTCTGGGTCCAGTTGTAGAAGATCGTGAAGCCGGCCACGATCACGCCGACGAGCAGCACGATGCCGACGATCGCGCCGATGCGGCGGCGGCGGGCACGGCGCCGGTCCTCGGCGATGAGCTCCTCGAGGTAGTCGGAGTCGGGCTCGAAGTGGCTGGGCTCGTTGGCGGCCTGGCTGCGCGGGTGCAGCCAGCCGCTCGTGAGGCTCGAGCGCGTGACGGCGGGAACGCGCACGCCCTCGGGGTTGGAGGCCGAGCCGACGATCGACGGCGCCGCGAGGAATGCCGGATGCTTGCCGCCGACGTCGACGATGACGATGGTCACGTTGTCGGGGGCGCCGCCGTCGAGCGCCTGCTTCAGCAGCGCGTCGGCGGTGCGTGCGGGGGCCTCGTCGCGGCGCAGCACCTTGGTCATGTGCTGCTCGTCGACCACGCCCGACAGGCCGTCGGAGCACAGCAGCCAGCGGTCGCCCGGCCGGGTCTGCATGATGAACGTGTCGACCTCGGGGTTCGGGTCCATGTCGCCGAGCACGCGCATGAGCACCGAGCGGCGCGGGTGGTAGCGCGCCTCCTCGGGCGTAATGCGGCCGGAGTCCACGAGTCGCTGCACGAAGCTGTGGTCGGTGGTGATCTGGGTGAGCTCGTCGTCGCGATAGAGATAGATGCGCGAGTCGCCGATGTGGGCGATCACGGCCCACTCGTCGACCATGGCGATCGCGCTCACCGTGGTGCCCAGGCCGGCCAGCTCCGGCTGGCGCGTGACGAGCTGGATCAGGTCGCCGGCGGTGTCCTGGATCGTCTCGCGCAGCTCGATCTCGGCGGCCTGCGGGGTCTCGAAGGCGCGGTCGAGGGGCTCGAGCTTGTGGACCGCCACGCTCGAGGCGACGTCGCCGCCCGCGTGGCCGCCCATGCCGTCGGCGACGACGAACAGGTTGGACCCGGCGTACCCGGAGTCCTGGTTGTTCGATCGCACCTTCCCCGTGTGGGAGATGGCGGCGCTGGAGCCCTCGAAGACCATGCGGCGTGCTTACTTCCGCAGCTCGAACGTCGTGGCGCCGACCTTGATGGGCGCGCCGATCTTGACGGGCACGGGGGAGGAGGGCGCCACCTTCTCGCCATCGTGGAGCGTGCCGTTGGTGGAGTCCAGGTCCTGCAGCATCCACTGGTCGCCCCACAGCACGAGGCGCGCGTGGTGGCTCGAGGTGTAGTCGTCGCGGATGACGAGCCCGGCCTCCCCGGAGCGGCCGATCGTGAGCGGCTCGGTGCCCAGCGGCAGCTCGAGGCCGGCCTTCGGGCCGGAGGTGATGACGATGCGGCTGACCGTCGACGTGGTCGCGGGGCCGGTGGTGGCGGGCGCGCTGGGCGCGGGCGCCTTGGCGGGCGCGCTCGCCGGGGCGGGGCGGGCCGCGGGCGCGGCGGTCTCGGGCAGGCGGCGCACCCGGCCGCCGAAGAGGTCGGCCCGCAGCGCGAAGACGACCGACAGCACGAAGAGCCACATCAGCAGCAGGAAGCCGCCGCGCAGGATCAACAGGGTCAGCTCGCTCACTTCGACCGGCTCCGTTCCGTCACTGCGCCCGTCGCTCGCGCGTCCGAGATCACCCGCACCCTAGCGCTCCCCGATGTCGAACAGTCGAGTGCTCGAGGTCTGGGGGCGGCGGGGCGAGGCCTGCGGGATCACGCGGAAGACGATATCGGTGCGGCCGATGCGGATGATCGAACCCGAGTGGAGGGGCGCCTGCTTCGTGGCGTGCCCGTCGACCTTGGAGCCGTTGGTGGAGCCCAGGTCGCGCATCATCGCGTTCTGGCCGTCCCAGAGGATCTCGACGTGCTTGCGGCTGGTTCCGGTGTCGGCGACCGTGATGTCGGCCTCGCTGCCACGTCCGATGACGGTGCGCGAGCCGCGCAGCGGGTGCTGGCGGCCGGCGATCTCGACGACCGCCTGCCACGAGACGTCGCCCTCGGCCGAGCGGGACTCGATGGAGAGGGTGCCCGCGGCCACGGCGTCGTCCGCCCGCAGCGAGATCCGCACGGGGCCGGCGAAGCTGTAGCCCTGCGCCGAGGCGTGCTTGCGGACCATCTGGTCGAGCTCGGTCTGCAGCGCGCTGCCGAGCCGCGACATGCGCTCCTCGTCGGCGGGGTTCAGCCGCACGGTGAACTCGTTGGGCGCGAGGATGCGGTCGCGGCTGACCACGGCGGCCTTCGTGTCGAGCTCTCGACGCAGCGCCGAGGCGATCTCGACGGGCTGAATGCCGCTGCGGAAGGTCTTGGCGAACGCGCCGTTCACGGCACGTTCGAGCCCCTTCTCGAAGCTGTCCAGCAGTCCCATACGGCCCCTCCGGCACGGTGGTCGATTTCCGCCATCGTAGCCAGCGACCCTGGACGCCCCATGTCGCGACGGCGAGAACTCGCCCATCTCCGCCCCGCCCGGTTCGTTCCCCCGCCCCTCCCCGTGATATCCTCTCTAGGTTGAGTGCGGCACACGCCGCCTCGCGCGAGTGGCGGAATAGGTAGACGCGCTGGCTTCAGGTGCCAGTGTTCGCAAGGACGTGGGGGTTCAAGTCCCCCCTCGCGCACACAACGACGAAGGACCCGGCCGACTGGCCGGGTCCTTCGTCGTTTGAGGGCGTGAGGTTGCGGAATTGCACCCTAGGGCCCCTGGAGCAGAGGCTCCAACCGTCGCGAATGCGACGGTTGGAGAAGCGACAGGGACCAAGTCCGCCTCAGACCGCAAGCGGAGCGGCCCGAGGGGCCGCGGAGCATGGCCGTTCCCCTGGGCTCCCTGCCGCAAATCCGCCACGCCCGCAACCACGGCCGAGCGAGCGAGCGCAGCGATGCGAGCGGACCCCCGCCCCCTCGAAAGGTTTCGACTCCGCGGCTGCGCCGCTCCGCTCAACCCGTCTCCGCTCCGGCGCTTCGCGCCTCCGGTCGACGAGCCCGAAGGCTCACCGCCCGCGCCCCCGCCGCCCGGTGCACCGCCCTCTACCCGGGCATTCCCAGCCCCGTGTCCACCGTTTGGGGGACACGTGCCTTATATTGGTCCGGACGCCCTCTCTCGGTCGTCCGGCCCTCACTGTTTCCCCCCAACGGTGAGGGCTGTTCTCGTCTATGACGGAAGATGACGAGCCGTACCCCTATCATTCCCAGCCGCGACCGGCTAGCGTGGGCCGTGGCCGACACGTATTTGCGTCGGCTTCATCTCTATAGAACGGCAGTAAATGAGCACGCAGGGCACCGTCAAGTGGTTCAACTCGGAGAAGGGCTTCGGCTTCATTTCTCCCGACGAGGGCGGCTCTGACGTCTTCGCGCACTACACCGCAATCGAGTCTTCGGGCTACCGCTCGCTGGAGGAGAACCAGCGCGTCGAGTTCGAGATCGCCCAGGGCCCCAAGGGCCTGCAGGCGGAGAACATCCGACCGCTGTAATTCGGTAGGTAGCAGCAAGGCCCCACCCGCGTCAGCGGGTGGGGCCTTTGCGCTTTCCTGGGGGCTGATCAGCGAGCGGTCCGCGCGCAGCGTCGGCCGTTTCACGCGCCGACGAGGACATCCGCGCTCGGTCGGCCGTTCTGGCCGTCTGCCGGCCGCCCGAGCGCGGATCGCCTCCGTCAGGCGCGGATGATCCGCCCGAAAGCGCGGGTCAGCGCGCCCGGAGGGCGGCGCCCATGGCGGCGATCGCCTGCTCCATCAGCGGGCGCGGCATCGCGAAGTTGAAGCGGATGGCGGTCTCGGCGCCGTCGCCGCACATCGCCCCGTCGGTGGTGACGACGCCCGCGTGCTCGGCGAAGAACTCCGCCGGCGATCCGTCGATCCCCAGCTCGGCGCAGTCGAGCCACGCGAGGTAGGTGCCCTCCGGCGGCGTGTAGCGCACACCGGGAAGGTGCTCCGCGACGAGCTCGGCGAGCAGCCGGCGGTTGCCGTCGAGGTACGACACCACGCCGTCGAGCCACTGCCCGCCCGCGGTGTAGGCGGCGGTGTTCGCGATCACGCCGAGGTTCGCGGCGCCGTGGCCGAACGAGCGCCCGTGCTCCTCCCAGTACGCGCGATCGGCGTCGTTGGAGAGGATCAGCTGCGCGCACTTGAGGCCCGGCAGGTTCCAGGCCTTCGACGCCGAGGTGGCCGTGATGGTGTGGCCCGCGGTGACGTCGTTGATCGAGGCGTAGGGCACGTGGGGCGCGTCGTAGACGAGCGGCGCGTGGATCTCGTCCGAGAACACGCGGCCGCCGTGGCGCGCCACGACCTCGCCGATCGCGGCCATCTCGTCGCGGCGCAGCACACGGCCGATCGGGTTGTGCGGGTTGCAGAGGATGAGCAGGCCACCGCCGTCCGCGAAGGCGGCGTCGAGGGCGTCGAGGTCGTACTCCCAGCCGTCGGCGGTGCGGATCATCGGCACCTGGATGATGCGGCGCCCGTGCGCGAGCGGCACGGTGAGGAACGGCATGTAGGCGGGCGTGGGCAGGATGATCGCCGACCCGGGCTCGCTGAAGTGGTCGATCGCCAGCTCGAGGGCCGCGATGACATCGGGCATCGCCTTGACGTCGGCCGGCGCGACCTCCCAGCCGTAGCGGGCGGCCGCCCAGCCGGTGAAGGCCTCGCTCATGGCATCGGCGATCGCGGGCGGCATGTAGCCGAAGGCGCCCACGTCGACCGCGGTGTGCAGCGCACGGGTGATCGCGGGCGCGATGCCGAAGTCCATCTCGGCGACGAACGCCGGGATCTTGTCGGGGAACATGGTCCACTTCAGGCTCCCGACGGCGCGCAGGTCCTCGGGGGTGATCGCATCGAAGGCCGAGGTGGTGTCGGCAACGGTCGTGCTCATCGTGACGCTCGCTTTCGCTTGGGGGCGGCCTCGGTGGGGGCCGGGGTCTGTTCGTCCTCGAGTTCGTTCAGGTAGTTGTAGATCGTGAAGCGGGTGACGCCGAGCGAGGTGGCGATCATCTCGACCGCGTCGCGCAGCATGAACATGCCGCGGTCCTTGAGGGTGCGCACGACGGCGATCTTGTGCTCCTTGCGCATGAGATCGACCGGCACGTTCTGCTCGACGATCGCCTGATGGATCAGGTGCGAGGCGAGCTCGTCGACGTCGCGCGGGAACACCTCCTCGGGTGCCGCGGCGACCTCGGGTGCGGCGGCGGGGGCGGCGTCGGGATCGGGGAGCGCGAGCCCGCCCATGTCGGACGCGAGCCGGCCCAGCGCCTGCCACACGGAGACGTCCGAGTTCAGGCACAGCGCCGCGACCGGCGTGCCGGTGCTGTCGCGCAGGATCATGGTGGTCGAGCGCAGGCAGCGGCCGTCGGGGAGCCGCGTCGAGTACCCCACCGCGTGCTCGAAGTCGCCGGCGGCGACCTTCTGCAGCAGCAGGTCGGTGGCCGGGTCGCCGACGCGGCGGCCGGTGACGTCACCGTGCACCGCGACGATGGAGTTGGGCAGCTTCTCGAGGTCGTGCAGCACGACCTCGATCGATGACGGCAGCGATCGGCCCAGCGGCTGCACGAGGTCGGAGAACACGCGGATGAGGCGTTCCCGTTCGTCCTGCAGCGGGGTGGTCACGGCCGCGTCGGCGCGCGTCGCGGTGTCGGTCATCGACCCTCCTTCGGTGGATGAAGTCAGCATGGCGCATCCCGTGTTTCGGGTGTGTCAACTCAGTGTTGCATCTTTCAACTCGCTATTGCACACCTCAACGAAGCGTGGCTAGTCTCACCGCCAAGTAGAACGTCCCTGCTGCACTTCTCCTTCCCCCCGGAGGTCACCATGGCATCACGTCGTTTCACCGCCCCGGCGGTCGCGCTCGTCTCCCTGCTCGCTCTCGCCGGCTGCGCGGGCGCCAGTGGCGACGAGGGCGGCAACGCCCCCACGGGCGAGCCGACGCCCGGCGGCGAGGCCGTCTTCGCGGTCGACAGCAACTTCTTCGGCTTCGATCCGAACGTCACCCCCGCCGCGCAGGACGCCCGAGTCCTGCGCCAGATGTTCGACTCGCTCCTGTACCTCGACGAGTCGGGCGAGCTCCAGCCGTGGCTCGCGACGGAATGGTCGGCGAGCGACGACGGGCTCAGCTACGACTTCACGCTCCGCGACGACGTCACGTTCTGGGACGGCACCCCGTGGAACGCCGAGGCGCTGTGCTTCAACCTCAACCGCATCGTGGATCCCGCCGCCGGATCGATCTACGCCATCGGCCTCGTCGGTCCCTACGAGTCGTGCGAGGTGACCGACGAGTTCTCGGCCACCGTCACGCTGTCGGCGCCCTTCACCGCCTTCCTCAACAACCTCACCTCGCCGTTCCTCGGGATGAACTCGCCGACGGCCGCCGCGGCCGCCGACCCGGCCGACTACCTCATCAACCCCGTGGGATCGGGGCCCTTCGTCTTCGAGTCGTACACGCCGCAGGACCGCGTGGTGCTCACGCGCAACGAGGACTACGCCTGGGCGCCGGGCAATGCCGAGCATGACGGCCCCGCGTACCTGGAGAAGCTGACGTTCCAGATCATCGCCGACGCCACCGTCCGCATCGGCTCGGTGCGCTCCGGTCAGGTGCAGGGCATCGGCAACGTGCCCGAGACCGAGGTCGCCGCGATCGAGGGCGATCCGTCGATGCAGTTCATCGCGCAGCAGCAGTCGGGTGCGCCCTACCAACTGCACCTCAACGCCACCGGCGTCTTCGGCGACCCGCTCGTGCGCGAGGCGGCCCGCGCGGCGCTCGACATCGACTCGGCCGTGCAGTCGCTGTACCTCGGCACGTACGAGCGCGCGTGGGGTCCGCTCTCGCCCACGACCATCGGCTATGACGACTCCCTCGAGGGCGCGTTCGAGTTCGACCCCGAGCTCGCCGCCGACCTGCTCGACGAGGCGGGCTGGGATCTGGGGGCGGACGGCGTGCGCACCAAGGACGGCCAGACCCTCACGATCGACTACCTCGAGAACACGCCCAACCGCGAGAAGCGCCAGGATCTCGCGACGCTGTTCGAGGCGAACCTCGAGGATGTCGGCTTCGACGTGAACGTGGAGTTCCTCGCCACGGCCGAGGCGCAGACCACCCTGCAGTCCGGCGCGTACGACATCGCGGGGCTGTCGCTCGTGGCGGTCGACCCGAACGTGCTGTACCAGATGTACGACCCGCGATTCATCCCGACCCCGGGCCAGACGGGCTTCAACATGAGCCACACGGACGACCCCGCCGTCACGGAGCTCGCGGCGCAGAGCCAGTCGGCCACGGGCGACGAGCGTCTGTCGGTCGTCCAGCAGCTGCAGGCCGATGTCGTCGAGAACGTGCGCTCCATCGCGGTGTACGTGCCCACCTACACGCTGGCGCTGAACGGGCTGGAGGGGCTGCGGTTCGACCCCGAGGGCTACCCGATCTTCTTCGACGCCTACCTGGCCGGCTGATCGGAGGTCCCGATGCCCTACGTCCTGCTCTCCCGGATCGGCGCCGCGATCCCGACGGTCCTCGGGGTCATGGTGATCATCTTCGTCACCCTGCGGCTGCTGCCGGGTGATCCGATCGCCGTGATCCTGGGCGGCGCGGACGCGACCCCCGAGACGATCGCGAACCTGCGCCAGCAGTTCGGCCTGGACAAGCCCCTGCTGGAGCAGTTCTGGATCTTCTTCACCGACGCGCTCACGCTCAACTTCGGCACGTCCTACGCCACGCGCCAGCCGGTGTCGGCGACGATCGCGCAGCAGCTGCCTCACACGCTGCAGCTCGCGCTCGCCGCGGCCGCCGTGTCGGCCGTCGTGGGCATCCTGCTCGGGGTGCTCGCCGCGATCCGCCGCGGCGGGCCCGCCGATGCGCTGATCCGCGTGCTCAGCCTCATCAACACGTCGATGCCGTCGTTCTGGCTCGGCCTCATCCTCATCATGGTGTTCGCCTTCGGCCTCGGCTGGTTCCCGGCGACGGGGTCGGGCACGCCGGCGCAGCTGGTGCTGCCGGCGATCACGCTCGGCCTCTCGGCCGCGGGGACCGTGACGCGCGTCGTGCGCAACAGCGTGATCGAGGTGCTCGGCGAGAACTACGTCACGGCCCTGTACGCCAAGGGCCTGCGCCGCCGCGTCGTGGTCGGCACGCACGTGCTGCGCAACGCCGTGATCCCCACCGTCACGGTCGTCGGGCTGCAGCTCGGCGCGTTGCTGGCCGGTGCGGTGATCGTCGAGACCGTGTTCTCGCGCCAGGGGATCGGGCAGAGCCTCGTCCAGGCGATCAACGGCCAGGACTACCCGATGGTGCAGGGAATCGTGCTCGTCATCGCCTGCCTCTACGTGATCATCAACCTCGTCGTCGACATCTCCTACGCGTACATCGATCCGCGCGTGCGAGCCGTCGTCGGCAAAGCCTAAGGAGCCCGCATGCGCATCATCACGGCTGCGAAGGTCCTCACCGGACCGGATCTGGAGACCCTCGAGCGCGGCGCCGTCGTCGTGGAGGGGGACCGCATCGCGTGGGTCGGGCCCGAGGCCGACCTGCCGCGCGAGTACGACGGCGTGGAGGCGCTCGACCTGGGCGAGCTCACGCTGCTGCCCGGCCTCATCGACGCCCACGTGCACCTCGGCTTCGACGGCGGGCCGAACCCCGTCGCGCGGATGATGGCCGAGAACGACGCGCGCCAGGTGGCGACCATGCTGCGCAGCGCCCGCGAGCTGCTCAGCGCCGGCGTCACGACGGCCCGCGACCTCGGCTCGCGCGACCTGCTCGGGGTCGACGTGCGCGAGGCGATCCTCGACGGTACGGCCGACGGGCCCCGGATGCTCATCGCCGGTCCGGCCATCACCGTCACGGGCGGGCACTGCTGGTTCATGAACGGCGAGGTCGACTCGCCCGAGGAGATGCGGCGCATGGTGCGCCGGCTGCACAAGGGCACGGTCGACTGCTTCAAGGTGATGTCGACCGGCGGCAACATGACGCCGGGTTCGGCGCCGTGGCACGCGCAGTTCCCCGAGGACGACCTGGCGATCGCCGTGGAGGAGGCCCACCGCCTCGGCAAGACGATCGCCGCCCACGCCCACGGGGTGGAGGGCATCCGCCGCGCGCTCGCCGCCGGGGTCGACACGATCGAGCACTGCTCGTTCCAGACGCAGGACGGCTCCGACGGCTACGACGAGGAGCTCGGCGCCGCGATCGCCGCCTCGAACACCGCCGTCTCTCCCACGTGCTCCGCCCGCATGAAGGACTTCATGCGACTCATGCCGTGGCGCCGGTTCGCCCTCGGCGACCTCTACCGCGCGGGGGCGACGATCATCGCCTCGACCGACTCGGGCATCGACAACAACCCGCACTGGGCGTTCGTGTACGCGCTGGAGGCGATGCTCATGACGGGCATGTCGGCCCGCGACGTGCTGCTGTCGGCGACCTCGGTCTCGGCCCGCGTGCTCGGCATCGATCACGTGGCCGGCAGCATCGCCCCGGGCCTGTCCGCCGACCTGCTCGCGGTGGCGGGCGATCCGCGCGAGGACATCGCGGTGCTGCACGACCTGCGGCTGATCGTCGCGCGCGGCCGGGACTTCGCCCCCGACCCGCTCCCGGCGTTCGAGCCGCTCGACGACGACAACCTGCCCGAGATGTTCCGGCGCATGCTCGACGCGCACGCGGCGGAGCCGCAGCCCGAGCCGGCGGAGGTGGTCTGATGGCGACCGCGACGCTCGTCGATCCGCTCACCCTGCCGATCGCCTCCACCCGGCGGCGGCGCAAGGTCGGCCCGGATCTCATCGTCCTCTCGGCCGCCCTGCTGTGGCTCGCCGTCGTGCTCGTCGCGGCGATCGTGCCGGCCGTGTTCTCGTCGGGCGATCCCACGGCGCTCGACCCGGCGATGGCCCTGCGGGCCCCCGGGGTCGACGGGTTCCTGCTCGGCAGCGACCACTACGGCCGCGACATCGTCACGCTCCTGGCCTACGGGGCGCGGATGGCGGTCGTCATCGGGCTCACGGCGACGGCGCTGGGATTCGCGATCGGCACGCTCCTGGGGCTCGTCGCCGGGTACGCGGGCGGCTGGCTCGACATGGTGATCGGGCGCTTCATCGACATGCTGATGTGCTTCCCGGGCGTGCTGCTCGCCATGATCATCGCCGCCGGCCTGGGGGCGTCGACGAACAACCTCATCATCGCGGTCGGCATCTCGGCCGTGCCGGGCTTCGCGCGCGTGATGCGCGGTCAGGCGATGACGGTGCGCTCGCGGCTGTTCATCGAGGCCGCGGACTCCGTCGGCTTCTCGCCGTGGCGGATCCTCTGGCGCCACATGCTCCCCAACGCGCTGGCCCCCTCGGTCGTCATGGCGACCGTCACGGTCGGCACGTCGATCGTCGCCGCGGCCTCGCTGAGCTTCCTGGGGCTGGGTGTGCGGTCCGAGATCCCCGACTGGGGCCAGCTGCTCGCTCTCGGGCAGCCGTACCTCTCGTCGGCATGGTGGATCACCACATTTCCGGGAATCGTCCTGACGCTGACGGTCATCGCCGTCAGCCTGGCGGGCGACTGGCTGAGGGACAGGTTCGATGTCGAGTGATGTGCTGGCGATGACCGAGGTGCACGAGCCCGCGACCGGCGGAGGCCGGCTGCTGCGGATCGAGGACCTCGAGGTCACGGTCCACAAGCAGCAGGGCCCGGTCTCGCTCGTGCGCGAGACCAGCTTCGAGGTGCGCGAGGGGGAGATCGTCTGCCTCGTGGGCGAGTCCGGATCGGGCAAGTCGGTGACGGCCCGCACGATCATGGGCCTGACGCAGCTCGACGACAACATGGAGGTGACCGGGCGCATCCTGCTCGGCGACGAGGATCTCGTCGCGCTGCCGGCGGATCGGGTGCGGCGGCTGCGGGGGCGCGATCTGACGATGGTGTTCCAGGAACCGCTGAGCTCGCTCGACCCCGTCTACACCGTCGACTTCCAGCTGCGGGAGGCGCTGCGCCGGCGCGAGAGGCTGGGCCGGCGGGCCGAGCGCGACCGGCTCGTCTCGGCACTGCGCGAGGTGGGCATCCACGACGGCGACCGCGTGCTGCAGAGCTACCCCCACCAGCTCTCCGGCGGCATGTGCCAGCGCGTGATGATCGCCATGGCCCTGCTCGGTCGCCCGCGCCTGCTCATCGCCGACGAGCCGACCACCGCGCTCGACGTCACGGTCCAGGCGCAGATCCTCGACCTCATCGACCGGCTCCGGCGCGAGGAGGGTATGGCGGTGCTGCTCGTGACGCACGACATGGGCGTGGCGGCGGATCTGGCCGATCGGGTGATCGTCATGTATGCCGGCCAGGTGGTCGAGGACGCCGCGCCGCGCGACATCTTCGCCCGGCCCGCCCACCCCTACACGGCCGGGCTGCTCGCCTCGATCCCGCCGATGATCGGGGAGCGCCCGGCGCGGCTGCCGGCGATCCCCGGATCGGTGCCCGACCCGTCCGCGCTGCCGTCCGGGTGCTCGTTCCATCCCCGCTGCACGTTCGCCACCGAGGCGTGCCTCACGACGCGGCCGGCTGCCCGCGAGATCGACGGCCGGCAGGTGGCGTGCTGGAACCCGCTCGTCGAGGAAGGAGTCGCGTGATGGCGACCACGCAAGGGCCGATCCTGCGGCTGACCGACGTCACCAAGGAGTTCACCGTCCGCAGCGGCCGCGGCGCGCTCGCTCCGAAGTCCACGCTGCGGGCCGTCGACGGCGCCACGCTCGAGATCGGCTACGGCGAGACCTTCGCCCTCGTGGGGGAGTCCGGGTCGGGCAAGTCCACGCTCGGCCGCCTGGCCGTGGGCCTGCTGCCGGTGACCTCGGGCACCGTCGACTTCGAGGGCGAGGAGCTCACGGCGATGTCGAAGGCGCAGCTGCGCGCGCGTCGGCGCCGGATGCAGGTGGTGTTCCAGGACCCGCTCGGCTCGCTCAACCCCCGCATGTCGGTGGGCGACATCATCGCCGAGCCGCTGCGGGTGTTCGAGGGGCTGCGCGGCAAGGCGCTGGAGGATCGCGTCACCGAGCTGCTCGAGCAGGTCGGTCTCAATCCGGCCCGCCGCACGGCGCGCCCGCGCGCGATGTCGGGCGGGCAGCGCCAGCGCGTGGGGATCGCCCGCGCGATCGCCCTGAACCCGTCGCTCATCCTCGCCGACGAGGCGGTCTCGGCCCTCGACGTCTCGGTGCAGGCGCAGATCACCAACCTCATGGTCGATCTGCGCGAGCGGCTGGGGCTGTCGTATCTGTTCATCGCCCACGGCCTGCCCATCGTCCGCCACATCGCGCAGCGCGTCGGCGTGATGTACCTGGGCCGGCTCGTCGAGGTCGGACCGACGGAGCAGATCTTCGCCGACCCGCAGCATCCCTACACGCGCGCGCTCCTGGCCGCCTCGCCCGTGCCGGATCCCTCGATCACGCGCGAGCGCATCCTGCTGAAGGGCGAGCCGCCCTCGCCGATGAACCTGCCCTCGGGCTGCCGCTTCCGCACCCGGTGCCCGATTGCGCAGGACGTCTGCGCCGAGGTCGCGCCGCCGCGGATCACCGTGGGCGCGAACGAGGTCGAGTGCCACTTCCCGGGCGCGCCCGTGCCCGAGGCGGATTCGCCGGAACTGATCGGAGCCCTGCCATGACCCAGCCGTCCCCCGTCGTCACCGGCGCGACCCTCCTGGCCGAGGGAGCGCCCGCGATGAACGCCGCGTTCGCCGAGTTCAACGCCGCCGTGTTCGCGGACGACACCGCGCTCGACCGTAGGACGAAGGAGCTGCTGGCGGTGGCCGTGGCCCTCACCACCCAGTGCCAGGGGTGCCTGCGGGCGCACACGGCCGCGGCGCTCCGGGCGGGGGCGACGCAGGCGCAGCTCGCCGAGACCGTGCACGTGGCCGCCGCGCTGCGGGCCGGCGGCGCGATGTTCCACGGCAGCTCGTACGTGATGCCGCACACGCACGAACCGGGCGCATGACGTCGGTGATCGAGGCCGCGCCCGCCCACACGGCCCTCGCCCGGCGTCGGATCGGCGTGCTCATCGCGTCGAACCTGCTGGGCGGGGTCGGTGTGGCCTCGAGCGTGGCCGTGGGCGGGCTGCTCGCCGAGCGCCTGGGCGGCACGGCGTTTGCCGGCTTCGCGCAGGCCACGAGCGTGCTCGGCGCGGCCGTCGCGGCGATCCCCCTGGCCTCGCTCGCCGCCCGGGGCGGGAGACGCGCCGCGCTCACCACCGGCTACGCGATCGCCCTCATCGGCGGCCTGGTGATCATCGCCTCGACGCTGATGCAGCAGTTCGTCGTGCTGCTGGTCGGGCTGGCGATGTTCGGCGTCGCCCAGGCCGTGAACCTGCAATCGCGCTACGCGGCCGGCGACAACGCCGACCCGGCGGCGCGGGGGCGGATCATGTCGCTCGTCATCTGGTCCACGACGATCGGCTCGGTGCTGGGGCCGAACCTCACGAACATCGCCAACGAGGTCGGCTTCGTGCTCGGGCTGCCCGAGCTGGCCGGCCCCTACACCTTCTCGATCGCCGCGATCGCCGTGGCGGGGCTCATCATCGCGCTGCTTTACGGGGGAGAGGTCGTCGCCCGACCGGAGCCCGGCGACCCCGTCGTGGCCACCGCGAGCGTGGGGGCGTGGGCCGCGCTGCGGTGGGCGTTCGCGAACCCGACCGCGCGGATGGCGGTCGTGCTCACCGCCTGTGCGCACGCCGTCATGGTGATGGTCATGGTGATGACGCCGATCCACATGCAGCATCACGGCGACTCGCTCACCGTGGTCGGCATCGTGATCAGCCTGCACGTGCTCGGCATGTACGCCGTCAGCCCGCTGTTCGGGTGGGTGGCGGACCGGTTCGGCGCCGTGCGGAGCGCGGCGGGCGGGGTAGCGGTGCTGCTCGCGGCGGTCGTGCTGGGCCTCATCGCCGCGACGGCGGGCGGCGCGTGGACCCCCGCTGCGCTGACCGTGCTCGGCGTGGGGTGGTCGTGGTGCGTGATCTCGGCCTCGACGCTGCTCGCCTCGACGCCCGATCCGCGTGTACGGGTGCCGCTGCAGGGCGTGACCGACGCCGGCATGAACTACGCGGGAGCGGCGGCGGCCGCGTTGGCCGGGCCGATCCTCGCCCTCGGCGGCTTCCACGCCGTGAACATCGCGGCGCTCGTGCTGCTCGCCCCGGCCACCGCGCTCGTCGTCGCGCGACTGGTGCGCGGGGGCGCGCCCGTGGCCGGCGGCTGAGCGCCTCCGGTCGTTCAGTCGGTCAGGAGCAGGGGGCGCAGCTGGTCGGCGGTGTCGACCACCGCGTGCGCGCCGGCGTCCTCGCCCGGGTTGCCGAAGCCCCACCGCACGAAGATCACCGGGATGCCGTACTCGGCCGCGCCGTCGACGTCGTGGTGGCGATCGCCGATCAGCACCGGCCGCGACGTGTCCACGCCCGCGTCGCGGAGCCGCTCGAGCGCGCGGCCCAGCACATCGGCCTTCGTGTCGAGCACGGTGGCGTCGGCGCGGGCGCCCGTGATCGTGGCGAAGCAGTCGGCCAGGCCGTAGTGCGTGAGGATCGCGAAGACCTGGTTCTCGGGCTTGGTGCTGGCCGTGCCCTGGGGGACGTCCGCCGCGTGCAGCGCGCGGATGATCTCCGGAACGCCGGGATAGAGGTCGACGGCCGCCGCGTAGCCCTCGCGCGACGCGAGCTCGCGGTACGTGCGGACGGCCTCGACGGCCTCGTCGGGTGTGAGCCCGCCGCGCACCTCGAACGACTCCAGCAGGGGCGGGCCGATCCAGTGGCGCAGATCCTCGGGCGCCGGGGGCGTGCGTCCCAGCGCGGTCAGCACCGCGGTGATGCGGGGCAGGATGCCGGGCGAGGCGTCGGCGACCGTTCCATCGACATCCCAGAGGACGCAGGACCAGGGGGATGTCGGCATGAATCCAGCGTATCCGCCGGCGCGCGCGGCCCGGTCCCGGGCGGGTGTCCCGTTCCGCGAGACCGCATCTTTGCGCCGAGACCCGGACGTTCCGCCGCTGTCTCGGCGCGCGGATGCGGTCTCGGCGTGAAGACGCGGTCTCAGAACAGGCGAGGGATGCCCGACTCGATGCCCTTCATGTCGTCGTAGTCGAGCACGAGGCAGCGGATGCCGCGGTCCTCGGCCAGCACGCGCGCCTGCGGCTTGATCTCCTGCGCGGCGAACACGCCCTGGATGCCGGTGAGCAGCGGGTCGCGGCCGAGGAGCTCGAGGTACCGCGTGAGCTGCTCGACGCCGTCGATGTCGCCGCGGCGCTTGACCTCGATCGCGATCGGCACGCCCTGCGCGTCGCGCACGAGCAGGTCGACGGGCCCGATCGCGGTCGGGTACTCGCGCCGCACCAGCGTGGCGCCCTCGGCGATGCGATCGACCTGCTCGGCCAGCAGCCGCTGCAGGTCGGACTCCACGCCGTCCTTGATGAGGCCGGGGTCGACGCCCAGGTCGTGCGACGAGTCGCTGATGATCTCGTGGATGCGCACCAGCAGGGCGTCGCCCGTCTTCTGGTGCGTCACCTTCCACACCTCGACCACGCCGGCCGCGGCCAGCTCCTCGTCGGGAGCGATCACGTCGAGCCGGCAGGGCGGGCTCATCCAGTTGAGGGGCTTGTACGACCCGCCGTCGGAATGGATGAGGAGGCTGCCGTCGCCCTTGTGCATGAGCACCCGCTTCGCGAGGGGCAGGTGCGCGTTGAGGCGACCGGTGTAGTCGACGGAGCACTCAGCGATGACAAGACGCACCGGATGAGCCTAGCCCGCCCGCCCGATACCGTGGGCGCATGCGCATCGGATACGGGATCATGGGCACGCTCGACCTCGACGTGGTGCGGGCGATCGCGCCGGAGCTGGAACGGGCGGGCATCGCGACGCTGTGGGTGAACCAGCCGGGCCGCAACGGCGACGCGCTCGCGGCGATGGCCGCCGCCGCCGCGGCGACGACGACCCTGCGCGTGGCCTCGGGCGTGATCCCCGTCGACGCGTTCCCCGCCGAGCAGCTGGTCGGGCGCGTGCGCGAGCTCGGGCTGCCGGTCGATCGGACCGTCATCGGCATCGGGTCGTCGCAGAAGCCGAGCCCCCTCACCCGGGTCGGCGAGGCGGCCGCGCACCTGAAGGCCGAGCTCGGCGTCCGGGTGGTGGTCGGCGCGCTCGGACCCAAGATGCGGCGCCTGGGCGCGACCGAGGCCGACGGCGTGGTGCTCAACTGGCTCACGCCCGACGCGGCCCGGCAGGCGCGCGCCGACCGCGACGCCGACGACCCCGAGGCGCGCGCCGAGCTGGCGCTGTACGTGCGCACGGCGCTTCCGCCGGCGCACGAGCGCGTGCGGGCCGAGGCCGAGACCTACGGCCGGATCCCCACGTACGCGGCGAACTTCGCGCGGTACGGCTACGCCCCGGTGGACGCGGCGATCCTCGCGGCCGGGCCGGAGGAGGTCCGCCCCCGGCTGCGGGCGTACGACGGCATCGTCGACGAGGTCGTGGTGCGCGGCGTCACGGCCGGCGACACCGTGGCGGAGCATCTCGAGCTCGTGCGTGCGGCGGCAGCATGATCCATTCCGTAAGCGGAATGTCGCGTTCCGGAGACGCTCAGGGAGCGCCCAGGTAGACTGAAGAAACCCACGACGACCCCGCTCAGCCGCGAGAGGAGCCGCCTATGCTGCCGCTTCTCTGCGCGTTCGGTATCGGGTCGCTGATCACGGCCCTTCTCGCGCGACCGCTCGGGGCCCGCGTCTTCTTCGTCGCCGCCGCCTTCCCGCTGGCCGCGTTCGTGCACGCCCTGCTTCAGGTGCCGGCGATCGTCGGCGGGGGCATCGTCGCCGAGAGCGCGGTGTGGATCACGGCGCTCGACATCCGGCTCTCGATGCGGATGGACGCGCTCGGGGCCCTCATGGCGCTCATCGTCACCGGCGTCGGCGCGCTCGTGATGATCTACTGCGCCGTGTACTTCCGCGGCAAGCGCGACGGGCTGCCGCTCTTCTCCGGGGTGCTTCTCGCCTTCGCCGGCGCGATGTACGGGCTCGTGCTCACCGACGACCTCGTCGTGCTCGTGATGTTCTGGGAGCTGACGAGCATCCTGTCGTACCTGCTCATCGGCTTCTACCACCTGCGTGCCGCCAGCCGGCGTGCGGCGCTGCAGGCGCTGCTGACCACCACGCTGGGCGGTCTCGTGCTCCTCGTCGGCGTGGTGATGCTCGTGGCCACCGGCGGCACGACGAGCATCTCGGGTCTGCTGGCCGACCCGCCGACGGGCGGGCTCGTCGACGCGGCGCTCGTGCTCGTGCTCGTGGGCGTGCTCAGCAAGTCGGCCATCTTCCCGTTCCACTTCTGGCTGCCCGGCGCCATGGCGGCGCCGACGCCCGTGAGCGCGTACCTGCACGCGGCCGCGATGGTCAAGGCCGGCATCTACCTGCTCGCCCGCTTCGCCCCGGTCTTCGCCGAGGCGGGGCCGTGGCGGCCGATCGTCATCAGCCTCGGGCTGCTCACCATGCTGCTCGGGGGCGTGCAGGCCCTGCGCGAGCACGACCTCAAGCGCATCCTCGCCTTCGGCACCGTGAGCCAGCTCGGCTTCATCGCCGTGGTGGTGGGCTTCGGCACGCGCGATGCGGCGCTCGCCGGCGGCGCGCTCATCCTCGCCCACGCCCTGTTCAAGTCGACGCTGTTCCTCGTCGTGGGCGTCATCGACCGGCAGCTGTCCACGCGCGACATCGATCAGCTCAGCGGCCTCGCGCGCCAGGCGCCCACCATGGCGGTGACCGCGCTCGTCGCGGTCGCCTCGATGGCCGGCATCGCCCCGACCCTGGGATTCCTCGCGAAGGAGGCGGCGCTCACGGCGCTCATCGACGAGGCGCTGGCCGGCGGCGTCTGGGGCTGGATCGCCCTCGTCGGCGTCGCGCTCGGCTCGGTGCTGACCGTCGCCTACGGCATCCGCTTCCTCTGGGGGGCGTTCGGCACCAAGCGGGATCGCGACGGCCAGCCGCGGCCCACGACGCACTGGCCCGACCCGCCGCTGGGCTTCCTCGCGGCGCCGATCGTGCTGGCCGCGCTCGCGCTGGGCCTCGGCCTGATCGGCCCGCAGCTCGAGATGCTCCTCACGGCATACGCCGACACCGCGCCTGGCACGGCGCACGCCCACCTGGTGCTGTGGCACGGCCTGCAGCCGGCGCTGTTCGTCTCGCTCGGCACGATCGTCCTGGGCGCGCTCCTGTTCTGGCTCGCCCGTGCCACGGCCTTCGACATCACCGGGCGGATCATGCCCTTCACGGCATCCGACCTCTACTTCCTGGTGGTGCGCGGCATCGATCGCCTCTCCGTGGCGGTCACGCGCTTCACCCAGCGCGGATCGCTCCCCATCTACGTCGGCACGGTGTTCCTCGTGCTCATCGCCTCGCAGGGCACCGTGCTGCTCGCGGGCCGCGAGTGGCGGGCGGCGCTGGACGCCTGGCAGCACCCCGTGCAGATCGCCGCCGCGCCGATCATGATCATCGCCGGCGTCATCGCCGTGATGGCCCGCAAGCGCTACACCGGCGTCGTGCTCGTCTCGGTGACGGGCCTCGGCATGGTCGTGCTGTTCGCCACCATGGGCGCGCCCGACCTCGCGCTCACCCAGGTCCTCGTCGAGGCGGTCACCCTCGTGGCGTTCGCGCTCGTGCTGCGGCGGCTGCCGTCGCGACTGGGCGCGCACAGCGGTAGCTCGCGGCCGGTGCTGCGCGCCGTGATCGGCGGCGCGGTCGGCGTGACCATGGCGCTGCTCGTCATGATCGCCACCGGCGCGCGGGTCGCCGAGCCGATCTCGACCGACTGGGCCGCGATGGCGTACGAGATCGGTCACGGGCGCAACGTCGTGAACGTGGCGCTGGTCGACCTGCGCGGCTGGGACACGATGGGCGAGCTCTCAGTGCTCGTGCTCGCGGCGACCGGCGTGGCCTCGCTCGTGTTCGTCACGCACCGCACCGACAACTCGCTGGCGCGGCTGAGCCGTCGGCTGCCGATCAAGAGCCGGATCGCCGCGAACCGCGCCTCGCGCCGCCCGCTCGTGGAGACGACCGAGGGCGTGCGCCCGCAGAACGCCGGCAACCGGAACAGCCCGCGTGCCTGGCTCGTGGGCGGGCAGAAGCTGCAGAGCGAGTCGCGATCAATCATCCTCGAGGTCGTCGTGCGCATCCTCTTCCACACGATCATCGTCGTGTCGATCTACCTGCTCTTCGCGGGACACAACCTCCCGGGCGGCGGCTTCGCCGGCGGGCTCGTGGCGGGCATGGCGCTCGTGATGCGCTACGTCGCCGGCGGCCGCTGGGAGCTCGGTGCCGCCGCGCCCGGCGACGCGGGCCAGCTGCTGGGCGTGGGCATGATCCTCGCCGTCGGCACCGCCGTGGCGCCGATGCTGTTCGGCCTCGACCCGCTCACCCGCGCGGTGTGGGAGGCAGACCTGCCCGTCGTCGGCCACATCGAGTTCGTCAGCTCGACGATCTTCGACATCGGCGTGTACCTCGTCGTCATCGGCCTCGTGCTCGATGTGCTGCGCAGCCTCGGCGCCGAGGTCGACAAGCAGCTCAAGGAGTCGGCCGACCAGCCCTTCCGCGCGAGCACGGGAGGCGCCCGATGAACGTCTCGCTCACCCTCGTCGTGATCATGGCCGTGCTCTATGCCGGCGGCGTCTACGCGATGCTCGAGCGCAGCCTCACCCGCGTGCTCATCGGGTTCCTGCTGCTGGGCAACGCCACCAACCTGCTGCTGCTGATCGTCATGGGCGTGCCGGGCGGGGCGCCGTTCTACGGCGACGACGGCCCGCAGAGCGATCCGCTGCCGCAGGCCCTCGTGCTCACGGCGATCGTGATCACCTTCGCGGTCAGCGCCTTCCTGCTCGCGCTCATCTACCGCTCGTGGCAGCTCGGGCAGGCCGACCTCGTCGAGGACGACGCCGAGGACATCGCGCTGCGCGAGCGCGCCGCCGACACCTCCGACGTCATGGAGGACGAGGAGGACGACGCCGATCTGGACGATGAGGCGACCACCGACTTCGTGGGCCTCGACACGTCGCCGCTGACGATCATCGCGTCCTCGCCCGACATCGATCGGCGGGACGAACGATGACCTGGAGCCTTCTCGTCCCGATGCTCGTGTGCCTGCCGCTGCTGGGCGCCGCGATCACCCTCGTGCTCGGACACCACCGGCGCTGGCAGGTGGGCGTCTCGATCGGCACGCTCACGCTGACCTTTGGCATCGCCGTGGTGCTGCTGCTCGTGGTCGACGCCGGCAACCCGCTCGCGGTGAGCGTGGCGGGCTGGGACCTGCCGTTCGGCATCGTCCTCTACGTCGACCGGCTGTCGGCGCTGCTCGTGGCGGTCTCGAGCGTGGTGCTGCTGGCGGTGCTGCTCTTCTCGGTCGGGCAGGGCGCGGCCGACGGCGATGACGACACCCCGGTGTCGATCTTCCACCCCTCGTACCTCATCCTCGCGGCCGGCATCTTCGACGCCTTCATCGCGGGCGACCTGTTCAACCTCTACGTGGGCTTCGAGATCCTGCTGGTGGCCTCGTACGTGCTCATCACGCTGGGGTCCACGGAGTCGCGGATCCGCACGGGCACGGTGTACATCGTCGTCTCGCTCGTCTCGAGCATCCTGTTCCTCAGCGCGATCGCCATGATCTACGGCGCCCTGGGCACGGTCAACATGGCGCACATCGCCGAGCGGATGACCGAGCTGCCGCAGGACGTCCAGCTGCTGCTGCACCTGCTGCTCGTGCTCGCCTTCGCGATCAAGGCCGCGGTGTTCCCGCTGTCGTTCTGGCTGCCCGACTCGTACCCCACGGCGCCCGCGCCGGTGACGGCGGTGTTCGCGGGCCTGCTCACCAAGGTCGGCGTCTACGCCCTCATCCGCACCGAGACGCAGCTGTTCCACGACTCCGACATCAACACGCTGCTGCTCATCGTGGCCCTCGCGACCATGGTCGTCGGCATCCTCGGCGCCGTGGCGCAGGCGGAGCTCAAGCGCATCCTGTCGTTCACGCTCGTGAGCCACGTGGGCTACATGGTGTTCGGGCTCGCGATCGCCACGGAGGCGGCGATCGGCGCGACGATCTTCTACATGATCCACCACATCGTGGTGCAGACGACGCTCTTCCTCGCGGTGGGGCTGATCGAGCGCCGGGCGGGATCGACGTCGATCCTGAAGGTGAAGGGGCTGATGACGGCGGCGCCGCTCATCGCCGTGCTCTACTTCATCCCCGCGCTGAACCTCGGCGGCCTGCCGCCGTTCTCGGGCTTCCTCGGCAAGTTCGCCCTGTTCGACGCGGCCGCCGCGCAGGGCACCCCGCTCATGTACGTGCTGATCGTGGGCGGCATCCTCACGTCGCTGCTCACGCTCTACGCCCTGATGCGCGCGTGGAACCTGTCGTTCTGGCGCGAGGAGGAGGACTCCAGCGAGACCGAGGCCCGCATCGCCCACCTCGGCCAGGCGCCCGAGGCGCAGCAGCAGAACGAGCGCCGGGTGATCCCGCGGATCATGACCGCCGCGACGGTGGGCATGGTCGCGCTGTCGGTGGGCCTGACCGTCTTCGCCGGCCCGCTCTACGAGATCTGCGATCGGATCGGCCAGTCGCTGCTGCAGCCGATCTCGCTCGTGGAGCTCGACGGCGTGGAGGAGGGTTCCTGATGGACGCGCGCTCCCGGCTGCTGCTGATCTGGCGCCAGCTGCCGTTCTTCGTCTGGCTCGTCGTGCTGTGGATGCTGCTGTGGGGGCAGCTCACCGCGCTCGCGCTCGTGACCGGCGTGCTCGTGGCGGTGTTCGTGACCACGTGGTTCCGCCTGCCGGTGGCGCAGATGTCGGGCCGGGTGAACCTCTGGTACGGCCTCGTGTTCGTCGTGACCTTCGTCATCGAGCTCGTGCACGGCGCCCTCAGCGTGTCGTGGGAGGTGCTGCGGCGGGGTCGGACGCGGGCGGCGATCATCCGCGTGCCGCTGCGCATCGACGACGACCTGATCATGACCCACACCGCGGTGGCGGCCTCGCTCATCCCGGGCTCCACGGTGATCGAGGCCGATCGCGAGCGCCGCGTGCTGTACCTGCACGCGATCGGCATGCGCGACATGGCCGCCGTCGAGGGCCAGCGCCGCCGCGTGCAGCGCTGGGAGGAGCGGATCGTGAAGGCGGTCGGCTCGCGCGCGCAGCTGCGCACCATCCGGGACGGCGGCGGGCCGGTGGCCGATCTCATCGACGCGGGAGGTGCCTCGTGAGCGTGCAGTCCGTCCTCGTCATCGCGATCATCGCGGTCTTCGCCGCCGCGGCGCTCGTCGCGCTCGTGCGGCTGGTGCAGGGCCCGTCGATCCTCGACCGCGCCGTGGCCAGCGACGTGCTCCTGACCGAGGTGATGTGTCTGCTCGGCGCCGAGATGGTCATCAACCAGCACGCGCGGACGCTCCCCGTGCTGCTCATCATCGCGGCGATCGGCGTGTTCGGCACCGTCGCGGTGGCCCGCTTCGTCGCGCGAAGGGATCAGCAGTCATGAGCGCCCTCATCGACATCGTCGCGCTCGCGCTCGTGCTGGCGGGGGCGCTGCTGTGCCTCATCGCGTCGATCGGCCTGCTGCGGCTGGGCGATGTGCCCTCGCGCCTGCACGCGGCCACCAAGCCGCAGGTGCTCGGCCTGCTGCTCATCGCCACCGCGATCGCCCTCACGGCGCGGTCGTGGACGACGCTCGCGATGCTCGCGCCCGTGGTGCTCATCCAGCTCGCCACCGCCCCGCTCTCGGCGCACATGGCCGGCCGGCAGGCCTACCGCAACGGCAGGATCGACGCCGACTCCCTCATCGTCGACGAGCTCGCCGACGAGCGCGACCGGGGCTGAGGGCGCGCGATTCTTGGCGAGGGCAACCCGGCTGCCGAGGAGGATCGGGCCCGGGTTCGCCCTCGGGAACCGGGAACTCCTCGCGGTTCGTGAAATGATTGTTACAGAAAGCGCGCTACGTCGTGTGGATGGAATGAATATGCCACATTGATGGAAGCCGGAACCTCTCTGTCACTCCGGCGAAGGGGGCTTCATGAGCATTGCGGCACTGCGATTCGACGCCGATGACGAGCGGTACATCCGCGAGCTCTCGGAGTACGTGGCCATCCCGTCCGTGAGCCGCGATGGCGATCCAGCGGTCATGCGCCGCGCCGCGCAGTGGCTGGCGGCGAGGCTCGATTTCGCTCGGCCGCGGATCGTGGAGACGCGCGGATTCCCGGTCGTCGTGGGGCAGTGGATGGGCAGGCCGCAGGCCCCGACGGTGCTCGTCTACGGGCACATCGACGTGCAGCCCACGGGAGACATCGACGAGTGGCTCACGCCGCCGTTCGAGGCGACGCGCGTCACGGGGCCCGACGGCGAGGACAGACTGCGGGGGCGTGGCGTCACGGACGACAAGGGCCCCAGCTACATCGCGATCGAGACGTGCCGCCAGTTTCTCGCGCAGGAGGGCGCGCTTCCGCTGAATGTGAAGTTCCTCTTCGAGTGTGAGGAGGAGATCGGCAGTCCACACCTCGCCGACTTCGTCCATGCGCATGCGGAGGAGCTCGGAGCCGACCTCGTGATCTCGGCTGACGGCGCCATGTGGCGCACGGATGAGCCGTCGCTGTCGATCGCATCGAAGGGTCTGCTTGCGCTCGACATCGAGGTGGAGGGCCCGAACCGCGACCTGCACTCAGGGCGCTACGGGGGCACCGTCGCCAATCCCATCCACGCGCTCGTCGAGCTGCTGGCCACGCTCCATCACCCCGACGGGAGGATCGCGGTGGAGGGATTCGATGACGGCGTGCCGGCGCTCTCCGACGAGGAACGGAACGAGATCGAGGCGGTGCCCTTCAGCGAGGAGGCCTACCGCGCCGACCTGGGCGTCGACCAGACGCACGGCGAGCCGGGGCTCGGCACACTCGCACGCCTGTGGACGCGGCCGACCCTCGAGATCAACGGCATCCGCGGCGGGGGCTCGTACACGGTGATCCCGCACGTGGCGAGTGCCCACCTCACGTGTCGTCTGGTCGCGGGCCAGCACCCGGACGCCGTCTATGAGGCGATCGTGCGGCACGTCAACGCGCACATCCCTCGCGGGACGCGGGTCGGGATCTCCCGTGAGGGCGGATCGGTTCCGGCCTACGCGATCGATCGTGACCACCCGGCCATCACCGCGGCCACCGCCGCACTCGCCGAGGTCTACCCGAACGAGCGCGTGCTGCTTGCGCGCATCGGCGGGACCCTGCCAGCCACCACCTTGTTCGAGGACGCCCTGGGTGCGAAGACCCTGTTCTTCTCGTTCGCGTACGCCGACGAGCTCCACCACGCACCGAATGAGTTCCTGCGCGTGCGGCGCCTGCGCGAGGGAATGCGCGCGTGGGAGATCCTGCTGCGGCTGCTGGGCGATGGCGAGCATCGCCTCGCGCAGCGTGCCCGCGAAGAGGCGATCGCGTGAGCGGCTATCGCTCCTACGGGTATCTGCCGGAGGGAACGCTCGAGGACTTCGATCTCGAGGCCGAGTTCGATCGCGTGCCTCCGCATGACCTCGGCCTCGACACGGAGCAGGCGGAGCGCGCCGAGCGGCTCCTGCGCGAGTCCATGGTGATCTCGCTGCACGATCACCCCGTGCGCTTCCCGCGGGACGTCGCACGCATCCCCGAATACAACCGCACGGGGCGTCAGCACACCGCGTTCGTGGGACTGCGGCGTTCGGGCATGACCGTGGTGTTCGACAACATGATGGACGGCACGGCATGCGTCACGGGGCACGCGCCGTGGCGGTGGGATGACGTGATCACCGATCTCGGCATGCGTCAGGCCGATCTCGCGCATCAGGCGGATGTGATCGTCGGCCGGACGATCGCCGATCTCGAGCGCGCGCACGCGGAGGGCAAGGTCGCCCTCGTGTTCGGCCTCGAGGCGGCCACGCCGATCGAGAACGAGATCGAGCGGCTCGACGTGCTCTTCGGACTGGGGCTGCGACAGATCGGCATCGCGTACAGCGACTCGAACGCGCTCGGTGCGGGGCTCGTGGACGGGCCGGACGGCGGCCTCACGGTGTTCGGGGGCAAGGCGGTGGCGCGCATGAACCAGTTGGGCTTGGCCATCGACATCTCGCACTCCAACGACCGCACCGGCATCGAGACCTGCCGGGCGAGCGAGAAGCCGGTGCTCATGACCCACGCCGGGGCGCGAGCGCTGTGGGACATCCCACGGTTGAAGAGCGACGACGCGCTGCGTGCGGTGGCCGACACGGGCGGGGTGATCGGAATCTCGGCGGCGCCGCACACCACGATCTCCTCCGGCCATCGCGAGCACACCATCGAGTCGGTGATGGACCACTTCGAGTACATTGCCGAACTCGTCGGACTCGAGCATGTGGGGTTCGGGCCCGACACGCTCTTCGTCGACCACGTGGGCCTGCACCGTCAGTTCGCGCACCTGCTGAGCGGTGCGACCGCCGCGGCACCCGAGCATCCCCGCGTGGAGTACGTGAAAGGCCTCGAGAGCCCCGAGGAGTGCTTCCGCAACATCGTCGGCTGGCTGGTGGGGCATGGCTACACGGACGACGAGATCCGCCTCGTCGTCGGAGCGAACGTGCTGCGCGCGCTGCGAGACATCTGGCCGGCGTGATCCGGGTCACCGACGTGATCGCCGCGCCCGTGCGGTCCGGGTTCTTCCGCGACGACCAGGCCCGGATTGTCGCGGGGGCGGCGCACGACGGTTTCCTCTACGAGGGCGATCCGCTCACCCCGGGATTCACGGCTGTCCGTGAGGCGGGGCAGGCCCTGTCGATCCTGCTCGTGCTCGAGGATGGGCGGACCGCCGTGGGCGACTGCGCCGAGGTTCAGTACCCGGGCGTGGGCGGTCGCGATCCCGTGTTCGACTCCCTTGCCGCGCAGGAGGAAGTCGAGCGCATCATCGCTCCGGTACTCATCGGACGCGAGATCGACGGGTTCCGCGGCATCGCAGGGAGGATCGACGCACTTCCGGGCCTGAGCACCCCTGTGCGCTATGGGATCTCGCAGGCGTTGCTCTCCGCAGCTGCGCAGGGCGCGGGCATGACCATGGCCGAGCTCATCCGCGACGAGTACGCCACCGGGATACGGCTCACACCGGTGCCTCTGTATGCCCAGAGCGGCGACGAGCGCTATACGAACGTCGACAAGATGATCCTGAAGCGGGTGGATGCGCTGCCGCATGGGCTCATCAACGACCGGGAGCACCTGGTCGGACCACGCGGAGAGCTGCTGCTGGAGTACGTGGCATGGGTGCGTAACCGCATCCTGCATCTCGCGGACGACGACTACGTCCCGACGATCCACTTGGATCTCTACGGGACGATCGGGCTCGCTTTCGACGGTTCCCTTCCGGAGATCGCGGGCTTCCTCGAGCGGCTCGGCCGTACGGCGGCGCCGTTCCCGTTCCGTGCCGAGCATCCCCTCGATGCGGGCGGCCGGTCGGAGCAGATCGCCGCCTTCGCGCAGCTGCGTGCGTTGCTCGCCGAACGCGGATCCGATGTGCAGATCGTCGCCGACGAGTGGTGCAACACCCTCGACGACATCCGCGCCTTCATCGCCGGGCGTGCGGCCGACATGATCCACGTGAAGACTCCGGACCTGGGCGGCCTCGGCAACACGATTGATGCGCTGCTGGAGGTGAGGCGAGCAGGGCTGGGCGCTTTCTGCGGCGGCACCTGCAACGAGACGGACGTGTCCGCCATCGCGACCGCCCACGTCGCTATGGCGGTCGGCGCGGACCAGCTGCTCGCCAAGCCCGGCATGGGCGTGGATGAGGGCGTCATGGTCGTCGGCAACGAGATGGCGCGGGTGACCGCGCTGGCGAAGCGGCGGACCTTCTTCCATTCGTAACACCGATGCAACAATCATCCAGCATCGTAATGTTTGTTACACCCTGCGCGGCACTCACCGTGCGGTGTCCCGAATACAGCAAGGAGCGGTCCATGCGTCGACTCAAGGTGGCGGGAGCGAGCATCGTTGCCGCCGTCCTCCTGCTCACCGGCTGCGCCAGCAACGGTGAAGAGCCCAGCGGCGGTTCCTCCGACGGAGGATCCGGCGACAACGACCTGATCATCGCCCGCGCGGCCGACGCGCAGTCGATGGACATCACGTCGGTTCACGACAACAACTCGATCAAGGTCGGGCAGCACATCATGGAGACGCTCTTCATGATCACGCCCGATGGCAGCTCGGTGGAGCCCTGGCTGGCCGAGAGCTACGAGATCTCCGACGACAACCTCACCTACACGGTGAAGCTCAAGGAGGGGATCCTCTTCTCGAACGGCGACGAGATGACTGCGGAGGACGTCAAGTTCTCGATCGACGCGGCCACGGCGACCGGCGCCGAGGGGTGGGGTTTCGTCAATGAGCCGATCCGGGAGGTCGTCGTTGTCGACGACTACACCGTGGAGTTCAAGCTCGATCAGCCGTACGCGCCCACCCTCGCGGTGCTCGCCATGTTCTCCAATGCGATCGTGCCGGCCGACTACGACGGCAAGACGAAGGAGGAGTTCTACGGCGAGGGCCCCATCGGTACGGGTCCGTTCGTGTGGCGTGAGTGGAACCCCGGGCAGTCGATTATCCTCGACAAGAACCCGAACTACTGGCAGGAGGGCAAGCCCGCGGTCGACTCGATCACCTGGTCGGTCGTGCCCGACGCCTCCACGCGAGAGCTCATGCTGCTCGGCGGCGAGATCGACATCAACGAGGAGCCGGACTGGTCGAGCTTCGTCAACCTGCAGAAGCAGGACGGTGTGACCGCCGAGCTCTTCCCGTCGACGTACATGCGCTACATGTCGCTGAACGAGAACTACGACTACTTCGCGGACGTCCACGTCCGCCGCGCGATCGGGTACGCGGTCGATCGTGATGCGATCGTCGACACGGTGACCTACGGCAATGCCGAGGTCGCGAACTCGATCATCATGAAGGGCCTGCCGTTCCACGACGACACGCTCGAGGGCATCCAGTACGACCTCGACAAGGCCAAGGAGGAGATGGCCGCATCCGGCTTCCCGGATGGGTTCTCGACGAAGCTCCTCATCGCATCCGGCGACTCGGAGCAGGCCTCGATCGCACAGATCGTTCAGGCCTCGCTCGCCGAGATCGGCATCACCGTCGAGATCACGCAGCTCGACCCGACGGCCAACAAGGCAGCCCGCACGTCGATGGACTTCGAGATGGCTCTCATGGCGTGGTACAACGACATCGCCGATCCGGACCAGTGGACCTCGTGGGCGCTCGACGCCGACGCGAGCTCGCGCGCGGCGTACACCGACTGGCGCAACGAGGAGGTCGTCGCGCTGAACAAGGCCGCGGCGACCGAGACCGATGAGGACGCTCGCGCCGAGCTCTACAAGGAGCTTCAGGCGATCGTCGCCGAGGAGGCGTACATCACGATGTTCTACTACACCCCCTACAAGTGGGTCGTGGACGACTCGGTCAAGGGGTTCCACGTGACACCGCTCGGCAACTACCACCTCGAGGACGTCACGATCTCCGAATAAGGCTGCGCGGCGGCCGGCCTGAACCGGCCGGCCGCCGCCCCGCCCCGCTCCTCCCGGAGGCCCACCCATGCTCGAACGTCTGCGCTTCATCCCCTCCCGTCTGCTGCACGCGATCCCGGTCGTGTTCGGCGTGACGATCCTCGTCTTCTTCATGGCCCGCATGCTGCCCGGCGACCCCGCCACCGCATTGCTCGGCGAGTACGCCACGCCCGACCGCGTGGCCGAACTTCAGGCCCAGATGGGACTCGACAAGCCCGTCTGGGAGCAGTACCTCACCTTCATGGGCAAGCTGCTCACCGGCGACCTGGGCAGCAGCCTGGCCTATCGCAAGCCCGTCGTCGACGTGATCGGCGGTGCGATCCCGGTCACGCTGACGCTCGTGGTGTACTCGCTCACGCTGTGCCTGCTCATCAGCATCCCGCTCGCCGCCATCGCTGCGACGAAGCCGGGCAGCGTGCGCGATCAGGCAGTGCGTGCGTTCACACTGGTCGGGCAGGGAATGCCGACCTTCTGGGTGGGCGTCATGCTCATCCTCATTCTCGCGCTGGGGATGCGCCTGTTCCCGGTGGCGGGCACCGGCGACGGATTCCTCGGCGCTCTGCATTCCTTCTTCCTGCCCTCGCTGACGATGGCCATCTATCTCGCCCCGACGACCATCCGCAGTCTGCGCACGGCGATGATCGGAGTGCTCGACTCCGAGTACATCGGCACCGCGCGTTCCAAGGGTCTCGGCCCAGGTGGGCTCTTCACGCGCCACGTCCTGCGCAACTCGGCGATTCCGGCGGTCTCGATCGTCGGTGTCAACATCGGACATCTCGTGGGCGGGTCGCTCGTCATCGAGAACGTCTTCGCACTTCCGGGCATCGGCTCGTTCCTCGTCAACTCGATCTTCCAGCGCGACTTCCCGATCGTCCAGGGCGTGACGCTCTTCGTCGGAATCCTCGTCGTGGTGGTGGGCATCGTCACCGACATCGTCTATACGCTGCTCGATCCGCGCGTCGACCTGAACGGGAGGCGCTCATGACCAGCGTCCAGACACCGCCGCAGCCCCCGGCCGAGATCCTCACGCTGTCCACACCGACGGCCGCGTTCCTTCGCTTCAAGAACCGTCGCCGCGCGAACCCCAACCGCTCGCGCACGCTGAAGCCCTGGTACCGCAACGGCACCCTCATGACGGGCCTGGCCATCACGGGCGTCCTCGTGCTGATCGGCCTGCTGGCACCGTGGATCGCTCCCTACGACCCCATCCATCAGGACCTTCAGAACGCGCTCCAACCGCCGAGCGCCGAGCACTGGCTCGGCACCGACAAGTTCGGTCGCGACGTGCTCTCGCGGCTGATCCACGGCACCACGATCGACCTGCGAATCGGTTTCCTTGCGGTGATCATCCCGTTCATCGTGGGCACCCTCGCCGGAGCGATCGCCGGCTACTACGGCGGGTGGATCGACACCGTCATTATGCGGATCGTGGACGTGTTCTTCGCGTTCCCGTTCTACGTGCTCGTGATCGCGTTCGTGTTCGTCTTCGGAAACGGCGAGGCCAGCATCTACCTGGCGATCGCGGCCGTCTCCTGGGTCTCCTATGCCCGCATCGTGCGTGGCGAGGTCATCGTGGCCAAGCAGCAGGACTACGTCACCGCCGCCAAACTGGCTGGATACTCCGACATGCGCATCCTGTTCCGTCACATCGGGCCGAACGTGGTGTCGCAGGCGATCGTCTACGGCATGAGCGACATCGTCATGGACATCCTGGCGATCGTGACCCTCGGCTACCTGGGGCTGGGCATCGCGCCGCCGACAGCGGAATGGGGCTCCATGATCTCCGACGGCAAGGAGTTCCTCACGTCCATGTGGTGGCAGGCGACGATCCCCGGACTGGCGGTGGTGATCACCAGCCTCGGCGTCTCGCTGCTCGGTGACGGCATCGCCGATCAGATCAGCCCCGAACGGAGGAAGTGACATGACCGCGACTCCACTTCTGGTCGTGCGCGACCTCACGATCGGCGTCCCGCGAAAGGGACGCGAACCCATCATCCTGGTCGACAAGGCCAGCTTCGAGGTGGCCACGGGCGAGCGCTTCGGCATTGTCGGCGAATCCGGATCGGGCAAGTCCATGACCCTGCGGGCGATCGCCGGCCTGCTGCCGAAGGGCGTGAAGGTGCTCGGCGGGTCCATCGAGTTCGAGGGCAGCGACGTGCTGCGCATGTCGAAGACGGCGCGCCGGAACCTCATGGGCCCGGGGATCGCCATGATCTTCCAGGAGCCGATGACGGCGCTCAACCCGACAATGCGGGTTGCCGATCAGATCGCCGAGGGTCTGCGCGTCCACCGGGGAATGCCGAAGGCCGCCGCGCGCGAACGCGCCATCGATCTGATGAAGCGCACCGGTATCCCGGACGCGGAGCGGCGGGCGGCGGCGTTCCCCCACGAGTTGTCGGGCGGACTGCGTCAGCGGGTGATGATCGCCCTTGCCGTGTCGTGCTCACCGAAGGTGCTGCTGTGCGACGAGCCGACGACGGCGCTCGATGTGACCGTCCAGCACCAGGTGCTGAAACTGCTCGAGGACCTGTGCGATGAGTTCGGCACCTCGCTCGTGTTCGTCACGCACGATCTCGCTGTCGTCAACCAGACGTGCCAGCGCCTGGCCGTCATGTACGCAGGCCGCATCGTCGAGTCCGGCCTGGTCGGTGACGTCTTCCCGGCTCCCCGCCACCCGTACACGATCGGGTTGCTCAATTCGGCTCCCGACTTCGACAAGCCCGATCGGGAGCTCGTGCCGATTCCCGGCTTCCCGCCCAACCTCGCGGCCCGTGAGCCCGGCTGCGCCTTCCGGCCTCGGTGTCCGTTCGCCATCGAGGCGTGCGCGACCACGAACCCGCCGCTGGAGTGGGTCGAGGAGGGTCGCGCGGCGGCGTGCCTGCGAGCGGGAGACATCGCGAAGAGGGAGGTCTTGGCATGATGGAGGAGAACATCCTCTCGGCTGCCGGCGTGCGCCAGGAGTATCGCGTCGGCGGCAGGAAGAAGCTGCTGAAGGCCCTCGACGGCATCGACCTCGAGCTGCGCAAGGGCGAGACGCTCGCGCTGGTGGGTGAGAGCGGATCCGGCAAGTCCACGCTCGCGAAGATCCTCGTCGGCAGTCTCGCTCCGACCGCCGGCGAGGTGCAGATCGACGGCGCGCCCGTCGTCGGTCGCCGTTCGAAGCTCAACGCGCAGCGCATCCAGATGGTGTTCCAGGACCCGTACTCCTCGCTGAACCCGCGAATCACGATCGGCGGCATGCTCGCCGAGGTCCTGAGATTCCACAGGATCGTGCCGCCGAACGAGATCCGTGCGGAGAGCATCCGCCTGCTGAATCTCGTGGGCATGGAGGAGGACGTCCTCGACGCGTATCCGAGCCAGTTCTCCGGTGGACAGCGCCAGCGTCTGGCCATCGCTCGCGCGCTCGCCCCGCGCCCCGAGGTGCTCGTCGCCGACGAGCCGGTGTCCGCGCTGGACGTCTCGGTCCAGGCGACCATCCTCGACCTCTTCGCCTCGCTTCAGCGCGAACTGGGCCTGTCGATTCTGTTCATCGCGCACAACCTGGCGGTTGTCCAGCACCTCAGCCAGCGCGTGGCGGTGATGTATCTCGGGCGCATCGTCGAGGTCAGCACGACCCGCGAGCTGTTCGAGAACCCGAAGCATCCGTACACGCGTGCGCTGGTTGATTCGATCCCGCGCATGTCGGCGGGAAGCGTCAACGACCTGTTCGAGGTGCAGGGCGACCCGCCCAGCCCGATCGACCTGCCGCAGGGGTGCCGATTCGCCCCGCGGTGTCCCCTGGCGACCGACGAGTGCCGTTCTGTGGACCCCGCGCTTCTCGAAGTGGCCCCGGGCCGGTTCAGCGCGTGCATCCACACCGATCGACTCGCACCGTACGCGTTCGCCCCGAAGGCTGAGGAGGCCGCCCTGTGAAGATCTGGATCTCGTGCGATATGGAGGGCGTCGCGGGCGTCGTCAGCTGGGATCAGTGCCGCCCCACCACCCCCGTCGCCTACGCGCTCGGCTGCAAGCTGATGCTCGATGAGGTCAACGCGGCGATCGAGGGAGCGATCGAAGGAGGGGCGACCGAGATCATCGTTAACGACTCGCACGGAAAGATGGCCAACCTCGATCCGTCCGCGCTCGTCGGCGAGGCGAAGTACCTCGCGGGCAGCCACAAGCCGATGTACATGATGCAGGGGCTGGATGACTCCGTCGACGCGGCATTCTTCATCGGCTACCACGGCTCGATCTCGGGAGAGCCGTCCGCCATGTCGCACACGTACAACCCCGAGGTCTTCCAGGGGGCGCGCCTCAATGGCACCTGGGTCGGAGAGAGCGGAATCAATGCGCTCGTGACGGGCCACTATGGTGTGCCGATCGCGCTCGTCAGCGGCGACCAGGTGACGCAGGCCGAGACGAGCCTGATCGCGCCCGAGGCGGAGTACGTGCTCACGAAGGAATCGATCAGCCGGTTCTCGGCGCTCAACCTGCACCCCACGACCTCGCAGCGACTCATCCGCGAGGCAGCGAAGCGGGCCGTCGAGAAGGTGGCGGCGGGGCAGATCGCGGACCGCCCGATCGAGACGCCCGCCGCGCTCGAGCTGGACGTGCAGACGGCCGACATGGCCGACGTCGCGACATGGGTCGGCGGCGTGGAGCTGACCGGCTCGCGGCGCACCGTCAAGATCGAGGGCGACGATCTGCTCGACGTGTTCCGTCGCTTCGTCGCGGTGAACTACATCACGCGTCAGGCGGGCGGTCGGTGAGCCGCGAACTGCGCCTCACGTCCCACCGGACGCGAACCGAGCGCCCGTACGCGCTCGTCCTGCACGCCGGTGCCGGTGGACGCGTCGAGGAGCTCTCGCTCGAGGACCAGGCGAACTACGGTGCCGGCCTGCGCAGGGCGTACGAGGCAGGTGAGCGGGTGCTCGAATCCGGTGGAACGGCGGAGGAGGCGGTGTGCGCCACCGTGGCCGTGCTCGAAGACACGCCTCTGTTCAACGCCGGGCGCGGAGCGGCGCTGACGGCGAGTGGCCGGGCCGAGCTCGACGCGTCCGTCATGACGGGAGACGGCCGCGCGGGCGCCGTCGCCGTGACGACGCGGATCAAGAACCCCGTCTACGCGGCGCAGAAGGTCATGAGCGAGAGCGACCACGTGCTCCTCGTGGCACCTCCCGAGGAACTCGCCGTGTCGTGGGGTCTCGAGCTCGTCGAGCCCGAGTACTTCGTCACCGAAGCACGGCTGAAGCAGCTTGAGAACGTCCAGGCGCGACAGCTCGAGGCATCGCGCCACGGTACCGTCGGCGCGGTCGCACTGGACCGGGCCGGCAGGATCGCGGCCGCGACATCGACCGGCGGGATGGTGAACCAGGCGGACGGCCGGGTTGGCGACACGCCGATCATCGGGGCAGGCACGTATGCGCGCGACGGGATCGGCGGCGTGTCGTGCACGGGCGAGGGAGAGGCATTCATCAGAGGTGTGGTGGCCCACGACATCGTCAGCCGGATGAGGTACCTCGGGCAGTCGCTCGAGGGCGCCGTGTCCGCAACGTTCGACCACGAGCTGACGTCGCGCGACGCGTCGGGCGGGATCATAGCGATCGACCACGAGCGGAATGTGATCATCGCGCACAACTCGCCCGCGATGTTCGCCGCATATCGTGACGGCAACGACATCGTCACGCTGACATAGGGGGAACGGATGGAGACGATCCGGGAGCGCGTGTTCTCGAGCATCGAGCAGCTGAGTCCGGCCGAGAAGCGCGTCGCGCGCGCCATCCTTGCCGATTATCCGGGAGCGGGGCTCGGCAGTGCCTCGCGCCTGGCTCGGGATGCGGGGACGAGCACGCCGACCGTGCTGCGGCTGGTCGCGCGGCTCGGGCTGGAGTCCTGGGCAGAGCTGCAGGGCCTGTTGCGGCGCGAGGTCTCGCAGCGGGCGGGAAGCCCGGTGAGCCGCGCCGAGCGGACGATCGCGGACGACGGCTCCACGCCGTTCGACCGCGCGGTCGCCCTGCGGGCCGAGGCCGCGCGCTCGGTCGCCGAGACGGTTCCGCCGTCCGAGTTCGATGCGGCGATCGAGGCGATCGTGCGTGCGAACCGGGTGGTCATCACGGGCGGCTACTTCTCCCTGCACGTCGCCGAGATCATGCGTCTGCAGCTCGATCAGCTTCGAGGCGGCGTTCACGTGACCGGCGAGCCAACCGGGCGAGGGGCCGGCCGCTACTTCGATCTCGACCGCCACTCGCTCGCCATCATCATCGACATGCGCCGACATGAGGAGACCGCCCGACGAGCCGTCGACCTCGCGCGGGGTCGCGGTGCGCGCACCGTCGTGATCACCGACGTCGAGATGTCGCCCGCCGCAGAGCGCGCCGACATCGTGCTGCCCGTGCACGTCGATCACGCCCCGTTCGACACCTTCGTGGCGCTCATGTCACTCGTGGAATGTCTCGTCGACGGCGTCTTCGGACGCCTCGGCGGCGCCGCGCTCGAGCGCATGCGCCTGTGGGAGCAGTCGGTGCAGATCCCCCGATCCGACAATGAGGAGACTGTATGACCAGCGGCGCGCAGCGTCTGACCGAACTGGGTGACGCTTACTTCGAGACCCGTCACCGCTATGACCCCTTCAACGCGACCCTGTTGGGGCTCAGCGAGTACGACGGCCTCGTCGGCGATCCGTCTGCCGAGGCCTCGGCAACGGCCGCGGATGCGTTCGCTGCGATACGCGCGGAGCTGGCTGAGCTCGACACCGCGGGGTTCACCGAAGCGCAGCTCGTGGACGCCGAGGTGCTCGAGGCTCTGCTCCGCAACGCGGAGGACGACGCGCGCGACAGCATCTGGGCACGTGCGGCCTCCTCGGCCGGCTATGCGTCGCGCCAGGGAACGCTCTTCCAGGCGATCGCGGCGGTCAGTGTCGACGACGACCTGTCCGCGGAGCGCTACCTGCAGCGACTGGGCGGACTGGGTGACTACTTCCGCGGTCTCGCGGCGCGCTATCGTCACGAGCTGGCGGCGGGCTTCACGCCGACGCGGCTGGCCGTGACCAAGGCGCTCGGCCAGTTGCGCACCGAGCTCGGCGATCCGTCGCACGCCGTGCTGCTGCGGCCCGCCGCCGCTGCGACCGATCCGTCCGTGCGGCAGCGCGCCGAGCGATTCCTCGAGGACAGCGTTCGTCCGGGCATCGCGGCCCTGATCGAGGCCTTCGAGAACGACCTCCTGCCGGTGGCGCGCAACGACGACCACGTGGGCATCCGGGAGGTGCCGGGGGGCGACGAGATGTACGCGCGTGCCCTGCGGAACCACACGACCACCGATCTCACGCCCGAGCAGATCCACCAGCTCGGTCTCGACGTGCTTGCGCAGCTCGAGGCGCGCTGGGCCGACGTGGGACAGGCGGCATTCGGGGTGACCGACCGGAAGCACATCGTCGAGCGGCTGCGTACCGATCCCGACTTGCGCTTCCAGACCACGGACGAGATCGTCGAGGTCGCCACCGCTGCGCTGAAGCGCGCGGAAGAGGCACTGCCGCGCTACTTCCCTGCGGACTGGAGCGTCGGCCCGTGTGACACCGTCGAGCTGACCGCCGAGGAATCGGCGAACAGCGCGATGGCGTACTACCGTCCTCCGGCCGACGACGGCAGCCGCAACGGCGCCCAGTGCCTGGCGACGGCCGACCCCACGAGCAGGCACCGCTGGGAGTATGAGTCGCTCACCTTCCACGAATCGGTGCCGGGCCACCATCTGCAGCTGGCGACATCACAGCAGCTGGACATCCCGCGCTACCGTCGCCACCTGGATGTGGAGGTGTGCGGGTTCAATGAGGGCTGGGGCCTGTACTCCGAGGAGTTCGCCGACGAGCTGGGGCTCTACAGCAGCGACGTCGCGCGGTTCGGGATGCTGTCGTTCATGGCGCTGCGCGCCTGTCGTCTCGTCGTGGACACCGGGATCCACTATTACGGCTGGAGCCGCCAGCAGGCCGTCGACTTCATGTTCGAGAACACGGCGACCACCCTCGATCACGTCGAGCACGAGGTCGACCGCTATGTCTCGTGGCCCGGACAGGCCTGTGCCTACATGGTGGGCAAGACGGAGATCCAGCGCATGCGCCGGCGCGCCGAGGAGGCGCTGGGAGACGCCTTCGATCTGCCGTCGTTCCATGGGGCGATCATCGGCAACGGCGCGGTGCCGCTGTCCGTCGCCGACGCCGCCACCCGACGGTGGCAGGAGACCCGCACCGCTGCCTGACGCCGCGGCACACCGATTCGAGCCCGCCTCTTCGAAGGGAAGTCCATGAAGGCCGCCATCTACCAAGGCCCCGGTGCCGTCGAGATCCACGACGTTCCCGACGCCACACTCTCCCGACCGACCGACGCGGTGGTGCGGGTGGTTCGCGCCTGCGTGTGTGGATCGGATCTGTGGGGTTATCGCGGCGTGCTGCCGAACAAGCCATCCGGGTCGCGCCTCGGCCACGAGTTCATCGGCGTTGTCGAAGAGGTCGGCGCCGAGGTGCGCGAGGTGAAGGTGGGTGACCTTGTCGTCGCCCCGTTCCAGTGGTGCGACAACACCTGCGAGACCTGCCGCGATGGAATCCAGACCTCGTGCCCGAACACGGGTACCTTCGGCGCGGCGGGTGCCGACGGCGGCCAGGGCGAGGCGGTGCGCGTCCCGTTCGCCGACGGCACCTGCGTGGTGGTGCCCGGAGGGATGGCCGCGTGCGACGAGGCGACGCTTGCATCGCTGCTGGCGCTCACCGACGTCGCGGCGACCGGCCTGCACGGTGCGGTCCTCTCGGGTGTGGAGCGTGGCGACGAGGTGGTCGTGATCGGCGACGGCGCCGTCGGGCTGAACGCGGTGCTGGGCGCGAGCGCGGTGCTGGGCGCCGAGCGTGTCGTGCTCGTGAGCACCCACGACGACCGCGCCGCACTGGGGCGCGAGTTCGGCGCGACCGACATCGTGCCCGCGCGCGGGGATGAGGGTGTCGAGGCCGTGGCGGCGCTGCTGGGGCGCAAGCCGAAGCACGTGGTCGAGGCCGTGGGCAATCCGGATGCGTGGGACATGGCGATCGCCATGCTGCGCCCCGGTGGCACCGTGGGGTCGGTGGGCGTGCCGCACGTTCGCCCCGAGCTTCCCCTGTTCCCTGTCCTGCGGGGGAACCTCACCGTGCGGGCGGGACTGGCCCCTGCACGGCACTATCTGCCCGATCTCCTCCAGCGCGTGCTCGCGGGTGGCTACGACCCCGGCCGGGTGTTCGATCTGACGCTGCCGTTCGGCGAGGTTGCGGAGGCGTACCGCGCCATGGATGAGCGCCGTTCGATCAAGACCATGCTGGCGTTCTGACCGAGGGGATCGTCATGAAGTTCACTGTCATCGGATCGGGCGCGATCGGCGGGATGATCGGCGCTCACCTCGCGCGCAAGGGCAACGATGTCACCTTCGTCGACGTCGACGCCGCCCACGTGGCGGCGATCAACGAGAGCGGCCTGCGGATCACGGGGCCCGTCGAGGAGTTCACGGTACGGGCTCCGGCGATCCTGCCTGAGCAGCTTCCCGAGGTCATCGACGGCGTGGTGATCGTGGCGGTGAAGTCGCATCACACCTACGGGGTCGCGGATCAGCTCCGGGGCCGTCTTGCAGGCGACGCCTTCGTGCTGTCGATCCAGAACGGCCTCACCGCCGACATCCTCATCCCGGCGGTCGGCGCGGACCGACTCGTGGTCTGCTTCATCAACATCGGCGCGGACTACATGGCACCGGGTGAGGTGATGCAGGGCAACGTCGGCACGTTTCGCATCGGCGAGCTCGACGGCACGATCTCCGAGCGGGTCATCGCCCTCGCGGCGGAGCTTCCGTACGTGGAGATCACCGACAACATCGTCGGCTACCTCTGGGGCAAGGAGGCGTATGGATCGATGCTCTTCGCCGGTGCCGTCTCGGACCTCTCCATCGCCGACACGCTCGACCTGGCGGAGTACCGGCCGCTCATGCTCGCCATCGCGCGCGAGGTCCTCGCGCAATCGCCGGTCACGCCGATGGGCTTCGACGGTTTCGATCCGGATGATCTCGAGGGCTCCCTCGATCGTCTGGCCGCGTTCAATCGCGGGAGCGCCAAGTCCCACAGCGGCATCTACCGGGACCTCGCGGTGCGCAAGCGCCCGACGGAGGTCGCGGTGCAGATCGACCCGTTGGCGGGCCCTCTCACGAAGTATGTCGCCGATCTGATCCGGGCGATCGAGCGCGGAGAACGGGTCAATGAGGTCGCGAACCTCGATCTGCTCGCGGCATACGAGCGACTCGAGCGTCTCGGCCGACCGCTGAACGCGGTCGTCGCCCCGCTGTCGGCGCCGAAACGCGGGCTGAAGGGGCCGCTGGTCGGCACCGCTGTCGCCGTAAAGGACATCATCGATGTCGCCGGTTCTCCCCGCGGAAACGGCAACCCCATCGACATGCGGGGGGAGCCGGCGGTGACGGACGCTCCGGTGATCGCCGCGCTGCGCCAGGCGGGCGCGGATGTGTTCGCCCTCGCCAGCCTGCTTGAGTACGCCGCGGGGGCCCCGCACCCCGATCTGCCCGAGGCGCGCAACCCTCTGGACCCCGCCACGACTGCCGGGGGATCGTCGGGCGGATCGGCGGCGCTGGTGGCTGCCGGCGTGTGCTCCGTCGCGCTCGGCACCGATACCGGTGGGTCCATCCGCATCCCCGCCGCGTATGTGGGTGTCGTGGGCTTCAAGCCCAGCTGGGGACTCCTGAGCGTCGAGGGCGTGACGCCGTTGGCACCGAGCCTCGACCACGTCGGAGTGCTTGCTGCTGACGTGCACGAAGCCGAGCGGGTGATGGCGGCGATCTCGGATCTGCGACCCGTGGCCGCCCGCGAGCAACTGCGACTGGGAGTGCTGCGCGGTCAGCTGGACGACCCGCGGCTCGACCCCGAGATCGCGCGACTCACGCAGAAGGCCCTCGATTGTCTCGCCGCTGCGGGCGTTGTGCTCGAGGAGCGGGACTCGACACCGCTTTCCGCAACGGACGAGGTCTTCGGGCCGATCATCCACGCCGAAGCGGCAACCGTGCACGCGGAGCGACTGGCTGCCGATCCCGAGCACTATGGCGAGGCCACGCGTCGGCTGCTCACCGCCGCCGTGGCCCAGCCCCGAGAGGTCGGCGAGGGTGCGGCTGCTGCTCGCACCGCCATCGTGGCGGAGGCGCTCTCGCTCGCAGAGGGTGTCGACGCGCTCGTCGGGCCGGTCGTTCCGTACGCGGCACCGGCCCTCACGCCGCCGATGGACACCCCTGAGGGCGAGATCGAGGGCATCTTCACGGCGCCGTACAACGTCACGGGGCAGCCGTCCATCACGATCCCGTGCGGCGTCACGGCCGCGGGATTGCCGATCGCCATCCAGCTGGCCGCGCCTCTCGGTGCCGATGCCGAGCTGCTGGCTGTGGCGGCACGCATCGAAGCGCTGCTGGCTTGAGGAAGCGGAAGGGCGGGGCCGGATTCTTCCGGCCCCGCCCTTCCGCGTCATGGCGCGATCAGAACATCGATGACCCGCCGTCGATCGACAGCACCTGTCCGCTGACCCAGTCGGCGAGCTCCGAGGTGAAGAACCGCACGCCATTGGCGATGTCCCGGGAGGTTCCCGTACGGCGCAGGGCGATCTTCTGCACGAGCGCGCGCTGACCTTCCTCGCCATACGATGCCCACTGCTTCTCGGTGGTCGGGTTCGAGCGGACGAAACCGGGTGCCACGCAATTGACCGTGATGCCGAACTGTCCTAACTCGTGCGCCATCTGGCGCGTGAAGCCGATCTGTGCGGCCTTCGCGGACGTATACGCCTGGATGCCGGTGAGACTCACCGAGCGCCCCGCGCCGGAGGAGATGTTCACGATCCGGCCCCAGCCCGCCGCCTTCATTGCCGGTGTGACGGCGCGGGTCATGACGAATGTCGTCTGCAGATTGGCCTGCAGCACGCGCGCCCACTCCTCGTCGGTGACGTCCTCGATCGGCTTGTGCACCTGACCGGTCACACCACCGGCGCAGTTCACCAGCACGTCCACTCGGCCCCCGATCTGCTCGAGGTACGAGGCGACGGCGCGCGAGTCGCTGGCGTCCACCTGATCCCGATCGATGCCGTACACCGTGGCGCCTTCCTCCCTGAGCACCTCGGCGATGTCGGCGCCGATCCCCTGTGCGGTGCCCGTGACGAGCGCAACCTTTCCTTCGAGTCCTCTGCCGATCATCAGAATGCCCATCCCCTCGTCATCATGTCCCGCGTCTCTTCGACGCCGGTCTGCCAGATGTGCAGCATCTCGGCGTCGTCTCGTGCGTAGCTTCCCCCGAAGCTGCCGTCGACAGTTGCGGTGCGAAGGTCCGCCGGCCCCATCTGCAGGATGGAGTTCTTGTCGACGACGGGCTTTCCCTCGGCCGGCATCTCGACGCCGGCCAGGCGGTTCCAGGGGAAGTTCTCGAACCAGCCTCCGTGCGACGGGTTGGCCTCGTAGGAGTGCGCAACCGCCTGCACGCGTGGTCCCGCGTACCAGCTCGTGAACTGGACCTGCACGCGCTCGGGGCGCGGTCTCGACACCCACTCGCGGGCAGCCTCATGAACGGGCGTGTTGCCGCCGTGGCCGTTGACCACCAGGAGCCGGCGGAAGCCCTGATCCTCGAGACTGTCCAGGATGTCGCGCACCGCCGCGAGCATGGTGTCGAGCTTGAGCGTGATCGTGCCCGGAAAGGCCGTGTGGTAGGGCGTGATCCCGAAGGGCAGGACGGGCAGCACGGGGATGCCGAGCGGTTCCGCAGCCTCCACGGCGACCCGCTCGGCGAGCATCGCATCGGTGCCCAGGGAAAGGAATCCATGCTGTTCGGTGGATCCGATCGGGATCACAACGCGGTCGTCGTGGTGCAGATAGTCCTCGACCATCTGCCAGTTCATCTCCCAGAGTCGCATCGTCTACACCAGAGCCAATCCGAGCAGCAGGCCGTCTGCCTTCACGGCGGGGCTGCTCGTGACGAAGAGGGGAACGCCGGCCTTCGGCGCGCGGATCTCGTGGGCCTCGCCGCCGATGAGGGGCGAGACGCGGCCGAGCAGATCGCCCTCGGCGACGGTTTCGCCCGTGTCCACCGCTGCTTCCCACCAGCCCGGTGCCGGCGTGGTGAGCCAGAGCCACGAGTCGTGTTCGACCGGGGCATCGAACTGCTCCACATCGCCGGTGACCGAGCCGATGTGCCGCAGCGCATTGACCAGCCCGCGGAAGTGCAGATCTACCGCCTGCGGGTCGAGGATGCCGCACTCGCCGGACTCGGCAGTGATGCCAGGGATGCCCATGTCGGCAGCCTGCGCCGAGGTGCTGCCGCCCACGGTGCGGCCCGACCGGGCCTGACGCACGACATGCCGGAAGCCGTAGGCGAGCGCCATCTCCCGGGCGATGTCGGCCACGGGGGAGTCGTCGTACATCGCGAACGGCTCGAGCGCCTCGGGAAGGTCGCCGCAGTGCAGGTCGAAGAAGAAGTCGGACCCGCTGAGCAGATGCGTCACGACGGCCGCGGCGATGCGCTCGGCGGCGGTGCCGGCGGGATCTCCGGGAAAGCTGCGGTTGAGATTCTTGCCGTCGTGGGGCACGACGAAGGGAGTGCGCGCATAGAAGGCGGGCAGATTGATCACTGGAGCCACCCGGATCGTGCCGCGCACCTGCGCCGGGTCGGCCTCGGCGATGAGCCGGCGCGCCGTGGCGATCGACGAGTACTCGGTGCCATGGATGCCTGCGATCACGGTGACGATCGGGCCGGGGACGGCGCCGGTGATCTCGACGTAGGGAATGGTCAGTTCGCCGTGGTCGGCGAGGTCGACGGTGAAGGAACGCTCTGCCACGTCGGCTCCTCGATGCTCGGGCGGGTGTCTTTCCATTCCTACGCGGCGCAATCGCCGGAGACGTTCGCCGCGTGTGAAATGTACGTTACATATGTGCTCGCGATGACGGGCAATGTAAAGAATGGCTCGTCGCTTGTGCTCCCATGGAGTCATGCCGCTCACTCCCGCAGATGTCGAGTTCTCGGTCGATCAGTCGCGCATCGACCAGCTCTGGGTGCACGAGACCCTGCAGACGCACGCGTACTGGGTAGAGGGGCGCACGGCGGAGATGCAGCTGCGGGCGAACCAGCACTCCATCTGCTACGGCCTGTACCGCCGGAGGGATGGTCAGCAGGTGGCGTTCGCGCGGGTGCTGAGTGATCACGCGGGGCTGGGATGGCTGTGCGACGTGATCGTCGAGCCGTCCGAGCGCGGCGGCGGGCTCGGGAAGCTGCTGGTCGAGGGAATCGTGGCGGATCTGGACGGGCGCGGCATCAAGCGCACCATTCTCACCACCGTCGATGCGCACGGTCTTTACGCGAGGCACGGCTGGGCACCGCTGCGTAAACCGGAGTACATGATGGAGCGTCGCACCGGCCCGGTCCCCGCGCATTATGAGGTCGCGGAATCGCCCCTCGCCGACGAGCGCGACGGCACCTGAGCGCGCCCGACGAGGGCATCCCGGCTGCCGAGGAGGATCGGGCCGGGTTCGCCCTCGGGAACCGGGAACTCCTCGCGAACCGGCGCGCCAAAACCGGCGCGCCAAGACCGGCACGGCGAACCGGCGCGGCGACCCGGCGCGCGCCCCGCGAACCCTACGGCCGGAGCGAGAGCTCGCCGCGCAGGCCCGCGATCTCGGCCTGCGGCACGAACATGCGGGCGAAGGCGCGCGCGGACGGCGACGGGTCGGCGCGGGTGGCGAGGTGCACGTCCCACTCCGGCGCGTCCGCGAGGGGCGTGCGCACGAGGTGCTGCGCGGCCTGCTTTGCCGCGATCGACTCGGGCACCACGGCGACGCCGAAGCCCCGCGTGACGAGGTCGACGAGCATGTGCACGTCGCCCGCCTCGACCATGGTGCGCCGCGTCACCCCCGCCGCGGCGAACGCCGCATCGAGCACGCGGCGCGCCTCCCACGCCTCGCCGAAGTCCACGGTGCGCACGCCCTCGATGTCCGCCAGCGAGGCGTAGGGCACGTCGGCGTGCGAGAGCACCACGAACGGCTCCCGGCGCAGCAGCAGGCTGTGCGCCCGGGGAACGGAGCCCGCGGGGGCCGCGATGAGGGCGACGTCGAGGCGCCCCTCGTCGAGCAGCGGCACGAGCCGAGAGGTGACGTCCTGCACGAACTCCAGGTCGGCGGCGGGGTGCGCGCCCGCGAACGCCGTGAGCAGATCCACGATGTCGACCGAGCCGCCCAGGCACTGCTCCGCGCCGATGCGCAGCTCGGCGTGCTCCGGCTGCGCGCCGAGGACCGCCCGCTGCGCCTCGCGGACCTGCTCGAGGATGCGCTCGGCCCGGGGCCGGAAGGTCGCCCCGGCCGCCGTCAGCGCCGCGCCGTGGCGGCCGCGCGTGAACAGGGCGGTTCCGAGCTCGCGCTCGAGCGAGCGGATCGACGCCGACAGGCCGGGCTGCGAGACGAACGAGCGCTCGGCCGCGCGCGTGAAGCTGGCCTCCTCGACGACGGCCATGAAGAACTCCAGCTGGCGAACATCCATACCGGAACGTTAGCCGGGCGGGATCAGTACGGCTGGGTCTCCAGCTCGGTCGCGAACACCCGCAGTTGCGTGCGCTCGGTGTGCATCCGCCACAGCGTGTCGGCGATGACCGTGGGATCCTTGCGCTCGTCGCCCGGGATGATCGCGCCGGGGATGATGATCTGGCCGACGTAGATCGGCTCGTCCTTCAGCGCCTGGTTCAGCGCCTCGATGTACGCCGTCTCGCCGGCGAAGGCGATCGACGTGCCCGCGAAGTGCTGCACCGGCTGCACGGCGCTGCCGCCGTTGACGAACAGCAGCGAGCCGGTCTTCAGCACCCGCATGCCCTGCAGCACCTGGTGCACGGCGGCGACGGGGCCGTAGATCGAGAACTCCACGGCGGCGCGGATGTCGCCGACGGTCGACTCGAGCAGCGGGCGCAGGAACTCCTTCTGCGGCAGCGGGTTGTACGACATCACCTCGATGAGCCCGAGGTCCTGGCTGGCCTGATCGAGCGCGGCGACGAGGCTGTCGACGTTGCGCACGTTCGCGGCGTAGCCCTTGGCCGTGAACCCATCGGCCACGAGGTCGGCGGCCAGCTCGTCGACCCGCTCCTGGTTGCGGGCGATGAGGGCGAGGCTGTAGCCCTCCTTGCCGAAGCGGCGGGCGAGCGCCTCACCGAGGTTGCGTCCGGCTCCGATGATCGCGAAAGTCGTCATGTCACCACGCTAGGTCGGATCGCGCGAGGGCCGCGCCGCGATAGCGATCTTCTATGGAAGCGGCGAAATACCCCGCCGGTGTACGACGCTGAGGACTCGTGGCCGCGGGATCCCGTGGCCGACGCAGACGAAGGAGAAGTGCATGACGACCGTTCCGCAGATCCGCATCGCCGACGGCGTGACGATCCCGCAGCTGGGCTTCGGCGTGTACCAGGTGCCGCCGGAGGAGACCCGCGACGCGGTCTCGATGGCGCTCGAGGTCGGCTACCGCCACATCGACACCGCGCAGATGTACGGCAACGAGCAGGGTGTCGGCGACGCGCTGAAGGACTCCGGCCTGAGCCGCGACGAGGTGTTCGTCACGAGCAAGCTCAACAACGGCTTCCACCGTCGCGACGACGCGCTGCGCGCCGCCGAGGCCAGCGTGGAGCGCCTGGGTGGCCCGATGGACCTGTTCCTCATCCACTGGCCGCTGCCGACCATCGACGTCGACTACCTCGAGACGTGGCAGGCGATGATCGAGATCCGCGACGCGGGCCTGACCCGCGCGATCGGCGTCTCGAACTTCCAGGTGCCGCACCTGGAGCGCATCATCGCCGAGACGGGCGTGAAGCCGGCCGTGAACCAGATCGAGGTGCACCCGTACCTCACCAACGAGACGGTGCGGGCCTACAACGCGGCACAGGGCATCGCGACCGAGGCGTGGTCGCCGATCGCGCAGGGTCAGGTGCTCGGCGACCCGACGATCTCGGCCATCGCCGAGCGCGTCGGCCGCACCACCGCCCAGGTGACGCTGCGCTGGCACATCCAGCGCGGCGACATCGTGTTCCCGAAGTCGGTCACCCGCTCGCGCGTCGAGGAGAACTTCCGCCTGTTCGACTTCGAGCTGACCGACGACGACATCCAGGCCATCGCGGCGCTGAACAAGGATCACCGCACGGGCCCCGACCCCGACACGTTCGCCTACATCCCCGCCTGAACCCGGGGCCGGGATCGCCGTTTGCCCGCGTGCTCTAGAGTGTGAGCCCGATCGGAGGGGCGGATGGCGATGCTGGGGGCACCGGAGCTGAGCGTCGTGGCGCGCGTGCGCGCCGCCGCCGCGGCGCTCGGCCCCAGCGAGGGACGCGTGGCGGCCGTGGTGATCGCCCGGCCGCACGAGGTGGTCTCGTGGTCGACGGCCGACCTGGCGCAGGCCGCCGAGACCTCCACCGCCACCGTCATCCGCGCGTGCCAGAGCCTGGGCTTCCGCGGGTTCCAGCATCTGCGTCTCGAGCTCGCCCGCTCGGCGCCGCTGGCCCCGCGGGAGGGCGACGACATCGTCGCGAGCACGTTCCACGACGCCGCGGCGGCGCTGCGGCTCGCGCAGGAGCGAGTGGACCCCGGGCTCATCGAGCGGGCGGCCGACGCGATCCGCGGTGCGCGGCGCGTCGTGCTCGTCGGCAACGGCTTCTCCGGCCCGCCGCTGCAGGACTTCGCGATGCGGCTGAGCACCCTCGGGCGGCCGGTCGAGGCGCCGATCGACGCCCAGGCGCAGCAGTTCGTCGTACACGGCATGGGGGAGGGCGACCTCTGCGTGGCGCTGAGCTACTCGGGCGCCAACGTGCAGACGCTGCGCGCGTGCACCGCAGCCACCGATCGTCGCGTGCCCGTCGTGGCGATCACGAGCTTCGCGCGCTCGCCGCTGGGCCGCGTGGCGGACCTGCTCATCGCCACGGGCCCCGCGGGCGAGGCGCACGACGTCGATCCGTTCCTCGCGCGGCTCGGGCACACCGTCGTGCTGCACGCGCTGCACTCGGCCCTCTCGCGCTCGGCGCGGCCGGCGGAGGTCGCCGACATGCGGCATGTCGTGGCCGACGCGCTCGCCGACGACTGATCCGCCCGACCGTCGCGACAGCCGAACCGAACGTTCACCTCGCCGCCACCGGCGATCAACCGGTCCTCCACCGTGCCGTCGCCGCGCCTCGCTGAAATCTCGTTACGTACCCGGTGAAACGCACGTAACGGAGGTGGCGCGATGATCGAGCTCGACGTCGACGGCCTCTTCAACGTCCGCGCCGACGCCGACGCGCGCCCCTGGATCGTCCGCTCGGGCGCCCCAGATGCCGTCACCCCGCGCGGTGCCGAGCAGCTGCGCGCCCTCGGCGTGACGGCGATCGTCGATCTGCGCGAGCCGTCGGAGCGCCGGCCCGCCCGGCACGGCTTCCCGGTGGTCGCGGTGCCGCTGTACGGCGAGGCGCCGCCGATCGAGGGGCGGCTCGAGCACATCTACGAGGCGCTGCTGCGCGACCGGGGCGAGGCGCTCGCGAGCGCGGTCGCCGCCATCGCCGACGCCGAGGGGGCCGCCCTCGTGCACTGCACGGCGGGCAAGGATCGCACCGGCCTGGTCGTCGCCCTCGCCCAGCGCGCGGTGGGCCGCGGCGAGGACGAGGTCGTGGCCGACTACGCGCTGTCGGGCGCGCACGTGCGGCCGGTGCGCGAGGAGATCGCGCTCGCGCACGCCGCCGAGGGCGCCGAGGCCGACCGCGCCGAGACGCTGCGGCTGCACCTCGACAGCCCGCCCGAGGCGATCCGCCACGCCCTCGCCGTGATCGATGAGCTCGGCGGCGCCGCCGCGTACCTGCGCGCCCACGGGCTGGGCGAGGAGCAGCTCGAGGCGCTGCGGGCCAAGGCCTCGACCGTGGGGGCGATGCGCCGATGAGCAGGGCGACCGGGCGCCTCACGGTGCTCCACCTCAGCGACGTGCACATCACGCGCGACGGCCGTCTCTACGATCGCGTCGACGGCGTGGCACGCCTGCGCTCGGTGGCGGACTACGTGACCCGCACCGGCATCACCCCCGAGGCGATCGTCGTCACGGGCGACCTCATCGAGCGCGGCCACGGCGACGCCTACGAGCGGGTGCGCGCGGCGTTCGACGACCTCGAGCTCACGGCGGGCACGCCCGTGCTCAGCGTGCTGGGCAACCACGACGAGCCGGCCCGCGCGCACGTGCTGCGCGGCCACGAGCACGGCCATCATCGCGTGGCCCTCGTGGAGGATCTGCGCTTCCTGCTGCTGGACTCCTCGCGCGGCGAGCTCGGCGCCGAGCAGATCGCGTGGATCCGCGCGGTGCTGCGCGAGCCGCACGGCGTCGGCACCGTGGTCGCGCTGCACCACCCGCCGCTGGGCTCGCCCATGCCGGTCCTGGCCCGCGCGGGCCTGCGTGACGCCGAGGCCTTCCTCGACGCCATCGCCGGCACCGACGTGCGCACGGTGCTCGCCGGGCACTTCCATCACCCCATGTCGGCGACGCTGCGCGACATCCCCATCTCCGTCGGGCCCGCGCTGTCGTACCACCAGGTGATGGACGCCGGTCCCGATCACGTCAGCGGGCACGATCGCGCGATGTTCTCGCTCGTGCACCTCATGCCCGGGGGAGTGTCGGCCACCAGCATCGGCCTCGAGCACCCCGATCCGCTCTTCACCTCTCCGATCACCCGATGAACACCCGACCCGATAGAGGAATGACACCCATGTCCCACCTGCGCACGGCGACCCCCTTCGTCGCCCTCGGCCTCGCGGCCCTGACCCTCGCCGGCTGCACGTCGGCGCCCGCCCCCGCCGACACCCCCGAGGCCGCGGCCTCGGACGCGGCGGCCGAGCCGGCCACCATCACGCTGTACACCTCGGAGCCCGACGAGAAGGCGGCCGAGCTCGTCGCCGCCTTCAACGAGGTCCACCCGGAGATCACCGTCGAGGTGTTCCGCGCCGGCACCGGTGACCTCACCACGCGCGTGGCCGCCGAGCAGGAGGCGGGCGACATCCAGGCCGACGTCTTCCTCGCCGCCGACGCGCCCACGTTCGAGGGCTACGCCGCCGACGACCTGCTCCTGGAGTACACGCCGGCCCACATCGACGCAATCAACCCCGACGTGGTCGACCCCGAGGGCTTCTACGTGGGCACCCGCATCATCCCGACGATCATCGCCTACAACACGAGCATCATCAGCGAGGCGCCCGAGTCGTGGCAGTCGCTCACCGACCCGACCTACGCCGACCAGATCGTCATGCCCAACCCCGACGTGTCGGGCGCGGCCGCGTTCAACGCCTCGGTGTGGCTGAACACCCCCGAGCTGGGCGAGCAGTGGCTCGAGGACCTCGCCGCCAACAACCCGGTGATCGCCGACAGCAACGGCCCCGTGTCGCAGGCGGTCGCCACGGGCGCGCAGCCGGTCGGCATCGTCGTGGACTACCTGATCCGCGAGCTCGCCGAGCAGGGATCGCCGGTCGCGGTGGCCTACCCGAGCGAGGGCGTGCCCTACGTCTCCCAGCCCGTCGGCATCTTCGCCGACACCGACGAGCCCGAGGCGTCGAAGCTCTTCGTCGACTTCCTCGTGAGCGAGGAGGGCCAGAAGCTGGCCGTCGAGCAGTCGTACCTGCCCGTCCGCAACGACGTGGGCACCCCCGAGGGCGCCCCGTCGATGGACGACATCGCGATCCTGCCGCAGGACCTCGAGCAGATCGGCAGCACGCAGGACGCCGCCGTCGAGCTGTTCCGCAGCCTCTTCCTCTGAGTTGAGCGCTGCTCCCCGCGTCGCCGCGGGCTCGGTCACGCACCGGGCCCGCGGCCTCGCCGTGCGCCGCTTCGACGGCGTCGACGCCCTGACGATCGCGCTGTGGGCGGCGTGCGGCGCGTTCGTGCTCCTGCCGATCGCCGCGATCCTGCGCCTCGCGGGCGACGGCCGTCAGCTGGCCGTGCTGCTGCAGGGCGACGTGCTCGAGGCCGCCGGCAACAGCTTCGTCTCCGCGACCGTCTCGGCGCTGCTGTCGGTCGCCGTCGGCACGGTATTCTCGCTGCTGCTGGACCGCACCGATCTGCCCGGTCGCACGGCGCTGCGCTTGCTCGCGCTCAGCCCGATGCTCATGCCGCCGTTCGTCGGCGCCATCGCGTGGCTCGGGATCCTCGGCCCGACCAGCCCGATCAACCTCTGGTGGCGCGAGCGCTTCGGCACCCCGCTGTGGTCGCTCTACGGCGGCGATGGCGTGATCATGCTGCTCACGGTGCACAGCTACCCGATCGCGATGCTCATCGTCTCGGCGGCGCTGCGGCGCATCCCGTCCGACCTCGAGCAGGCCGCGCGGATCGGCGGCGCCGGACCGCTGCGGGCGGTCGGCGCCATCACGCTGCCGCTGCTGCGCCCGGCGCTGCTGTCGTCGTTCATCCTCGTCGCGGTGGGCAACCTCGCCGACTTCGGGATCCCGTCGATCATCGGGCTGCCGGAGCGCTACGTCACCGTGGCCACCCTCGTGTACCGCTACCTGCAGTCGGGCACGGTCGACGATCCGCTCGCGGTCGTGGCGACGATCGGCGTGGTGCTCCTCGTGATCGCGGTGCTCGCCCTCGTCGCCGACGCGCTGCTGGGACGCCGCGGCTGGGAGCTGGACGCCTCGGCCGCGGTGATCGAGCGGGTGCCGCTCGGCCCGGCCCGCGTGCCGGCGGCGGTCGTGATGTGGATCGTCGTGCTCGGGATCACGATGCTGCCGCTGGCGGCGCTGCTCGTGCAGACCCTGCTCAAGGCCCCCGGCGTGCCGCTCGTGTGGGAGAACCTCACGCTCGACAACCTCACCAGGGCGCTCACCTCGCAGACGGCGCTCACGGGCGCGGCCAACTCGGTTCTGCTCGCGGGCCTCGCCGCCCTCATCTGCGGCGTGCTCGGCCTGGGCATCGGCGTCGTCCTGGCGCGCACGCGCAGCCGGGCGGCGCGCGGCCTGGGCGCGGTGGCGACGGCGCCCACGGCGATCCCCGGCATCGTCATCGCGGTGGCGTGGCTCGTGCTGGCGCCGTCGCTCGGGCTGTTCAACACCCCGTGGCTGATCCTCGTGGCGTACGTCACGTCGTTCACGGCGCTCGTCGTGCAGGCGGTGGCGGCGCCGCTGTCGGCCACGCCCGCCGTCGCGGAGGAGGCCGCGCGCATCGCCGGCGCGGGTCGGCTGCGGGCGCTCATCGACATCTCGTGCCGGATGGCGCTGCCGGCCGCCGTGTCGGGCGCGGTGATCGTGGCCGTGACGGCGGTCCGCGAGCTCACGCTCTCGGTGCTCCTGCTCTCGCCCGGCTCGCAGACGCTGGGCGTGGCGATCTTCAACTTCCAGCAGGCGGGCGCCTTCAACACCGCCTCGGCGTGGTCCCTGATCGTCGCGGTGTTCGGCATCGCGTTCATCGGCCTGGCCACCCGCCGTACCCCCTGAAAGCGAGTCCCCGTGGCATCGGTCACCCTCGAATCCACCTCGGTCCAGTTCCGCGGCGGCGCGTACGGTCTGCGCGACGTCGACCTGCGCGTCGAGGACGGCGAGTTCCTGGCGCTCGTCGGCCCCTCCGGCTCGGGCAAGACGACGCTGCTGCGCAGCATCGCCGGCTTTCTCGCGCCCAGCGCCGGCCGCGTGCTGATCGGCGATCGCGTCGTCGCCGAGGGCCGGCGCATCCTGCCGCCCGAGCAGCGCGAGCTGGGGATGGTCTTCCAGCAGCACGCCGTGTGGCCGCACTGGAACGTCGGCGGCAACGTGGAGTACCCCCTGCGCCGGGCGCGCGTGGAGCGGGCGGAGCGGCGCCGGCGCGTGGCCGAGGCGCTCGAGCTCGTCGGGCTCGACGGGTACGCGCGCCGGGACCCCGCGACCCTGTCGGGCGGGCAGCGGCAGCGCGTGGCCCTGGCCCGCGCCCTCGTCTCGCGCCCGCGCGTGCTGCTGCTCGACGAGGCGCTGTCGGCCCTCGACGAGCCGCTGCGCGACCGCCTGCGTCTCGAGCTGCACGCCCTCACGCGCGAGCTGGGGCTCACGGTCATCCACGTCACGCACGACCGGGCCGAGGCGCTCGCGCTGGCCGACCGCGTCGCCGTGCTCGACGCCGGGCGCATCCAGCAGGTGGCGCGGCCCGAGGAGCTGCTGACCCGGCCCCGCACCCCGTTCGTGGCGCGGTTCCTCTCGGATGCCGCGATCGTCGGCGGCCGGGTGGAGGGCGGGGTCTTCCGCGCCACGCGCCACCCGCTGCAGGTCGCGGCGGCGCAGCCCGACGGCGACGCCGAGGCCGCGCTGCTGCCCGCGGCGGTCGAGATCCGCGCCGACGAGGCGGGGGACGGCATCGTGTGCTCGTCGCTCTTCACGCCCGACGGCAGCGATCTCGTCGTCGACTGGAGCGGGCTGACCCTGCGGGCGCGGACGATCGGCCCGCGCTTCCGTGACGGCGATCGCGTGCGGATCCACGTCGCGGGCGCCTGCGTCTTCCCGCGGGCGGACGCGGCGGTCGCCGCGTGACGCTGGCGCTGGTGCGGCACGGCCGGACGGAGTGGAACCGGCAGCGCCGCATGCAGGGCCGCGCCGACATCCCGCTCGACGACCACGGCCGCGCCCAGGCCGATGCCGCCGGGCGGCTGCTCGCGTCGGCCGTGTGGGAGCGGATCGTCACCTCGCCGCTGGAACGCGCGGCCGAGACCGCGCGCATCATCCGCTCACACCTCGGCGAGGCCGAGTGGCTGATCGACGAGGACCTCGTCGAGCGCGACTACGGCCGGGCCGAGGGCATGGCGGTGGCCGAGGCGGCCGAACGCTGGCCCGATCAGGACTATCCCGGCGCCGAGTCGCTCGCGCACGTGGCCCTGCGGGGAGCCGCCGCGCTCTCGGAGCTGCTCGACGCCGGGCGCGATGCCGTGGTCGTGGCGCACGGCACGCTGCTGCGGGTGTCGGTCGACGCGCTCACGGGACAGGTGTGCCCCCGCATCCTCAACGGCGAGGTCATCCTGCTCGACCGCGACACCACGGGCTGCCACGCGCGCCGCCTCACCGGGTGAGCGGACGCGGGGCGGGGAGCCGATCGAGAGGTCATCCCGACTCGCGAGGATGACGGCGAGGACGTCGGTCCTCGCGATCCGGGATCTCCTCGCGAGTGGGGTCCGCGCGCGAGCCGATCGGGCGGTCAGCTGGCCAGCGCGTAGCCGAAGGCGCTCGCGACGCCGGCGTTGGTGATCTGGCCGGCGCGCACGTTCAGGCCCTTCGCGAGCGCGGGGTCGGCGGCGGCGGCCGCGTCCCAGCCGCGATCGGCGATCGCCGTGATGTACGGCAGCGTGGCGTTGGTGAGCGCGCGCGTGGACGTCTCGGGCACCGCGCCCGGCATGTTCGCAACGCAGTAGTACAGGGTGTCGTGCACGGCGAAGGTCGGGGCGTCGTGGGTGGTCGCGTGCGAGCCCTCGAAGCAGCCGCCCTGATCGATCGCGATGTCCACGAGCACGGCGCCGGCCTTCATGCCGCGCACCATCTCGTCGGTGACGAGCTTGGGGGCCGCCGCGCCGGGGATGAGCACCGAGCCGATCACGAGATCGGCGTCGGCGAGGGCCCCGGCGATCGCGTAGCGCGTGGAGTAGGCGGTCTGCAGGCCGTTGCCGTAGCGGGCCTCGAGCTCGCGCAGCCGGGGCAGGCTCACATCGAGCACGGTGACCTGCGCGCCGAGCCCGAGCGCGTTGGCCGCCGCGTGCTCGCCGGCCACGCCGCCGCCGATCACGACGACCTTGCCGCGCGGCGTGCCGGCGACCCCGCCCAGCAGGGTGCCGCGCCCGCCCTGGGCGCGCATGAGGTGGTAGGAGCCGACGGCGATGGAGAGCCGGCCCGCGACCTCGCTCATCGGCGTGAGCAGGGGCAGCGATCGGTCGGGCAGCTGCACGGTCTCGTAGGCGACCGCGGTGGCGCCCGAGGCGACGAGCGCGTCGGTGAGCGGGCGAGCCGCGGCCAGGTGCAGGTAGGTGAACAGCGTGAGGTCGGGGCGGAGGTGGCCGTACTCGGCGGCGATCGGCTCCTTGACCTTCACGAGCAGCTCGGTCTCGCCCCACACATCGTCGGCGGCGGGCACGATGCGCGCCCCGGCCGCGGCGTAGTCCTCGTCGGCGATGCGGGACCCCAGGCCGGCGCCGGCCTGCACGAGCACCTCGTGGCCGCGGTGGACGAGAGCGTCGACCCCCGCGGGCGTGATGGCGACGCGATTCTCGTTGTTCTTGATCTCGGTGGGGATGCCGACGCGCATCGGGGACTCCTCGTCAGGGGGATGGTGCTGCGTTCGCGACGAGAATCGCAGATCGTTCGTTTCCGGCAGGTGACGGCCGAAGAAACTTCGTCTCATGCTCGCGAAACCCTACGATGGGCGTCATGAGCGATGCCAAGGCCGCGGCCGGCCCGAAGGATCTTCGCCCGATCGAGCTCGACGAGATCGATCAGCGGATCGTGGCGATCCTGCAGCGCGAGGGCCGCATCACGAACGCGGACCTGGCCGTCGCGCTCGACATCGCGCCGTCGACCGCCCACGCGCGCACCCGCTCGCTCGTCGAGCGCGGCGTCATCACCGGATTCCACGCGAGCGTCGACCACCGCCGCCTCGGCCGGGGCCTGCAGGCGATCATCGGGGTGACCCTGCGAGGCGGCACGCGCCACGACAGCATCGTGCGCTTCGCCGACGAGGTGCGGGTGCTGCCGCAGGTGGTGCAGCTGTTCTTCCTCGGCGGCACCGACGACTTCATGGTGCACATCGCCGTCGCCGACTCCAGCGAGGTGCGCCAGTTCGTCGTCGACAATCTCTCGACCCAGCCGTTCGTCGCCTCCACGCGCACGAGCCTCATCTTCGAGTACCACCGCAACGCGGTGGCAGCGGGCTTCAGCTGAGCACGCCTACACTGAGCCCATGGCTGACGAATCGAAGAACTCCCCGAGCGACGACGCGAAGGCGAAGTTCCGCGAGGCGCTCGAGCGGAAGAACGCCCAGAACGCCGCCAAGCACGGGGCCGCGGGCACGGCGGGCCGCCAGGCCGGCGCCATTCACGGCGTGCACGGTCCCGCGGGCGGCAAGCGGGAGTTCCGCCGCAAGTCGGGCTGACCTCGCGCCCGCCGACACCGCGCCGCCGATCACCCGGCGCCGCGCCTACGATGTCGGGATGGGCAAGAAGAAGCAGAAGGGCCCGAAGAAGACCTGCTGCAGGTCGAAGCCCCGCTGCAAGCGGTGCCCGATCCGCATGCTCGCCGAGGGTCGGCTCGACCCGGATCAGGCGCGAGAGCTCTTCGCGAAGAGCCGCAATCGCAAGCAGGCCAAGAAGGCGCACCTCGACCTGAGCGGGCTCTGAGCGATCAGCCCCGGTCGCGGTCGAGCCAGGTGCGCAGCCGCTCGAGCGGCCACGTCGTGACGATGCGATCGGCGGGCACCCCGGCGCGCTCGGCCCGCTCGGCGCCGTAGTCCAGCAGCGACAGCTGCCCCGGCGCGTGGGCGTCGCTGTCGATCGAGAACAGGCAGCCCTCCGCGAGGGCGATCGCGATGAGCTCGTCGGGCGGGTCCTGGCGCTCGGGGCGCGAGTTGATCTCGACGGCGACGCAGTGTTCGGCGCACGCGGCGAAGACGGCGCGGGCGTCGAACTCCGACGGCGGTCGCGTGCCGCGGGAGCCCTCCACGAGCCGCCCCGTGCAGTGGCCGAGCACGTCGGTGCGCGGGTTGCGCACGGCGGCGAGCATCCGCCGCGTCATGCCCGCCGCATCCATGCGCAGCTGCGAGTGCACGCTCGCGACCACGACGTCGAGCCGCGCCAGCAGCGCATCGTCCTGGTCCAGGCCGCCGTCTGCGAGGATGTCGACCTCGATCCCGGTGAGCAGCGTGAATCCCTCGCCCGCGAACCCGGGCACGATCTCGAGCTGCCGTTCCAGCCGCTCGGCGGACAGGCCGTTCGCGACCGTCAGCCGGGGGGAGTGGTCGGTGAGCGCGAGGTACTCGTGCCCGAGGCGCCGGGCGGCGGCCGCCATGGCGTCGATCGGCGTGAGGCCATCGGACCAGTCGGAGTGCGCGTGCAGATCGCCGCGCAGCCGCTCGCGCAGCGCGCTGCGGCCCGCCACGCCGGTCCGCTCGCGCAGGTCGGCGAGGTACGACGGCACGTCGCCCGCGAGCGCCTCCTGGATCACCCGGAACGTCGACTCGCCGATCCCGGGGCGCCGCCGCAGCGCCGCCGCATCGCGCAGCTCGTCGGCGCTGAGCCCGGCGACGACGTCGGCCGCCGCCCGGAACGCCTTCGACTTGTAGCGCGACGACCGCTCGCGCTCGAGGAGATACGCGATCTCGGTGAGCGCGTCCAACGGATCCATGTGCGCCAGTCTGCCGCGAGAGCGGGGTGCGCGTCAGCCCACGGGTTTCGCGCCTTGGTCTCGACTCCGCGCTTCGCGCTCCGCTCGACGAGCCGTAACCACGCACGGCTCGTCGAGCGACCGAAGGGAGCCGAGACGGCTCGAGCGGAGCGAAGCGGAGTCGAGAGCTCCGGGGCTGTGGCCTTGGTCTCGACTCCGCGCTTCGCGCTGCGCTCGACCCGTCTCCGCTTCGCGGCTGCGCCGCTCCGGTCGACGAGCCGTGGTGCTTGCGGCTCATCACGAGGGATAACCACCAGGGCCGGAGCGCAGCGGAGTCGAGAGCTCCGGGCCTGTGGCCTTGGTCTCGACTCCGCGCTTCGCGTTGCGCTCGACCCGTCTCCGCTCCGCGGCCGCGCCGCTCCGGTCGACGAGCCGTAACTCTCACGGCTCATCACGAGCGATAACCACCCGGGCTCGTCGAGCGAAGTGAGCGCAGCGAACGCAGCCGAGACGGCTCGAGCGAGCGGAGCGAGTCGAGAGCTCCGGGGCGAGTTACTCCGCGGAGCCGCCCTCGAGCATCCAGACGATGCCGAAGCGGTCGGTCAGCTGGCCGAACCAGCTGCCCCACGGCGCGGGCTCGAACGGCAGCGCCACCGTGCCGCCCTCGCCGAGCTTCTGGAACAGGCCCTCGAGCTCGGCCTGGTCGTCGCCGTAGAGGCAGATCTCGACGTTGCCGCTCGTGCGCGATTCGGGCCCGTCGGCCGCCATGAGCGTGATGCCGTTGTCGAGCTCGAGCTGCCCGTGCATCACCCAGTCGGGCTCGCCCGGGGCCTCCTCCATCGGCATCTCGCTGTAGCGCGTGATGTCGAGCTTGCCGCCGAAGACGCCCTGGTAGAACGCCAGCGCATCGGCCGCCTGGCCGTTGAACCCCATGTACGGTGCCGCCTTGAACCCCATCGTCCCGATCCTCTCGTCGCCTGGTGTGCGGGCCGGATCCCGCTCACGCGTGGATCATGGCACGGGCCGCCGACATCCGATAGACCGTGCGGTGAACGGTCGGAGGTGGAAGGATCGGTCGCATGTCGCTCCTGCGGAACAACGTCCTGATCTTCCAGCAGACGCGGAACTTTTCGAAGAACGACTTCGCGATCCTGGACGGTCAGGGGCAGCAGGTCGGGCACGTCGAGACCGGGGGCAGCACGATGGGCCGGATGTTCCTCGGCGCCCGCGAGCTCACCGTCTTCGACGGGCCCGCCAACCCGGTCATCCAGGTGAAGGACACCATGACGCTCGGGCGCGATCGCATGGAGATCCTCGACGGCCAGGGCAATCCGCTCGCCGGCCTCGTCAAGCGGATCACGCTGTTCAAGACCCGCGTCTCGGTCGACCTGATGGGCGAGGAGATCGAGCTCGAGGGCGACCTCTGGGGCTTCGACTTCCGGGTGGTCGGCCCGCTCGGCGTCATGGCCACCGTCTCGCGGCAGTGGTCGGGCATGGGCAACGCCCTGCTCGGCAAGTCGACCTACGTGGTGCAGCTGGCCGACGGCATGAGCGACGCGCAGCGCGCCGCCGTCATCGGATCCGTCATCGCGCTCGACCTCATCCGCGAGAAGCAGAGCCGCAACAGCTGACTCAGTCGGTGCCGGTGTCGAAGGCGGCCGACTCGCTCGCCTCGTCGACGGCCTCGGCCAGCTGCTCGCCCTCCGCGGTGAGCGGGACGGCGTGCTCGGTGATCTCGTCGGACTCGCCGCGCTCGAGCGCGCCGATCAGCTCGCCGGTGGTGCCGCCGATGAGGCCGCGGGCCACGTAGCCCTCCAGCCGCGCGCGCGAGTCGGCGATGTCGAGGTTGCGCATGGTCAGCTGGCCGATGCGGTCGGTCGGCCCGAAGGCGGCGTCGCCGACGCGCTCCATCGAGAGCTTCTCGGGCGCGTACGACAGTGAGGCGCCCTGGGTGTCGAGGATCGTGTAGTCCTCGCCGCGGCGCAGGCGGAGGGCGACGGTGCCGGAGATCGTGGACCCGACCCACTTCTGGATCGACTCGCGCAGCATGAGAGACTGCGGCTCGAGCCAGCGCCCCTCGTACATGAGCCGGCCGAGGCGGCGGCCCTGCTCGTGGTAGGTCGCGAGGGTATCCTCGTTGACGATCGCGTTGACGAGGCGCTCGTACGCGATGAAGAGCAGCGCCATGCCGGGGGCCTCGTAGATGCCGCGCGACTTGGCCTCGATGATGCGGTTCTCGATCTGGTCGCTCATGCCGAGACCGTGGCGGCCGCCGATTCGATTCGCCTCGAAGACGAGCGCGACGGGGTCGGTGTACTCCTGGCCGTTGAGGGCCACCGGGCGGCCGGCCTCGAACGTCACGGTGACGTCCTCGGTCTCGATCTCGACCGACGGGTCCCAGAACCGCACGCCCATGATCGGCTCGACGGTCTCGAGCGAGACGTCGAGCTCCTCGAGCGTCTTGGCCTCGTGGGTGGCGCCCCAGATGTTGGCGTCGGTGGAGTAGGCCTTCTCGGCGGAGTCGCGGTATGGGTAGCCGTGCGCGACGAGCCACTCGCTCATCTCGGTGCGGCCGCCGAGCTGCGAGACGAAGTCGGCGTCGAGCCACGGCTTGTAGATGCGCAGGCGGGGGTTGGCCAGCAGGCCGTAGCGATAGAACCGCTCGATGTCGTTGCCCTTGTAGGTGGAGCCGTCGCCCCAGATGTCGACGCCGTCCTCCTTCATGGCCCGCACGAGCAGGGTGCCGGTCACGGCCCGGCCGATCGGCGTGGTGTTGAAGTACGTCCGCCCCGCGGAGCGGATGTGGAACGCGCCGCAGGCCAGGGCCGACAGGCCCTCCTCGACGAGCAGCGGCTTGCAGTCGATGAGGCGCGACTGCTCCGCGCCGTACTGCAGCGCGCGGTCGGGGATCGACGCGATGTCGTCCTCGTCGGGCTGGCCCAGGTCGCCGGTGTAGGTGAACGGGATCGCGCCCGCGTCCTTCATCCACGCCACGGCGCAGGAGGTGTCGAGCCCCCCGGAGAAGGCGATGCCGACGCGCTCGCCGACGGGCAGGGACTGAAGGACCTTCGACATGGCGTCCAGCCTATCGTTCGGCGGCCACCCGCCCCGCGCCCCGGGCGGCGGCCGGATCGGGGATCAGCCGACCTCGTCGGGCAGCGCCAGGCGGGCGCCCGTCGGATCGTCCGGCAGCAGCGAGAGCCGGCGCGCGGTCACGATCGCCGCGGCCCGCGACGAGACGCCGAGCTTGCGATAGATGTTCTTCAGGTGCGTCTTGACGGTGTTGGGCGACAGGCGCAGGATCTCGGCGAGATCGCGCGTCGAGGCGGTGGCCACCAGCGCCGTCAGCACGCGCCGCTCCCGCTCGCTCAGGGTGAGCCGGGCCGCGCCCGCGCGGCGCAGCTCGTCGCGCACGGCGGCCAGCTGCTCGACGAAGTGCCGCGTCGACACGTCCAGCGGCAGGTCGGCGGCGCCGTCGATCGCCGCCGCGAGCGCGTCGACCCCCTGCAGCGCGAAGGGGAGCATCGCCCGCGATCGGGCCGCCGAGACGAAGCCGGCGGCGAGCGTGCGCGAGAACGCCTCCGGCTCGCCGCGTCGCCGGTGCACCTCCGCGCGGATCGCGTGCTCCCACACGCGCAGCACCCCCGAGGCGTGGCGCGGCTCGGGCCCGAGGGCCTCGGCCGCGCGGTCGGCGTCGCCGAGGGCGAGCAGGGCACGCGCCCGCAGCAGCGCGACGGGGATCGGCCCGTCGAAGGCGGCGGGCAGCGCGGCGAGCATTTCGTGCGCGTCGGCCGCGCGCCCGGTGTGGATGAGGCCCTCCGACCGGGCCCAGGCCAGCATGGCCTGGTGCAGGCCCGTCAGCCGGAAGCCCTGCATCTCGCTCTCGGTGTACTCCACCTCGCCGAGCGCGACGCCGCCGTGCTGCAGGACGCCGTGCGCGGCCGCGCGGGTGGCCAGCAGCACCATGCGGATCGACAGCGGATCGTCCACGAGCGCGCTCGGTTCGCCGAGCTCGCCCTGCATCGCGCCGATGTCGAGCGCGTACATCGCCGTCCACAGTCGCTGCAGCTCGTCGATCGGCCCGTTCACGGCCGATCCGCCGACGAGGTTGTCGACGAGCGTCTGGTACGAGGTGGCGTGCGGCTCGGCCTTCGCCGTGACCACGCGCAGCAGCTCGTGCGCGTACACCGCCAGGTGGGGGACCCCGGCCTGGTGGGCCACGCTGGCGGCGGCGGTGAGGTGCTGGGCGGCGACGTCGGGGGCCGAGGCGTCGAGCGCGCTGATGCCCGCGTGCACCTGGGCGACGCACGCGATCCGCCGCTCGGCCGGCGTGGTGGGGGCCGGCGGGATCGCCGTGCACACGCGCTCGTGATGGGCCATCGCCTCCTCGAACCGGCCGGCCAGCCGCAGCAGCACGCCGCGCAGCACGTCGATCGCGACCGTGGCCACGGCGTCGAGCTCGCCGCGCGCCGCCTCGTCCAGCAGCAGGGTCGCGTGGGCCCGATCGGCCGGCGGGATGCGGCCGTCGTGGTCGACGCTCGTGACGTCGACGAGCGCGCGGGCGAGCGCCAGGCGCGGGCGCGGATCGGCGCCGGTGCGGGTGGCGTGCTCGAGCCATTCCCGCGTCTCGCCGACCGGCAGGCCGTCGAGCAGCCACCAGCGCTCGGTCAGCACCCGGGTGCGCACGTGCAGCAGATCGCTCACGAGCGACCAGGCGTCGTCGGCGCGCCCCTGGTCGAGCAGCTGCAGCGCGAGCGCGCCGATCCGCTCGTCGACCTCGCCCATCGCCGCGTTGCCGGCGAGCATGCGCACGATGCTGTCGCGCAGGCCGGGAGGGGCGCCGACGAGGCCGAGCTCCGGCTTCTCGACGATGAGCCCGTTGGCCACGAGCCCCTCGGTCACCAGCGCGGTCAGCTCGCTGTGGCTCGAGAGGGCGTGCAGGGCCGACGGCGTGACGTCGCCGACGCGGCCGATCGCGGCGCACAGCTCCCAGGTGTCGGGCCCGATCACGCCGGAGGCCGCGGCCTCGGCGAAGAACGCCAGCGCGGCGTCGCAGCCCTCGCGCACGGCGACCTCGTCGAGCACGCCGCGGGCCGCCGCGGCCTGGATCACCGCGTCCGCGAAGCCCACCTGGCTGCTGGCCCGATCGATCAGCCACTGCGCCTCGTCGGTGTCGAGCGCCAGGCCGAGCTGGCCGGCGCGGTCGACGATCTCGGCGGGGGTGAAGCCGAACACGCGCCCGTGCAGCACGCTCTGCGGCTTCAGTCCCGCCTCGACCAGCTGCGGCGGCCAGCGCACGCCGGACTCGACGAGGAACGTCGCGTCGGGCCAGCGTCGCCGGCAGGCGATCACCGCGTCGGCGTCCTCGCACGTGACGTCGGCGAGGCGGACGACGACCACGTCCGCGTCGGGGGAGCCGGGGCCGGGCACGTCGTCGCGCGTCGAGCTCCACCACACCACGCTCAGCCCGCGGAGGTCGGCCCAGTGCCGCACCGCCGTCGCGATGCCGCCGCGGTGCTGGGTGCGCAGGAAGATGATCGACCCCTGCGGGATCCGGTCCAGCAGCGCCGTGATCCGCGGTCGTTCGATGCGGCCCGTCGCCTCACCCATGAAGTACCCCCGGGCACAGCCTAGGACGTGGCCGGCCCCGGGCCCGGTAGCGCGGTTCCGGAAGCGGTCCGGGTGAACCGTGTCCAGAACCGCGCCGCCCGGGTAGGGTGTCCCCTCCCCCGAGGGACACAGGGCCGAGCGTGGGGGCCGCGTCCTCCTCCCCCGAGGTGACGACTGGCCGCTCGACCTGTCTGAACGGTATGCCGCCGGATCGGCGCACGGCAACCGTCGGTGCCCGGGTGGATGATTCCGGGTGAAGCCGGGGTGAGCGGCGGGTGAGCGTCAGTCGATCGGGCTGTCGGCGATCGCCTGCTCGAACGCCTCGCGGTCGGCCTCGCTCAGCAGCTGGCGGCCGAGGAAGAACAGCTGCAGGCCCTCGAGCGGCGTGCCGTCGCTGGCGTTCTCGGCCTCCTGGCGCTGCCGGAAGACACCGGTGTCGTCGTGGGTGAGGTCGGTGATCGTGGCGTAGAAGAGGCTCGGGTCGGGCGCGCCGGACTCGTACATCAGGTCGGTCCCGCCGACCTCGGTGTACCACTCCCACACCACCTGGGTGGCGGGATCGGCGCTGCCGTAGAGCTTGTCGAGGCTGTCGTCGGTGATGCCGCTGTCCTCGTTGAGCGGGTAGAGCGGCCAGTACACGCCCTCGCGCAGCAGCACGTCGTCGATCGCGGCCATGACCTCGCGCTTCTGCGCCTCGGTGCGGATGGGCTGCTCGGTCGCCCACACCGGCGCGCTGTACTCGACGAGCATCGACTCGCCGCCGTAGCCGTTGCGCTCGGGGCGGGTGGAGCCCTCGCCGATCCGCACCCAGGTGAAGCCGAAGCGATCGGTCAGCTCGGTGCGGATCGCCTCGGAGAGCGAGTCGAACCGCGCCTGCATCTGCTCGAGCGACTCCGCCTGCAGCACGAGGTCGGGATCGACATCGCGGATGCCGGGGTACTCCTGCTCGGTCTTGTCGCGCACGGTCTCGCCGTCGTACGTGCCGGCCGCCGAGGACTGCAGCGCGCTGGCGGCGCCGATCGTGCCGACGTTGAGGATCACCGCGACGGTGAGCGCGATCGCCCCGAGGAAGCGCGCGTTCGGCACGAAGAGGGCGGCGATCACCACGGCCGCCACCACGAGCTGGAGCGCGATCATCGTGGTGCCGTAGATGGTGTCGGTGGCGCCCATCGCGAGCTGGATGAGCAGCACGAGCGCGAGGCCCGCCGCCGCTCCGAGCGCCGCCCAGCCGAACCAGTGCCGTCGCCGGGCCGGCTTCGGCTCCGGCTCGCGCGGGGCGAACGGCATCGTCAGTTCGGGCGCGAACGGCGACGAGGGGAACTGCCGGGCGCGCTGGTAGCCGCCCGGGGGAGGGGTCGGCGGGGCGCCGTCGTGCTTGGCGACGAATCGCGATCGGGTCACCATGGCTTGTCCGTTCCGCCGCCGGAGCTGTCGTCCTCGCCCTGCTCGCGCTCCTGGGCGCCGTTCTCGAGCTTGTCCTCGATCTGGCCGAGCTTGTCCTCCTGCTCCTGCTGCTCCTGCTCGGTGGGCTGGTCCTGCTCGTCCTCGCCGGTGTCCGGCTGCTGCTGCTCGTTCTGCTGCTGCTTCTGCTGCAGCCGATCCTGCTGGTCGTCCTGCGTCTCGGCGTTGTCGCGCTCGGGGTCGGGCGACTGCTCGTTCGCCTCGTCGCTGCGGCACTCCTCCGGCAGGGCCAGGTTGACCTCGAGCGCCTCGGCGTAGAACGCGCCGGCCTCCGCGGGGCTCTCGGCCGCGTCGCCCTGGCGCTCGATCACGAGCGCCAGGTTCAGCTGCACGGGGCACCGCTCGAGCCCCTCGGTCAGCGGCAGCGCGGCCTCGAACTGCGCGCGGGCCTCGGGCAGCCGCTCGAGGCCCGCCAGGCCCACGCCGAGGTTGTAGGGCGCCTTGTAGGGCTCGAACCAGTTCAGCGGGTGCTGCGCCTCGGCCGCGGTGACGGTTCCCTGGGGGTTGCCCTGCACGTGCGCCGTGATCGCCTGGTGCGCGAAGGCGTACATCCCGAGGATCTTCACGACGATCACGAGGCCCGCCAGCGCAATCGGGGCGAAGCCGATGAGCAGCCACATCCGCAGCCGTTTGCGGGTCATCGCCGGGCCTCCTTCGGCGATCGGGCCAGCCGCAGGGTGCGGCCGATGCGGGTGGCCGCGACGGCGACCTCGGCCAGCAGGAGACCGGCGACGACGATGCCGATGGCCCACGACAGCTCGGTGCGGGCGCCCGGGGTCTCCTGATCGGCGACGGCCGTCGTCTCGGCGGGCGCCTCGGGCAGCTCGGGCTCCGCATCCGCCGTGCGGTGCACGTAGGGCACGCCCAGCTGCTCGGCGATCGTGCCGAGCGCCTCCTCGTCGATGATCGACACGGCCCGCTCGCCCGTCGCCGGGTCCTCCAGGTAGTCGCCCGAGCCGTCCACGCCCGCGCCGACGCGCCTCATCGGGCCGCCCTCGGCGGTGCCGTAGCCCAGCACGGCGCCGCCGTCGACGAGCTCCGCGCTGCCGGCGAACGACTCGGGCTCCTCCGGCGCGGTCTGCTCGCCGTCGCCGAGGTAGAAGACCATGCGGGCGCGCCCCTGCTGCGACTCCTGCGCGCCGCGCAGCGTCTGCTCGAGCACGGGGGCGGCGATGCCGATCGAGCTGCCGGAGGAGCGATCGGTCGGCGGCGGCGCCATCACCTCGATCGAGGCCATGAGGGCGCTCGTGTCGGTCGTGAGGGGCAGGCGCAGCTGCGCGCTGTTGTCGAAGGCGATGAGCGCGTACCGCGCGCCCGGATAGGTCTCGATGATCGCGCGGATGTCGTCGGCGACGCCGTCGATCCGGCGCGCGCCGTCCTCGCCCTCCCAGTCCTCGGCGAGCATGCTCGTGGTGTTGTCGAGCACGATCACGATGTCGACGTTCGTGGCGACCGATCGCGCCGCGCCGTCGGGGATGCCCGGGCGGAACGCGAGGACCGTGCACGCCAGCACGAGCGCGACGCGCAGCGCCCAGCGTGCGCGCGCGCCGGGCTCGGCGGCCCGGATCAGCGTCCACACCGCCAGCGCGAGCACGGGCAGGCACAGCGCCAGGAGCAGCAGCGGGTGGAGCACGGGCAGGAAGGTCACAGCCGCACCCTCCATCCGATCACGACGAGCACGAGCGCGAGCATGAGCACCACCACGATCCACACGGTCGGCTCGTCGGTCCAGACCACCTCGATCTCGCCGCGCAGGGCCGTGGCCTCCTGCTCCTGCACGCGGTCGACGATGTCGCCCACCGTGGTCGTGCCCCGCAGGCCGTAGGCCGCGCCGCCCGTGGCCTCGGCGGCCGCGACCAGCTCCTGCGCCACCGCGCCGTCGTCCTGGATCGGGTTCAGCGCGAACACCCGCACGCCCACCGACGCGGAGTAGTCCGCGGCCTCCTGCAGCGTGAGCACGGAGGCGCCGGCGACCTCGTTGTCGGTGGCGAGGATGATCGATCGCGACCGCTCCTCGTCGGAGTGGTCGAAGCGCAGCGCGCAGGCGGCGAGGCCGTCGCCGATGAGCGAGGCGCCGGGGCCGTCGAGCGTGCCCTGCCAGTGCTCGGGCGTGACGTCGCCGTACTCGAAGCTCTCGCGCATCGAGCGCAGGTGCTCGCGCACGAACGCGTAGTCGTCGGTGAGCGGGAAGACCTGCACGGGCGAGGCGTTGAAGATCGTCAGCCCGATCCGCTCGCCCTCGAAGCCGTCGACGAGCTCGAGGAAGACGTCGAGCACCTCCTTGTCGACCTCGGTCATCGATCCCGACACGTCCAGGCACAGCATGATGTCGCGGCTGGTGTTCTCGGGCACGATCGTCTGCGACGCCATGGGCCGGGCGATCACGACGCTGCCGGCGAGGGCGGAGGCGCCCGCGAGCAGGGCGATGGCCCCCAGCCCCACCGCGCGGCGCCGCGTGGCGGCGCGCACGGCGGGCAGCTCGCGCAGCCGCTCGGCGCGCGCGACGAGGACGCCGTCGCCGCCCCGGTCGCGGCCGGAGCGGCGCAGGCCCCACGCGAGCCCCGCCGCGGCCGCGACGACGATGAGCGCCGCCACCGCGACGATCGGCCAGATGCTCGTCAGTGCCATGCATTCACCACCTCGCGTGCGGCGCTCGCGCCGGCGGCCGGGTCGATCACGGGGCCGCCGCGGAACAGGCTCGGGTAGTAGTGGCGCCTGAGCGCGTCGACGAGCGCCGGGTGCACGTCGTGCGCCTCGAGCTCGTCGAGCGACATCACGGGCGTCGCCAGGCCGGTGTAGTCGTTCACGAAGGCGCGGGTGAGGCGGCTGAGCTCCGCGTTGGCGCGGCGGGCGGTGATGTGCCCCTCGCCGTAGGCGCGCTCGACCGCGTCGATCCGCTGCAGGTAGTCGGAGCGCAGCCTCTGCAGCCGCTCGGCGGTGGGGCGCTCGGGCTCGGTGCGCTCGGCGCGCGGCTTCGGCGGCCGCGTGAGCAGCACGATCAGCGCGATCACGCCGACGATGACGATCAGGATGCCGGCCGCGAGCAGCAGCCACAGCCCGCCGTACTGGACGGGCGGGTACAGCTCATCGGTGGGCGTCAGGCCCATCCGCACCACCTCAGCGGGCGCCGACATTGACGGCCCTCCGATGCAGCATCGTGATGAGCGCGGGGACGACGTCGTCGTGCGTCGACACGGTCGCGTGGCTGATCTCCAGCCCGTTCAGCAGCTCGTCGCGCCGGCGGTCCTCGGCCGCGCGCGTGGCCGCAAGCTCCGCCACGACCGATGCGTCGCCGTGCAGGAACGCCGGCACGCCCCAACCGCTGTCCACGTCGCGCCGCTCCGCCCGCGAGCGGCGGTCGAGCACGGGATCGGCGTCGCGCACCGTGATCCACAGCACGTCGTGCTGCACGCGCAGGCGGCGCAGGGCGGCCTCGTGCTCCTCGGTGATCGGCTCCTCGTCGGTGATCACCACGACGATCATCCGCCGCTGCACGGTGCGGGCGATCGTGCGCAGCAGCTCGTTGCGGTCGCTCGCCGCGCTCGCCGGGGTGCAGGCCGCGTCGATCGCCCGCAGCGCGTGCTCGAGCGCGCCCTCGGAGCGGCGCGGCGGGGTGCGGCGCACATCGGCGGCGTCGCCGTAGAGCACGGTCACGTCGTCGCCGTGGCGCAGGCTCAGCAGGCCCAGCGCGCCGACGGCCATGATCGCGATCTCCTTCTTGGCCGTCTCGTCGGGCGCGAGCGCCGCCATGCGCCGGCCCGTGTCGACGGCGAAGAGGATCGTGTGCATGCGCGTGGCGCGCGAGCGCTTCACGAGCAGCGTGGACAGCCGCGCGGTGGCGCGCCAGTCGATGTCGCGGATGTCGTCGCCGTGCTCGTAGCGGCGCAGATCCTCGAAGTCGAGGCTCCGCCCGTGCAGCAGCGAGGCGTACGCGCCGTCGAGCGCGTGCACCGACTTGCGCCGCGAGGGGATGAAGAGCTTGCCCTTCACCCGCGTGAGCAGGGTGGCCATGGGAGTTACGGGGTGGGGACCGACTGGAAGATCGCGTCGATGAGGTCCTCGCTGCGGATGCCGTCGGCCTCGCCCTCGAACGTGAGCAGCACGCGATGGCGCAGCACGAGGTGGCGCAGCGTCCGGACGTCCTCGGGGAGCACGTGGGTGCGGCCGTTGATGAGCGCGAGCGCGCGCGAGCACTGCAGGAACGCGATGCTCGCCCGGGGGCTGGCGCCGTACTTGATGTACCGCGCCTTCTCCTCGCCGATGTAGGGAGCCGGATTGCGGGTGACGTAGCTCAGCCCGACGATGTAGTTGCGCACGGCGGGCGAGACGTGGATGCGGCTCGCGACGTCCTGCATCATCAGCACGTCCTGCACGGTGGCCGTGCTCTCGAGGTGGCGCTCCGGATCGAGCACGCCGGTGTCGATGCGCTGCAGCACCTCGAACTCCTCGGCGGGGCTCGGGTACTCCACGATCTCCTTCATGAGAAAGCGGTCCAGCTGGGCCTCGGGCAGCTCGTAGGTGCCCTCCTGCTCGATGGGGTTCTGCGTGGCGATGACGAGGAACGGCTTGGGCAGGTGGTGCACCTCGCCGCCGATCGTCGTCTGGCGCTCCTGCATCGCCTCGAGCATGGCGCTCTGGGTCTTGGCGCTGGACCGGTTGATCTCGTCGAGCAGCACGAAGTTGGCGTGCACGGGGCCGAGCACCGTCCGGAAGGACCCCGTGGAGGCGTCGTAGACCTGGTTGCCGGTGATGTCGCTGGGCAGCAGGTCGGGGGTGCACTGGATGCGCTTGAAGTCGGCCGCGATCGTGTCGGCCAGGGTGCTCGCCGCCGTCGTCTTGGCCAGGCCGGGCACCGACTCGAGCAGGATGTGCCCGTTGGCGATCAGCGCGATCAGCAGGCTCGTGCGCAGCCGCTCCTGGCCGACCACCTTGCGCGAATACGACGTCGCGATGTGGTCGAGCACCTCGCGTGCGCGGGCCAGCTCCTGATCGGTCGGTGCAGTGCTCATCGGTTCCCCTCCGTGTGCCTCCGGCCAGCCTACGGTGGCCGCGCGACGGGGGCGGCGGGGAGTTGTGCCCTGTGGAGCGGAGCTACCGTGCGGTCACGTGCGAGAAGCCGCGCGAGCCGTGCCGCTCAGCGAGCGTTCTCCCGCCTTCAGGACTCGGTCAGCGGGTCCCGGCGGCGGCCGACCGCGACGATGCCCCAGGCCACGAGGGCGAAGGCGGCCGCGATCCCCACGATGTAGAGCGCGACGCCGCCGTAGCCGCCCTGCACGTGAGGGTTGAGGAACGGGTACGGGTACCACCACGGATCGCCGGTGGTCTGGTTCGTGATCAGGTTCGCGCGGACGAGCGTGTAGACCGCCCAGACGATCGGATACATCACGACGATCCCGATCGTGGCCCACGGCAGCCCGCGCCGCCGCGGGGCGAAGAGCACGTCGAGCAGCAGGAACAGCGGCCCCACCACGTGCAGCACCTCGTTCGACCACGCCACCGTCTGGCCCTGGGGCAGTTCGATGCCGCGCAGCAGCAGGTTGTAGACGATGCCGGTGATGATCATGAACGTGCTCACGGCCGCCAGGGCGATCGAGAGCCACGCCGGGTCGCGGTCCTCGCGGCGGGTCCAGCCGCGCACGGCGGCGATGACGAGCACGATCGCGGCGAAGAGGTTCGACTCGATCGTGAAGAAGCTGAAGAAGTTCGCGATCGAGGTGGGCAGGTGGAAGTCGTTGTCCACGGCGTTGCGCAGGGTGCGCGCCAGCTGCGCGAACGCCGCGGCGAGGATGAGCGCCGCCGCGGCGATCCGCAGCACGCTCCACGTCGTCGTCCGCACCGGGGTCCTCGTCGTGCTCGTCAGCGTCGCCACGCGGTCAGCGTAGCGGCGCGGGGCGCCTCCACGCGCGGTTTCCCCGGGGCGGACCGCGGCGGCGCGTCGTGCCCGGGCCCGGCCGCTGTCGGAAGCCGCACGTAAGCTCGATCCGTGATCACGGGTGAACTCAAGAGCAGGATCGATCGGGTCTGGGACGCGTTCTGGTCGGGCGGCATCTCGAACCCGCTCGAGGTGATCGAGCAGATCACCTATCTGCTGTTCCTCCGCCGTCTCGACGATCAGCAGACGGACGCCGAACGCGAGCTGCGGCTGACCGGCTCGACGTCGCGCCCGATGCCGTTCGGCGAGGGTCAGGACCACCTGCGCTGGTCGCGGCTGCGGGCGAATGGCGACAGCGCCGCGGTGTACGAGGTCATGTCGGAGCAGGTGTTTCCGTTCCTGCGTGGTCTCGGATCGGAGATCGCGGGCGTCGAGACCACCTACGGTGGCCACATGCGCGACGCGCGCTTCACGATCCCGAGCGCGGCGCTGCTCGGCAAGGTCATGGATCAGCTCGACGAGATCCCGATGAAGGATCGCGACACGAACGGCGACCTCTACGAATACCTGCTGTCGAAGATCGCCTCGGCCGGCGTCAACGGGCAGTTCCGCACCCCGCGGCACATCATTCAGCTGATGGTCGACATGATGGCGCCGACGCCCGGCATGGAGATCGTCGATCCCGCCTGCGGCACGGCGGGTTTCCTGATGGCCGCTGCGGAGTACATCCGCGCGGAGCACCCCGATGCGCTCGTCGACCAGGTGCAATCGAAGCACTTCCACCACTCGGCGTTCCACGGCTTCGACTTCGACTCCACGATGCTGCGGATCGGCTCGATGAACATGCTCATGCACGGTGTGAACGCACCCGACATCCGCTACCGCGACTCGCTCGCGGAGGGATCGGCGGATGACGCCGAGTCGTACGACATGGTGCTCGCCAACCCCCCGTTCGCCGGTTCTCTGGACTACGAGGCGACGAGCAAGGAGCTGCAGCGCGTCGTCAAGACCAAGAAGACCGAGCTGCTGTTCCTCGCGCTCTTCCTGCGTCTGCTGAGGACAGGCGGTCGCGCCGCGGTGATTGTGCCCGACGGTGTGCTGTTCGGATCGAGCAAGGCCCACAAGGACCTGCGCCGCATGCTCGTCGACGAGCACAAGCTCGACGCCGTCGTGAAGCTGCCGTCGGGCGTCTTCAAGCCCTACGCCGGGGTGTCGACGGCGATCCTGTTCTTCACGAAGACCGGCGCTGGCGGCACCGATGACGTCTGGTTCTACGACGTGCGCAGCGACGGCTTCTCGCTCGATGACAAGCGCACGAAGCTCGAGACGTCGGACCTTCCCGATGTGCTGACCCGCTGGCGGAACCGCCCTGGGGAGAAGGAGCGCGCCCGCACGGATCAGTCGTTCCTCGTACCCGCCGACGAGATCCGCGAGCAGGGGTACGACCTCTCCATCAACCGCTACAAGGAGGTCGAGTACGAGGAGGTCGAGCACCGCCCGGTGGCCGACATCCTCGCCGACGTCGAGCGTCTGAACGCGGAGATCGCTGACGGAGTGAAGGAACTGCGGGGGCTGCTGGCGTGAGGCGCCTCGGTGACGTCATCGCGCCGGCCTCCGGCCGCGCGGGGTCGGGCCATTCACTGCCGGTCTACTCCGTGACCAAGCATGCTGGATTCGTCCCGCAGCGCGACTACTTCAAGAAGCAGGTCGCGTCGGTCGACACGTCGTCGTACAAGGTCGTGCGCGCGGGGCAATTTGCCTATGCGACGATCCACCTCGATGAGGGTGCAATTGGTTTCGCGCCGGAGGATTGCATCGTGAGTCCGATGTACACGGTATTCTCCGTGGACAGCGAGAAAGTCGACATCACATACCTGTTGAGACTGCTGCGCTCGCCTCAGGCGATTGCGCGCTACGGTTCGCTCGGGCGCGGTTCGGCGGAACGTCGCAAGTCAATCTCGCTCAAGGCGCTCGGGAGCCTTCTGGTTCCGATTCCGGACCTCCAGAAGCAGCGGCGGATCGCGGCGATCCTCGACGCGGCCGACGCGATCCGCGCGAAGCGCCGCGCCCAGCTCACCCACCTCGACGAGCTCCCCCAGGCCCTCTTCCGTGAGATGTTCGGGGGCGGCTTCGACACGGTGAGGCTGGGAGACGTGGCTTCCTTTGTGCGCGGTGTCACGTACAAGCCAGCCGAGGTGTCGGCAAGAGGTGTCGGGGTGATGCGCACGAAGAATGTGCAGAAGCGCCTATATCTCGGCGATGTCGTGCGGATCACGCCAAGCGAGCCCATCAAGGATGAGAAGTTCCTCCGCCAAGGTGACACCCTCATCTCCAGCGCCAATAGCTGGAACCTTGTCGGGAGGTGCTGCTTCGTGGACGACCTCCCGGAAAGGTTCGTCATCGGAGGTTTCGTTGTAGCTCTGCGACCGAGCAGTCGCATCGATCCGCTGTTCCTACATCAGTGGTTCAGCGGCCCCGAGGTCCAGGCGACAGTTCGTAGCTTCGGTAATCGGACCACGAACATCTCGAACCTCGACATTAGCCGCACCAAATCATTGCTTCTCCCTCTCCCGCCACTTCGCCTGCAGCAGGAGTTCGCCGACAAGGTCGAGGCGATTCATGCCGAGCGCGCCCGCGTCGCTCGTGCGCTCGAAGCCGACGACGAGCTCTTCGCTGCCCTCCAGCACCGAGCCTTCCGCGGGGAGCTGTGATGGCAGAGTCGTCGGCGCGGCCGACTGCGGCCCTATACGTCGACGGCTTCAACCTGTACCGGCGTCTTCTGGAGGGCCAGCCGCAGGACAAGTGGCTCGACCTCGAAGCGCTCGCCGAGCGGTTGCTTCCCGAGTTCGAGGTCGTGGCCGTTCGGTACTTCACGGCGGTGATCAAGCCGCTGCCCGGCAAGGATCGAAACGCTCCCCAGCGTCAGCAGGCGTACTTGCGAGCACTGCGCACTCTGCCGCGCACGAGCATCTTCGAGGGCAAGTTCCGCGTGGACACACGTGTGATGCCGGTGCACCCGGTCGAGCTGCTCGCAGATGGTTCGGCGAAGACCGTGCGGGTCAAGAAGACGGAGGAGAAGGGGTCCGACGTCGCGCTCGCCAGCATGCTCCTCGTCGATGCCATGCGCGGGCTTGCCGACTGCTTCGTGGTGCTGAGCAACGACTCCGATCTCGTGATGCCGATCCGCATGGTGAAGGAGGAACTGGGGCGGCAGGTCGGGATCCTGTCACCGGTCGACGAGAAGCGCTCGAGCAACGAACTGCGCCAGCTCGATCTCGACCTCTTCCGGCGAGTGCCGGTCTCGGCGCTCGCCGAGTGCCAGCTCCCTGACGAGCTCAGCGATGAGCACGGCACGGTGAGGCGCCCCGAGAAGTGGAGCATAAATTCCGAAGGCCCCGCCGAAGCGAGGCCTTCTAACCAGTAGCCGAAGCATCTGGGGGTGTACGTATCAGCGTAGCCGATACCGGCAGGTGCGGTAACCGGTTATCCGCGAGGAACGCATCCCTGGGCGTCTTTCCCGGTCACCCGCGTTGAACAACCTCTCACCCGCCACCGACATTCCCGTCACGGGCCGGATCTGCCGACCACACGCGATGTCGCACGGCGCCGATACGCTGATCCTGACTTCTGTGTGATCGGGGGATCGGTGAGCAACTTCGGGTTCATCCGCGACGAGTGGCCGGAGCTGTATGAGGCGTGTCAGCGGGCGGAGTCGTACGTTCTCTCCGACGCGCAGGCGGCGGGCAAGTACGCGCGCAGCGCGGTGGAGGCGGTCGTCGAGTACCTGTTCGTCGAGGTCTTCGGTCTGCCCGAGCCGTACCGGAGCGATCTCAACGCGCGGATGAACGACAACCAGTTCAAGCTGCGCACGTCCGTCGTGAACGCGAAGATGAACATCATCCGCCGAGTCGGCAATGACGCCGTCCACGAGAAGCGCAAGCTCTCGTCGCGGGAGGCGCTCGAGCTGCTGCGGCACCTCTTCGACGTCGTGGTCTGGACCGTCAAGCACTACTCGACGTTCCCCGAGGCGGCGCCGCTCGGATCGCGGTTCGATGTCGAGATCGTGAAGCGCCGCGCGCCCCTCACGGCCGAGCAGCAGATCGCGCTCGCAAAGCGGATCAAGGCGGATCAGGAGGCCGCGGAACGGGCGCTCGCGGAGCGCGATGCGACTCTCGCCGAGCGCGACGCCGAGATCGCGCGGCTGCGGCAGCAGATCGCGGCGGCGCAGGCGGCGGACACGACTGCGGACAGTCACGACTATCGCGAGGACGACACTCGTCGTCAGCTCATCGACCTCCTCCTCCACGAGGCCGGATGGCCGCTCGATCAGCCCCGCGACCGCGAGTACAGGGTCGAGGGCATGCCGGTCATCCCCGGCGTGAACGAGTCGGGCGTCGGGTACGTCGACTACGTGCTGTGGGGCGCCGACGGGCTTCCGCTCGCGCTCGTCGAGGCGAAGCGCACGATCAAAGATCCGGCTGCCGGCGGCCCGCAGGCGAAGCTCTACGCGGACCGGCTGGAGGCGGTCACGGGGCGGCGACCCGTCATCTTCCTGTCCAACGGTGATCGGCACCAGATCTGGGACGACGCCGCCGGCTATCCGCCGCGCGCCGTCGCCGGTTTCTACACGCGCGACGAGCTGGAGCTGATGGTCCGGCGCCGCGCGCTCCGGCGGCCGCTCACGGCCGCGCCCGTCGACACGGCCATCGCTGGGCGTCCGTACCAGCTCCGCGCGATCGCGAAGGTCGGGGAGCATTTCGATGCGCTCCAGCGCAGGGCGCTGCTGGTCATGGCGACCGGCACCGGGAAGACGCGCACCACTGTCGCGCTCGTCAAGCAGCTCATGGCGCAGGGCTGGGTCAAGCGCGTGCTGTTCCTCGCCGACCGGACCGCGCTCGTCAGTCAGGCCGGGCGGGCGTTCTCCGAGCACCTTCCCGACGTCGCCACCGCGAATCTCACGTCTGACAGGGTCACCAAGGGCCGCGTCTACCTCTCCACCTATCCGACGATGATGAATCTCGTCGAGGGCGACCGGGGCCCGCGCGGCGAACGGCGGTTCGGGCCGGGGTTCTTCGATCTCATCGTCATCGACGAGGCGCATCGCTCGGTGTACCAGAAGTACGGCGCGCTGTTCGACTGGTTCGACGGGCTGCTGCTCGGTCTGACCGCCACGCCCGTGGACGACATCGCGCGGAGCACGTACCGGCTGTTCGGCCTCGAGCCCGGCGTGCCCACAGACTCGTACCCGCTCGATGAGGCGATCGCGGACGGTTACCTCGTCGGGCCGGAGGGCTACTCATATGACCTCGGCTTCCACCGCCGTGGCGTGCGCTACGACGACCTCTCTGAGGAGGAGCGGGAGGAGTGGGACACCCTGGATTGGGACGAGGAGAGCGACCACGACGACCCGCCGATCGAGGTCGAGGCGGCCCGGGTCTTCCGCACGCTCTTCAACGCCGACACGGTCGACAAGGCGCTTGCCGAGCTCATGACCCATGGCCACCGGGTGGCGGGAGGTGACCGACTCGGCAAGACGATCGTCTTCGCGAAGAATCAGCGCCACGCGGATTTCATCAAGGAGCGGTTCGATGCGCAGTACCCCCACCTCGGTGGGGACTTCGCGCAGGTGATCACACACGCGTCCTCGTACGCGCAGCGCCTCATCGACGACTTCTCACAGCCGGCAAAGGCCCCGCACATCGCGATCAGCGTCGACATGCTCGACACCGGCATCGACGTGCCCGAGGTGCTCAATCTCGTGCTGTTCAAGGAGGTGCACTCGAAGACCAAATTCTGGCAGATGATCGGGCGCGGAACGCGGCTGGCACCGGGGGTGTTCGGCGACACGGGCGACCCATCGACGGACGACAAGTCGGGCTTCCGGGTCTTCGACTTCTGCGGCAACCTCGACTTCTTCCGGATGGAGCCCGCCGATCGCGCTGCTTCGGTGCCGGCATCACTGGGCAGCCGACTCTTCGCGACGCGCGCGGCGCTCGTCAGCAGGATCGCCCCGGGTACGGACGACGCGGAGGCCCGCGCCTCTGCCGCCGCGTGGCTGAGCGAGTTCGTCGCCGGGATTCCCGCGGAGTCGTTCGTTGCGCGCCCGCACCGGGAGCTCATCGAGCGATACCGGGACATCGCGGCGTGGCAGGCGCCGATCGGCGCGGTCGAGGCGGGAGACGTCGCCGCCGCGCTGGGCGGCATGCCGACGGCGGTTGCCGACGACGACGAGCAGGCGAAGAGGTTCGACCTGCTCCTGCTGCGCCGTGAGCTAGGTGTGATGTCCAGGTAGGTTGTTTTCGATCCTGCTGATAGGCGGGCCTCCGATCGCGGAGTGGTGCCTGTGATGATTGTAGAAGTGCAACCAACCCGGAAGCGCCGCGCGGCGCTCGGCTTCTGATCCGTAGAACCGGGCATATGCCCAACCATCGGCGAGGGTGCGGTGGAACCGCTCGATCTTCCCATTCGTCTGCGGCCGGTAGGGGCGGGTCTTCTTCGCCGTGATTCCGAGCTGGGTGCAGGTATCGCGCCAGGCATATGACTTGTAGGCGGAGCCGTTGTCCGAGAGGACACGCTTGACGCGGACGCCACGGTCGGCGAACCAGGCGACGGCGCGGCGCAGGACACCGATCGCGGTGTCCGCTTTCTCGTCCGAGCAGATCTCGGCGTAGGCGACGCGGGAGTGGTCGTCGATGACGGTGTGAACGAACGCGGTGCCCAGGCGCGGCTCATAGCGGTGGTTCCGGCTCTGCAGACGGGTAGCGGTGGCCTCGCGGTTGCGCTCGCCCTGGACTCGGCCGACGTAACGGTGCCCGCCGCCATCGGGGATGTTGCCGAACTTGGTGACGTCGACGTGGAGCAGCGAGCCGGGATGATCATGCTCGTACCGGCGGATCGGCTCACCGCTGACCCGGTCGATATGGCTGAGTCTGTTGATCCGGCATCGCACCAGGACTGCGTGGACGGTCGAGGCGGGCAGACCGAGCTCGCCAGCGATCTGGACCGGGCCGAGACGGCGTCGCCACCTCGCTTTCACGATCTTCTTGACCACGGGCAGCGGTGTCCTCGCCGGCATCGACCGTGGGCGGCTCGATCGGTCCGTCATCCCGGTCGGCCCCTCGGCTCGGAACCGGGCAGCCCACTTCCTGGCTGTGACGGGCGAGACCATGAACATCTTCGCCGCCAGGGACGGCGGCCAGCCGTCCTCGACGATCAGGCGCGCCAGCCGAAGACGAGCGCGTGGTGTCAGGGCAGCGTTAGCGTGGGACATGAGGGCCTCCTGGTTCGTGAAGCGGTTGAACTCAACAGCTCCACTTCATAACCGGAGGCCCTCGCCCATCAGCTCCTCACAGCCGTGTCGCCGAAACAACGTCCCTGGACATCACAGCTAGGGCGTGTTGATCAAGAAGGTGCGGGGTGGCCAGCCGCCGTGAGTTGCGCGGGAGAATGGGCGTGTGAAGATCCAGGTGCTGCATATCGAGGATTGCCCGAATTGGCAGGAGGCGGGCGATCGAGTACGGCTGGTGCTCGACTCGATCGGACGGGGCGATGTTCCGGTGGAGTTCGTGTTGATCCGCACCGAGGCTGAGGCGGTGAGCTCTGGTTTCGCGGGCTCGCCCACGATTCTTCTGGACGGTCAGGACTTGTTCCCGTCCCAGGGGAACACTGCCGACTTGGCGTGCAGGGTCTATCTGACCGAGCGCGGCTTTGCGGGTGCGCCGACGGTGGGACAGCTTGAGCGCACGCTGCAGGAGCGCGAAGCGCTCAGCGGAGATCGGTCTTGATCCAGATCAGCGCCGCGGCGAGGCTGACGGCGGCTCGGTAGTTGCGGGCGAGTTTGTCCGAGCGCATCGCGATGCCGCGCCACTGCTTGAGACGGTTGAAGCAGCGTTCTACGACGTTGCGTCCCTTGTAGCGTTCCTTCTGCTTGTCGCCGAAAGCGATCGGCCGGCCCGGCTTCTTGCGGCGGTGCGCGATCTGGTCGTCCCGCTCGGGGATGGTCGCCGCGATCCTCCGGTCGCGGAGCCAGGCGCGGTTCGCCCTTGAGGGGTACCCCTTGTCGGCGAGCACCCGGTCGGGGCGGGTGCGGGGGCGGCCCTTCCCGTCGCGGGGAACGCGGATGTTCTCCAGCACCGCGCTCATCATCGTGGTGTCGTTGATGTTCCCGGCGGTGATCATCATGCTCAGCGGCCGGCCGCGCCCGTCGCAGACCAGGTGCAGTTTGGTCGTCAGCCCGCCGCGGGAGCGTCCGATCCCGTGATCAGGCGGCTCGGACCACGGATTCTTGTGATTCGGCACAGCCCCCTGTGTCCCGGGCGAGGGTCGCGCCGTGCTGATGCACGCGCGCGATCGTGGAGTCGATCGAGACGACCCAGTCGATTTCCCCAGCGGCGTCGGCCTGCTTCTGCACCTCGGTGAGCAGCTTCTGCCAGGTGCCGTCCCCGGCCCACCGGTTGAACCGCTTGTAGATCGAGTTCCACTTCCCGAACCGTTCCGGAACGTCACGCCACGGCGCACCGGTCCGGTACTTCCACGCCATCCCCTCGATAGCGAGCCGGTGATCCGTCCACGGCCGCGACCGACCGGTCACCGTCGGCATCAACGGCTCCATCACGGCCCACACCTCGTCAGAGATCTCCTGTCGCGTCACCGTTCAAGACTCACCCACCGAGGAGCGGAACCTCTTGATCAACACGCCCTAGCTGTGATGTCCAGGTAGGTTGTTTTCGATCCTGCTGATAGGCGGGCCTCCGATCGCGGAGTGGTGCCTGTGATGATTGTAGAAGTGCAACCAACCCGGAAGCGCCGCGCGGCGCTCGGCTTCTGATCCGTAGAACCGGGCATATGCCCAACCATCGGCGAGGGTGCGGTGGAACCGCTCGATCTTCCCATTCGTCTGCGGCCGGTAGGGGCGGGTCTTCTTCGCCGTGATTCCGAGCTGGGTGCAGGTATCGCGCCAGGCATATGACTTGTAGGCGGAGCCGTTGTCCGAGAGGACACGCTTGACGCGGACGCCACGGTCGGCGAACCAGGCGACGGCGCGGCGCAGGACACCGATCGCGGTGTCCGCTTTCTCGTCCGAGCAGATCTCGGCGTAGGCGACGCGGGAGTGGTCGTCGATGACGGTGTGAACGAACGCGGTGCCCAGGCGCGGCTCATAGCGGTGGTTCCGGCTCTGCAGACGGGTAGCGGTGGCCTCGCGGTTGCGCTCGCCCTGGACTCGGCCGACGTAACGGTGCCCGCCGCCATCGGGGATGTTGCCGAACTTGGTGACGTCGACGTGGAGCAGCGAGCCGGGATGATCATGCTCGTACCGGCGGATCGGCTCACCGCTGACCCGGTCGATATGGCTGAGTCTGTTGATCCGGCATCGCACCAGGACTGCGTGGACGGTCGAGGCGGGCAGACCGAGCTCGCCAGCGATCTGGACCGGGCCGAGACGGCGTCGCCACCTCGCTTTCACGATCTTCTTGACCACGGGCAGCGGTGTCCTCGCCGGCATCGACCGTGGGCGGCTCGATCGGTCCGTCATCCCGGTCGGCCCCTCGGCTCGGAACCGGGCAGCCCACTTCCTGGCTGTGACGGGCGAGACCATGAACATCTTCGCCGCCAGGGACGGCGGCCAGCCGTCCTCGACGATCAGGCGCGCCAGCCGAAGACGAGCGCGTGGTGTCAGGGCAGCGTTAGCGTGGGACATGAGGGCCTCCTGGTTCGTGAAGCGGTTGAACTCAACAGCTCCACTTCATAACCGGAGGCCCTCGCCCATCAGCTCCTCACAGCCGTGTCGCCGAAACAACGTCCCTGGACATCACACCTAGCGCAACTCGAGGGGGACGAGGCGACCGCGCGTCGCATGCGCGACAACGTGCAGCAGGTGGCGAGGCTGCTGCTCGAGAAGCTCGCGGTCCCCCAGGTCGCGGACCAGGCAGAGCTTCTCGAGGCGCTCACGAGCGACGAATGGTGGGAGGGCGTCACGCTGGCGATGCTCGAGCACGCGCGACGCGCGATCCGAGGCCTCGTGCAGTTCCTCGACAGGAAGAAGCGCAAGGTCGTGGTCGTGGACTGGGCAGACGATCTGGGCGAGCGGCGCGGCGTCGACCTCCCGATCGTCGCCGTCGGGGTCGACCAGGCTCGCTTCCGCGAGAAGGTCACGGCATACATCCGCGCGCACCGCGATCACCTCGCTATCCAGAGACTGCGCCGCAATCTGCCGCTGACCGAGACGGACCTCGGCGAACTCGAGCGCATCCTCATCGAGCAGGGGGAGGGCACGCCGGAGGCTCTCGCCAGGGTGACGGGCGATCGAGGACTCGGCATCTTCGTCCGCTCGCTGGTCGGTCTCGACCGCTCGGCGGCCGAAGCCGCGTTCTCCGCCCGACTGGCATTCGGCGGCCTGACCTCGGGTCAGATGGAGTTCCTGCGCATGGTGGTGGACGAGCTCACCAGCAGAGGCGAGATGGACCCGAGGCGCCTCTTCGACAGCCCCTACACGGATCGCGAGTCCACGCGCATCGACGTCGTCTTCCCTGACGAGGAACACCAGCGGATTGTCGTGGACGTTCTCCGCGAGATCGAGGCGTCCGCCACGCCCGCCGCCTGACGCGGGCGGGCGCGTCAGGGGCGCTCGGTAGGATCGACGGGTAACGCACCCGATCAGAGGGGGAACCGTGCCGGGCATCGTCATCGTGGGCGTCCAGTGGGGAGACGAGGGCAAGGGCAAGGCGACCGACCTGCTCGGCGATCGCACCGACTGGGTCGTCAAGTTCAACGGCGGCAACAACGCCGGCCACACCGTCGTCATCGGCGACGAGAAGTACGCCCTGCACCTGCTGCCCTCAGGCATCCTCTCGCCGGGCGTGAACGCGGTCATCGGCAACGGCGTGGTCATCGACCTCGAGGTGCTCTTCGCGGAGCTCGACGCGCTGTCGGCCCGCGGCGTCGACATCTCGAAGCTCAAGGTGAGCGCCAGCGCGCACCTCATCACGCACTACCACCGCACGCTCGACAAGGTCACCGAGCGCTTCCTCGGCAAGAAGCAGATCGGCACGACCGGCCGCGGCATCGGGCCCGCGTACGCCGACAAGATCAGCCGCGTCGGCATCCGGGTGCAGGACCTCTTCGACGAGTCGATCCTGCGCCAGAAGGTGGAGGGCGCGCTCGACCAGAAGAACCACCTGCTCGTGAAGGTCTTCAACCGCCGCGCGATCACGGTCGACGAGATCGTCGACGACCTGCTGTCGTACGCCGAGCGGCTGCGCCCCATGGTGGCCGACACGGGCTACCTGCTCGACGAGGCCCTCAAGCGCGGCGAGGTCGTGGTGTTCGAGGGCGGCCAGGCCACCATGCTCGACGTCGACCATGGCACGTACCCGTACGTGACGTCGTCGTCGGCCACGGCCGGCGGCGCCGCGACGGGATCGGGGGTGGGCCCGAACCGGCTCGACCGGATCGTCGGCATCGTCAAGGCCTACACGACGCGCGTGGGCGCCGGTCCCTTCCCGACCGAGCTGTTCGACGAGCAGGGCGACTGGCTGCGCGCGAAGGGCTTCGAGTTCGGCACCACGACGGGCCGCCCGCGCCGCGTGGGCTGGTACGACGCGCCCATCACGCGCTACGCGACCCGGATCAACGGCATCACCGACCTGGTGATGACCAAGCTCGACGTGCTCACCGGGCTCGAGCAGATCCCCGTCTGCGTGGCGTACGACGTGGACGGCGAGATCTTCGACGAGGTGCCGGTCAACCAGTCCGACTTCCACCACGCCAAGCCCGTGCTGCAGCACTTCCCGGGCTGGAGCGAGGACATCTCGGGCTGCCGCACCTTCGAGGAGCTGCCGCAGACGGCCCAGGACTACGTGCTCGCGCTCGAGGCGATGAGCGGCACGCGCATCTCGGTGATCGGCGTCGGCCCCTCGCGCGACGCCGTCATCGTGCGCCACGACCTCGTGGACTGAGCAGCCGCCGGGTCGAGACCACGCCCGCGGCGGGGCAGGATGGGCGCATGAGGTTCTTCATCGGCGGGCGCGGATCGGACATGGGCGGCGAGGGCGTCGGGATCGGCGTGGTGACCGCGGGCGAGGCCGACTCGCCGCTCGCGTCGGGCGCGCTGGCGCACCGCGGCGACGCCGTCGAGGCCCTCTCGCCCACGTGGCTCACCCGCCACCCCTCGGCGCCGGTGGTGTACGCGGCGCTCGAGGGCGAGCAGCGGGTAGCGGCCTTCCGGCGCACGGGCGAGGCGACGCTGGAGCCGATCGGATCGGTGGAGGCCGGCGAGGCGGTCTGCCACGTCGCCGTTGCGCCCGACGGCTCGCGGCTCGTCGCCTCGTGCTGGGGCGACGGCCGCGTGGTGCACGTGCCTCTCGCGCGCGACGGCCGCCTCGGCGAGCCCGCCCTCGCCCCCGCGGCGCGCGATCCGTACCGCCCCGCCGATCCGGTCTCGTCGGTCCCGGGGGACGACGCCGCCGATCCCGTCGCGGCGGGCGAGGACCCGGCGGACATCGCCGCGCGGCTGCTGCGGCAGGCCTCGGGCGAGGACGAGCCCTCGCTGCCCGACTGGTCGGGCGCCGTCGACCTGGGCGCGCTCGTGTCGGGCGGCGGCGATCCGTCGCGCATCGCGGCGATGCTGGCCGGCACCGACGACGGCTCCGACCCGGCGGCCGAGCTGCGGGCGCTGCTCGGCGGCAGGACCGGCCCCTTCGATGATCCGGCCGTGCGGGGGCTCCTCGCCGCGCGCGCCGGCACGGCGCCCGACGCCCCGGACCCGTCCGAGCCGCGCCCCTCGCGCGCCCACGCGGCGCTGTTCCTGCCGGACGGGCGCATCGCGACCACCGACCTCGGATACGACCTCGTGCGCTTCTGGCGGGTCGGGCCGCGCGGCCTCGTACCCGACCACGAGGTCGTGCTGCCCTTCGGCTCCGGGCCGCGTCACATGGTGCTGCACCCGAGCGGCTTCCTGCACGTGGTCACCGAGCTCTCGTGCGAGGTGTTCGTGCTCGCGCAGGGCCCCGACGGGCGCTGGAGCCTGCGCGCCGGAGCGCAGACCGGCGCCGCCGAGGGCGACGCGGCCGCGGAGCTCGCCGCCTCGCGCGACGGCCGGTACCTGTACGCGGGCCTGCGCGGCAGCGACACGATCTCGGTGCTGCGCGTGGGCGGTGACGGCGATCGGCTCGAGCGGGTCGCGCTCGCCGAGTCGGGGATCGTCAAGCCGCGGCACCACGTGCTCGTGCGCGACACCCTGCTGGTCGCGGGACAGGGATCGGACGAGATCGTGTCGCTTCCCGTCGACGAGCGCACCGGCTTCCCGGGCCGGGTCCGCCAGCGCCTGGCCTACCCCGCGCCGACCTGCCTCCTGCCCGTCGCCTGATCCGAGGCCGGAGACCGGCCCGACGTCGGTACGCTCGGAGCATGACGGCTGCCGGTGAGGACCCCCGCGAGACCCTGCTGCGCCTGCGCGCCAGCATCGACAACATCGACGCGGCGCTGATCTATCTGCTGGCCGAGCGGTTCCGCGCCACGCAGCAGGTGGGCCACCTCAAGGCCGCGCACAACATGCCCGCGTCCGACCCGGGCCGCGAGGAGCGCCAGGTCGCGCGCCTGCGCGAGCTCGCCGAGGCCGCGCACCTCGACCCGGAGTTCGCGGAGAAGTGGTTCAAGTTCGTGGTGGCCGAGGTCATCCGCCACCACGTCGCCGCGGGCGCCGAGGAGAACGAGCGGCCGTAGGCTCGACGCCGTACCGAGCAAGGGAGCAGCATGACGGACGACATCAAGAAGGGGCTCGCGGGGGTCGTCGTCGACCACACCGCGATCTCGAAGGTCAACCCCGAGACGAACAGCCTGCTGTACCGCGGCTACCCGGTGCAGGAGCTGGCGGCGACGCAGCCGTTCGAGGCCGTGGCGCACCTGCTGTGGCACGGCGAGCTGCCGACCGACGAGGAGCTGGCCGCCTTCCGCGCCGCCGAGCGGCAGCACCGCGCGCTGACCCCCGAGGTCCGTGCGGTGATCGATCTGCTGCCGCTCGAGGCGCACCCGATGGACGAGGTGCGCACGGCCGTCAGCGTGATCGGCGCCGGCGACACCGCCGGGGCGTCCGCCCTGAAGGCCGTGGGCACGCCGGAGGAGAACCTCGAGCGCAGCAAGCGCCTGTTCGCGATGCAGCCGGCGATCGTCGCCTACGGGCAGCGCCGGCGCCGCGGCCAGGAGCTGATCGAGCCCCGCGACGACCTCGACTATGCCGCGAACTTCCTCTGGATGACGTTCGGCGAGGAGGCCCACCCGACCGTCGTCGACGCGTTCAACCGCTCGATGATCCTGTACGGCGAGCACTCGTTCAACGCCTCGACCTTCACCGCCCGCGTCATCACCTCGACGCTGAGCGATCTGTACTCCGCCGTCGTCGGCGCGATCGGCGCCCTCAAGGGCCCGCTCCACGGCGGCGCCAACGAGGCCGTGCTCGACATCTTCGACGAGATCGGCGAGGCGTCGAACGTGGTCCCGTGGCTCGAGAGGGCGCTCGCCGAGAAGCGCAAAATCATGGGCTTCGGCCACCGCGTGTACAAGCGCGGCGACTCGCGCGTTCCCACGATGCAGGCCGCGCTCGAGAGCCTCGCGGAGCACTACGACCGGCCCGACGTGCTCGAGCTGTATCGCACCCTCGAGCGCGAATTCGTCGAGCGCAAGGGCATCTACCCCAACCTCGACTACCCGTCGGGCCCGGCCTACAGCCTGATGGGCTTCGACACGCTCACGTTCACGCCGCTGTTCATCGCCGCCCGCATCACGGGCTGGACCGCGCACGTCATGGAGCAGCAGGCGTCCAATGCGCTGATCCGCCCCCTCGCCGCCTATAACGGCCCCGACGAGCGGCACATCGAGGGCTACGTGCCCACCGAGGCCGAGCTCGAGGCGCTGCAGCGCGAGGCCGAGTCGGCCTGAGCCGCGCGCACACGCACAGATCTCGCGACATCTCCCAGGATCCGGTCGGATTCCTGTGACGAAGCGCGAGATCTGTGCGTGAAGGCGCGCCCGCCGGCGCAACGCGCTAGACCGTGGCCTTGCGCAGTGTGAGGTAGGCGCCGACGGCGATCACGGCGGTGAGCGCCAGCCCGTAGAGCGTGAACGCGAGCGGGCCGAGGCCGGCGAAGAACTCGATGATCGGCGGCCACGATCCGGTGCGCGTGATGATGAAGATGGCGATCACCAGCGCCAGCGCGAGGGCCGTCATCACGATGCTCAGCACGAGGGTGCCGAACCGCTTGTAGAGCGTCGCGATCCAGAACCCGATCACGAACAGGAACAGCGTGATCGTGAAGTACGACAGCCACGCCGACGCCCATCCGGGCTCGAACAGCCACGGCAGGTAGGCGAACATGCCGTTCATCCCGTAGCCTCCGGTCGCCTGTTCGATGAGCGCGAGCACGAGGAACAGCGACGCCATCAGGGCAGAGCCGATCGCACCGAACATCACCGTGCCGACGAAGAACTCCCGGCGCGTGACGCTCATCGCCTGCGAGAACGGGAACGACAGGGTCATCGCCTGGATCCCCAGCGCGGCGAAGTACCACAGCGGCGCGTTCGCGGCGCCCGTCGGCTTCACCCCGTCCCCGGGGATCATCGCGAAGATGAACAGGCAGATCACGAGCGTCCCGGCCAGGATCAGCAGGGGCACCCAGATCAGCGACTGGGAGTTGATCAGCTGCAGGCGCACGACGTTGAGCGTGCGGCTTCGGGTCCCGCTGCGGGCGGGCGCGGCGACGGCGGTCATCGCAGGGCTCCTTCGGTCTCGGTGGGGATCTCGTTCAGGTCGCCGGAGGGGGATGCCGATCCGGATCCCCGCTGCGTCATCCGGACGATTAGCTGCTGCAGCGGCACGGGGGCGAGGTCGAGGCCCGCCTCGCGGACCTCCTGCTTCTCGGTCGGCGAGAGCTGCCCGAGGAAGGTGACCGAGGCGACGCGTCCGAGCGCGTCGCGGTGCAGCACCTCGCGACCGCGGATGAAGCCCTCGACGAGCGACGCCTCGCCGACGATGTTCGTCGCCTGATCGCGCGCGTCGTCGACCGACTGATCCATCAGGATCCGCCCGTCGTCGATCACGAGCACCCGCTCGATGAGGTTGGAGATCTCGTCGATGAGGTGGCTGGAGAGGATGACCGTGCGCGGGTGCTCCGCGTAGTCCTGCAGCAGGCGGTCGTAGAAGATCTGCCGGGCGACGGCGTCCAGGCCGAGGTACGGCTCGTCGAAGAAGGTGATCTCGGCGCGCGAGGCGAGCCCGATGATCACGCCGACGGCGGAGAGCTGGCCGCGCGAGAGCTTCTTCACGACGGTCTTCATCGGAAGCTGGAACTCGTCGACGAGCTCGTCCGCGAGGGCCTGATCCCAGTTGGGGAAGAACAGCCGGGCCGAGGCCAGCGCGGTCTTCGCGTTCGCCTCGTCCGGATACTTCTGGCTCTCGCGCACGAAGCACATCCGGCTCAGCACGCGGGCGTTCTCGTAGGGGTTCTCTCCGAACACCGCCACCGAGCCGCTCGTGGGGAAGTTCTGTGCCGTGAGGATCGACATCGCCGTCGTCTTCCCGGCGCCGTTGCGGCCGAGGAAGCCGTAGATCGTGTTGCGCTCGATCCGGAAGCTCACGTTGTCGAGCGCGAGCTTGTCCTTGTACCGCTTGGTGAGGTTGTGCACCTCGATGACGGGATCCATCATGGTCCTTCCGTGTCAGGGGGTGGTCTGGGCTGCGTGCTCGCGGATGAGCGCGCGGACGTCGTCGGGGGAGAGGCCGATGCGGTGGGCCTCGGTGAGCAGGGGGCGGACGAATCCGTCCGCGAACGCGGCGCGGCGCTCGGCCAGGAGCAGGTCGCGGGCGCCGGGCGCGACGAACATGCCGATGCCGCGGCGCTTGTAGAGCACGCCCTTCTCGACGAGCATGTTCATTCCCTTCGCGGCCGTGGCCGGGTTGATGCGGTGGAAGGCGGCGAGCTCGTTGGTCGACGGGGCCTGGGACTCCTCGGCGAGGGTGCCGTCCACGATCTCGTCCTCCACCCGCTCGGCGATCTGGAGGAAGAGGGGCTTGCCGTCATCGATCAACGCGACTCCCGGTGGTCTATCGGTTACTTACTCGACTAACTAACCATCGAACCGGGCGGGTGTCAACCGCCTCCGTGATGAATCGATCCGTCACGACGGGAGTAACCTCGGGAACGTGTCCAGAATCCCGTCGATCTCCGATGTCGCCGGCGAGGCCAGCAGATTCACGGACTACAGCGTTCCCGATGCGGGGATCCGAGCGATCTACACGCAGGAGAGCATCTGGCAGGCCTGGCTCGACGTCGAGGTCGCGCTCGCGCAGGCCGAGGCGGAGCTCGGCATCGTGCCGGCCGACGCGGCGCGGCGCATCACCGAGGTCGCCAGGCTCGAGAATCTCGACCTCGACCGCGTCGTCGCCGACATGCGCATCCAGGGCCACCCCCTCATGCCGCTCATCGAGGAGCTCGTGCGGGTGGCGGGCGATCACGCCGGCGGCTGGGTGCACTGGGGCGCCACGACCCAGAACATCACCCAGTCCGGCAACGCGATCCTCATCAAGCGGGCCCACCGGATCATCAACCAGCTCGTGCTCGACTGCCTCGGGGCGATGGCCGACCTCGCCGAGCGCTCCGCGACGATGATCATGCCGGGCCGCACCCACGGCCAGCACGCCGTGCCGATCACCTTCGGCGTGAAGGTGGCCACGTGGATCGACGACTTCCTGCGCGGCCACGATCGCATCCGCCGCGGCGTGCAGCCGTGCCTGCGCGTGATGACGGCCGGCGCCGTCGGCACCTACGCCTCGCTCGGCGCGCTGGGCCCCAAGGTGCAGCAGCGCGTGGCCGAGAAGCTGCGCCTCGAGCCGATGCCCGTGCCCTCGCGCGCGCTACTGTCGCCGCAGTCGGCCTACATCACCGATCTCGCGCTGCTCGCCTCGTGCGCCGGGCGCATCGCGATCGAGATCGAGACGGGCATGCAGACGGAGTTCGGCGAGGTGTCGGAGCCGGTGCCCGAGGGATCGGTCGGCAGCTCGACCATGCCGCACAAGCGCAACCCCAAGCTGTGCGCCGATGTGCTCGACCTCTCCGCGCAGGTGCGGGGCCTCGCGCCCGAGGCCATGGGCGCGATCGTGCACCCGCACGAGGCCGACGGCGGCGCCACCGCGAAGCTCGAGGCGATCATGGCGGCCGCCCTCATCGCGATGGGCGACATGCTCATGCGCCTGAAGATCGTGCTCGAGGGCCTGGAGCTCTTCCCCGACCGCATGAAGCGCAACCTCGAGCTCAGCGGCAACATGATCGGCTCCGAGGCCGTGATGCTGGCCCTCGGCGAGGAGATCGGGCGCGACGAGGCGCACCGCATCGTCTACGAGATCGCGATGCAGGCGATCAAGACCGAGGAGGACGACTTCGAGGAGCTCCTCATCGACGACGAGCGCGTCGCCGGCGCGCTCTCGGCGCCGCAGATCCGCGAGTTGCTCGATCCCACCAAGCACGTCGGCCTCTCGCCGGAGATCGCCCGGCAGGCCGCGTGGCGGGCCCGCGAGGCCGTCGCCGGTCGCTGACCCGGGGCGTGCGAGCGCAGCGCCCGCATGCGCCGAGACAGCACGCCTGCGCCGAAACAGCAGGTGGTGCACGCTGTCTCGGCGCGAACATGCAGTCTCGGCGAGAAGGGACCACCGCAGACCGATCCGAACATGCGAGCGCGCCGCGACCGCCTACGCTGAGCGCGTGGGCAAGAAGCGAGTGACGCTGCGCGACGTGGCGCAGGCGGCGGGGGTGTCGCGCACGACGGCGTCCAACGTGATCGCCGAGACCGGCCGCGTCTCGGACGAGACGCGCGAGCGGGTGCGGGCGGTCATGGCCGAGCTCGGCTACGTGTACCACCAGGCGGCCGGGTCGCTGCGGCGCCAGTCATCGCGCAGCGTGGGCGTGGTGGTCACGAACATCCATCGCCCCCACTACGGCGAGATGCTCGTCGGGCTGGAGTCCACCTTCACCGACGCCGGCTACACGCTGCTGATGGTCTCGACCATGGACCGCGTCGACCGGCAGCGCCGGGCGCTCGAGACGCTGCGCGAACACGACGTCGCGGGCGTGGCGATCATCCCGGCCACGGGGAGCGATGCGGGGCTCATCGACGAGCTGCGGGCGTGGGGCGTGCCGAGCGCGTTCGTGAGCCGCCACGTGCTCGGCGCCGAGCACCCGTACATCGGCGTCGACAACGCGCGCGGCGCGTACCTCGCGGCCCGGCACCTGCTCGACCACGGCTGCCGGCGGATCGCCTACATCGGCAGCGTCGACGGCGTCTCGTCGCGCGTGGAGCGGATCGAGGGCGCCCGACGCGCGATCGCCGACAGCGGGCTGGACGTCGCGTTCGCCGAGGTCGAGGGCGAGCCGACGGCCGAGGGCGGTCAGGTGGCGGCACTGCGGCTGCTGGCCGAGGACGAGCTGCCCGACGGCGTGATCTGCCACGGCGATCTCGTGGCGCTGGGCTTCGGGCGCGCGCTGCAGGACGCCGGCCTCGACGGCCGCGTGCGCGTGATCGGCTACGACGGCCTCGGGCAGACGGCGTTCTGGGCGCCGGCGCTGACGACCGTCGACCAGCACGCCGGCGAGCTCGGCGCCCAGGCGGCGCGCGCGCTCATCGAGGCGATCGAGCGCGGCGGCCCCGTGGCGTCGCACCTGCTCGAGCCGCGCCTGATCGTGCGGGAGTCGTGCGGCGCGCACCCCGTGTCCGGATCGTGACTGGTGGATCGATCCAGCAGCCGGTAGGGTCACGTGGTGGATCGATCCATCATGGGGTCGACGACACCGCAGGACCCAGGATCGACGACCGATCCGCACTCACCTCGCGCCAAAGGGGGCACCAGGACATGAACCGCAAGATCCTTGCTGCGACGGCAACGACCGTCGCCCTCGGGCTCGCTCTCACCGGCTGCGGGCTGCAGCCCGCCGGCGGCGGCGACGCCCCGAGCGGCGACAGCTCGGCCGAGCCGAAGGGCACCGTCACCATCTACTCGCCGCGCCCGGCGGCGATCACCGACGAGATCATCCCGATGTTCGAGGAGGCCTCCGGCTACGACGTGCAGCTGGTCACGCTCGGTGCCGCCGAGGTCGCCGACCGCGTGCGCGCCGAGGCGAGCAACCCGCAGGCCGACGTGTGGTGGGGCGGCACGCCCTCGCTGTTCACCCCGGCCGCCAACGAGGACCTCATCGAGCCGTGGGGCGAGCCCGTGCTCGAGGCCGTGAAGGACGAGTACCAGTTCGACGACGACAAGTGGGTGGCCGAGATGCTGCAGCTGCAGCTGATCGCCTACAACACCGAGATGATGGACGAGGCCGACGCGCCCCACGACTGGGACGACCTGATCGACCCGACGTACAAGGATCAGATCATCATCCGCGACGTCGCCGCTTCGGGCACGATGCGCGCCATCTACGCGGCCATGATCGCCCGGTTCTACGAGGAGGACGGCTCGCCCGACCGCGGCTACGAGTGGCTCAAGGCGCTCGATGCCAACACCAAGGCGTACGCGGCCAACCCCGAGGACCTGTACCTGCGCCTGGAGCGCCAGGAGGCTCCGATCACCCTCTGGAACCACCAGGACATCATGGCCCAGGCCGCCCAGGGTGCCGCGTTCGACATCATCGAGCCGGAATCGGGATCGCCGATCAACACCGACGGCATCGCGAAGATCGCCGGCGGCCCGAACCCGGAGGGCGCCGAGGCGTTCGCGGAGTTCATCTTCAGCCAGGAGACGCAGGAGTGGCTGATCAACAACGCGTTCCAGATCCCCACGGTCGACGTCGAGTCGGAGCCCGAGTGGCTCTCGGAGCTCACCCGCAACGAGCTCGAGTACGACAAGGCGCTCGTGGCCGAGCACGAGACCGAGTGGATCGAGTACTGGGCCGAGAACATCAAGGACCAGGGCTGATCCGATGATCCCCGCCCCGGCCGGAGCGATCCGGCCGGGGCACCCTTTCCCGAGCATCCAGAGACGAGGCAGCACGTGATCCCGATCCACCTCGACGGCGTCAGCAAGACCTACGGCGAGCAGGCCGGGGCGCGCCCGACCGTCACCGTCGACATCACCGTGGAGGCGGGCGAGTTCTTCACGCTCCTGGGCCCGTCGGGCTGCGGCAAGTCGACGCTGCTGCGCATGATCGCGGGGTTCGTGGCACCCACCGCCGGGGCGATCCGCTTCGGCGACAAGGACGTCACCCGCACGCCCGCCCACAAGCGCGGCATCGGCATGGTGTTCCAGAACTACGCGCTGTTCCCGCACATGACCGTCGCCGACAACGTGGCGTACGGCCTGCGGCTGCGCAACGTGGCCAAGGCCGAGCGCACCGCCAAGGTCGACAAGGCGCTCGAGCGCGTGGGGCTGGCCGGCTACGGCAAGCGGCGCATCGACCAGCTCTCCGGCGGCCAGCAGCAGCGGGTCGCGCTCGCCCGCGCCATCGTGATCGAGCCCGAGGTGCTGCTGCTCGACGAGCCGCTGTCGAACCTCGACGCCAAGCTGCGCGAAGAGACGCGCATGCAGATCCGCGAGGTGCAGAAGGCCGCCGCCACCACGGCCATCTACGTCACGCACGACCAGTCCGAGGCGATGGCCATGAGCGACCGGATCGCCGTGCTCGCCGACGGCCGCGCGCACCAGGTCGACACGCCCCGCAAGATCTACGCCGAGCCCGCCACGGCGTTCGTGGCCCGCTTCATCGGCCGCAGCAACGTGGTGCCGGCCACCGTCGTCTCCGCCGAGGCCGACACCGCCACGGTGCGGATCGCCGACAGCGACGTGATCGTGCGCCGCCACCCCGACGTGCCCGTCGGGCCGGGGCAGGCGGTGGAGATCTCGCTGCGGCCCGAGGCGCTGCGCGTGGTGGGCGAGGCCGAGGCCACGCTGCACGGCGTCGTGTCGACGCTGGAGTTCCTCGGTTCCACGGCGATGCTCGACGTCGACCTGGCCGGCTCCACCGTGGCCGTCTCGACGCCCGACATCGACGTGGCGCAGGGCTCGCGCATCGGGCTCGCCGTCGATCCGCGGGCCGGCTGGCTCATCCCCGAATCGGCGGACGTCTGATGAGCGGCACCGTGCAGACCGAGACCGAGGTCGTCGCGCTCGAGCACGTCGGCCCGGCCCGCCGCGGCCGCAAGCGCCTGACCCCGGGCGAGCGCTTTATCGTGTTCCTCGCGCTGCCGATCTTCGCCGTCGTGCTGTTCTTCGTCGTGCTGCCCATGCTGCAGACGGCCGTCAACAGCACCGGCGGCGCGGGCTTCCTCGACAACTACGCGTCGTTCCTGTCTGGCTCGACCAGCCGATCGCTGTGGACCTCGGTGTGGATCTCGCTGGCCACCGTCGCGATCTGCGCCGTCGTGGGCACGGCACTGGCCGTGCTGCTGACGCGCTTCGACTTCCCCGGGCGCCGCCTGCTCGACGTCATCTCGGTGCTGCCGCTCGCGCTGCCGTCGCTGATCGGCGCGCTGGCCTTCACGCTGCTTTACAACGAGACGGGCATCTTCCCGCGGGCGCTCGAGCAGCTCACGGGCATCGACGCCGGCGTCGTGTCGGTCACGGGCGTGAGCGGCGTGCTGCTCGTGCACGTGCTCACGATGTACCCGTACTTCTACCTCTCGGTCTCGGCCGGCCTGGCGGGCATGGACACCTCGCTCGAGGAGGCCGCCGCGGGGCTCGGGGCGCCGAAGTGGAAGGTGTGGCTCACGGTCGTGCTGCCGATGCTGACTCCGGCGATGGTGGCCGGCGCGCTGCTGACGTTCATGACGTCGATGGCCTCGTTCACCGCGCCGCAGCTGTACGGCGTCTCCATGCTCACCAACCGGATCGTCGAGACCCGCGTGAGCGGCAACTACGAGCTGGCGTCGGCGCAGGCCACGGTGCTCGCCGTCGTCTCGATCGTCTTCCTCTTCCTGATGCGCTGGTACCAGGGCCGCCAGACCTACCGCAGCCTGTCGAAGGGCATCCAGCGGGGCCGCACCAAGACCAGGGGCTGGCGATCCGTGCTGGCGGGGCTCGTGAGCCTCGTGCTCGCGGCCGTGCTCGTCGCGCCCGTGGCGGTGATCATCCTCGTGTCGTTCTCGAAGAACCGCACGTGGACCACGCAGGTGCTGCCGCCCGAGTACACGCTCGAGAACTACCTGTCGATCTTCACCGACCCGGATGCCTTCCTGCCGATCAACGTGTCGCTGCAGATGGCGTTCTTCGCGACGATCGCGGCGGTGGTCATCGGCGGGGCCGCGGCGTGGATCATCTCGCGCTGGCCGCTGCGGCGCGGCAAGGGCGTGCTCGACGCCATGGTGATGCTGCCGTGGGCCCTGCCCGGCACGGTCATCGGCGTGAACATCGCCACGGCGTTCGCCTCGCCGACGCCCACGAACTTCGGGCTCGTGCTCATCGGCACGCTGTTCATCCTCCCGGTGGCGTACTTCGTGCGGTACATCCCGCTCGTCTTCCGCGAGACGACCGCATCGATCGACACGATCGATCCGTCGGTCGACGAGGCGGCGCAGTCGCTCGGCGCCTCGCCGCTGCGCTCGATCGTGACGGTCATCATGCCGCTCGTGTGGAAGGGCCTGCTGGCGGGTGCGCTGCTGGCGTTCATCGACGGCGTCGGGGAGTACGTGGCCTCGGCGGTGGTGTACCCCGCCGGGTTCCCGCCGATGTCGATCGAGATCTACAACCGCATCTACTCGAGCGACTTCGGCTCGGCGGCGGCGTACGGCTCGCTGCAGATCGCGATCATCTTCGTCGTGCTGCTCGTCATGAACCTGCTCGAGCGCGGGCCGAAGGGCGACGACTCGACGCCGGTCGTCGCCGCGGCCGCCGGGGTGCGATGAGCGCGCTGGAGGCGCCGCTCGACCGCACGATCGCCGAGATCGTCGGGGAGACCGCGCGGTTCACCGATCACCGCGTGCCCGACGCCGGCATCCGCGCGCTGTTCTCGGAGCGCAGCGTGTGGCAGGCGCGGCTCGATGTCGAGGCCGCGCTCGCGCGCGCGGAGGCGCGCCTCGGGATCATCCCGGAGGCCGCCGCCGCGCGGATCGCGGCGTGCGCGCGGGTCGAGGCGCTCGACGCCGATCGCATCGCCGCCGCCACCCGCGTGCAGGCGCACGCCCTCGTGCCGCTCGTGGAGGAGCTCACCCGCGTGGTGGGCGGGGACGCCGCCGGCTGGGTGCACTGGGGCGCGACGACGCAGAACATCATGCAGACGGGCATGGCGCTGCTCATCCGCGACGCGCACGCGATCGTCGTCGCGCTGATACGCGACTGCCTGCGTGCCCTGGCCGATCTCGCCGATCGCTCGGCCGAGATGATCATGCCCGGCCGCACCCACGGCCAGCACGCCGTGCCGATCACGTTCGGCCTCAAGGCCGCCACCTGGATCGACGACCTGCTGCGCGCGCTGGACCGGCTGGACCGCGGCGTCGAGCCCTGCCTGCGCGTGATGATGGGCGGCGCCGTGGGCAGCTTCGCCTCGCTCGGCGATCGCGGCCCCGAGGTGCAGGCCCTCGTGGCCGAGGACCTCGGGCTGGGCGCGATGCCGATCCCGTCGCGCGCCGTGCTCTCGCCGCAGTCCGGGTACGTGGTCGACCTGGCGCTGCTCGCGGCCGTCTGCGCGCGCGTGGCGGTGGAGGTCGAGACCCTCATGGGCACGGAGTTCGGCGAGGTGTCGGAGCCCGTGCCGCCGGGCTCGGTGGGCAGCTCCACCATGCCGCACAAGCGCAACCCCAAGCTCGCGCCCGACATGATCGAGCTCTCCGCGCAGATCCGCGCCCTCGCGCCCGAGGCGGTGCAGGCCCTCATCCACCCGCACGAGGCCGACAGCGGCGCCACGGCCGCGCTCGACGGCGCGATCGAGGAGGCGCTCGTGAAGACGGGCGACCTGCTCGTGCGGCTGCGCATCGTGGTCACGGGCCTGGAGCTCTTCCCGGCCCGCATGCGCCGCAACCTGCAGCTGAGCGGATCAATGCTGGGCTCCGAGTCGGTGATGCTGGCCCTGGGCGAGCGGATCGGACGCGAGGAGGCGCACCGCATCGTCTACGAGCACGCCATGCGCGCCGCGACCGAGGGCCTGCCGTTCCAGGAGCTGCTCGTGGCCGATCCGCGCGTGACCGGGCACCTCGGCGCCGAGCGGGTGGCGGCGCTGCTGGATCCCTCGGCCCACATCGGCCTCTCGCCGCGGCTGGCGCGCGAGGCGGCCGAGCGGGCCCGGGCCGCCGCGGGCTGAACGTCCATCGGCTTGCGCGACCACCGCAACCCCCTTCGCGTCACGCGGCGTCATCCCCGCGCCGCACCCAGCCGCGGGCTTGAGAGGATGGACGGCATGAACGCGATCCGACCCGATGCCGCCGCCGCGCGCGCCGTCTACGTGCTGCACGACAACCCGGAGTGGATCCCGCCGCTGCGCGAGGCCTTCGACGAGCTGGGCGTGCCGCTGGTGGAGTGGGTGCTGGAGGACGGATCGATCGATCTGACGGGCGTTCCGCCGCAGGGCGTGTTCTGGTCGCGGCTGTCGGCCTCGAGCCACACGCGCGAGCGGGCCCACGCCAAGGAGTACGCGCGCGCGGTGCTGCGCTGGCTCGAGGCGCACGGACGCCGCACGGTGAACGGCTCGTCGGTCGTGGAGATCGAGGTGTCGAAGGTGGTGCAGTACGCGCTGCTGCGCGCGGCCGGGTTCACGGTGCCGCAGACGATCGCGGTGTTCGGCCGCGCCGACCTCAAGGCCCGCGCGCGCGAGCTCGCCGTGCCGTTCATCACGAAGCACAACCAGGGCGGCAAGGGCCTCGGCGTGCGCAAGTTCGCCGACTACGACGAGTTCGACCGCTACGTCGACTCGGCGGAGTTCGAGGAGGCCTCGGACGGCATCACCCTGCTGCAGGAGTTCGTCGAATCGGCGGATCAGTCGATCACCCGCGCCGAGTTCGCGGGCGGGAAGTTCGTCTACGCGGTGCGGGTCGACACGTCGGCCGGGTCGTTCGAGCTGTGCCCGGCAGACGCCTGCCAGGTGGACTTCTCGGCGCTCGCCGTGTGCGCGGTGCCCGGAGCCGAGACCACCGAGGACGCCCAGGCCGCCGCCGACGCGGGGACCGCGCCGTTCCGCGAGCGCTTCGACATCGACGCCGACGATCCGCTCATCGTGCAGCTGGAGGCCTTCCTCGCGGCCCACCGGATCGAGATCGCCGGGGTCGAGTTCATCGAGAAGGCCGACGGCACCCGCGTGGTCTACGACGTCAACACGAACACGAACTACAACAGCGACGTCGAGGCGCTCACGAAGCGCTCCGCCCGCCTCGCGCTCGCCCGCTTCCTGGGCGCCGAGCTGGAGAAGGTGGCCGAGCCCGCGCTCGCCTGACCCGCGCGGGCGGCGGTCGCGGCGCCGTACCGCCGCCGTCCGGCGGAGGATCCGCGCCGTGCGGAGGAGATCCGCGCTGCGGCGGTGGGAATCCTCCCGGCTTGGCCGCCGGAGCGCGGATGTCCGCTCGGGCGCGCGAAGGCTCCGACCGGCCGCTGGGCGCAGCGGGCCAGGCGTGGATCTCCCCGCAGGGCCTAGGCGGGGTAGATGAGGCGGAAGCGCTCGCAGACCACGGGCATCCGCGCGTCGAAGCCGCGATCGTGGCTCGCGTGCTCGGTGAAGAAGCGCTCGTGGATGGCGCGCCACGAGGCCAGGCTGCGATCGTCCTCGCCCTCGGCGAAGGCGTGCTCGGCGGTCACCTCGTCGAACGGCACGGTCTCGACGGCGACGGTCTGGATCACGGCACGCGGGGCGCCCGACCCGTCCAGGATCACGTCGTACTCGCCGACGCGCGTCACCTCCTCGCCCTCGGCCTCGTAGTCCCACAGCGAGCCGGACGTGCCGGTCTTCACGCCGGCGAGCACGAGCGCGAGCAGGCCGTCGGCGTGCTCGGGCGTGGCGCCGAAGCCCCACACGCGATCGGCGGCGGGCGGATCGGCGGGCAGCTCGGGCGCGGCGGCGCGCGCCTCGCGCCAGAAGCGGTCGACGGTCTCGGCGGAGGGGGTGGGGATCACCCGATCGAGTCTGTCACGACCGGGCGATCCGCCCCCGCGCCTCAGCCGACGACGGCGACGCCGCGCGGCGGCAGGTCGGGGCCGCCCACGAGGTACTCGCCCTCGATGCCGTCCAGGCGCACCGCGTCGTCGGTGCGGTTGATGAGGAAGCGGATGCGGCGATCGCCCGCCCGCCGCACGGCGAGCTCGACGGTGCCGCGCAGCGGCTCGGGCAGCTCCGACGCCACGCCGGCCCGCTCGAGCAGCGTCGGCAGCACCGCGCCGAGGCCGTCGGCACCGAGCCGCGTCGAGACGTAGGCGGCCGCGCCGGCGCCGACCGGGCGCCACGTGACCGCCGGACCGCCGGCCAGGTCGTCGTCGGTGTAGGCGGCCAGCACCTCCACGTCGTCGGCCACGAGATCGACCGGCTCGCTCCACAGGTCGCCGCGCACGCCGATCGACAGGCCGATCGTCTCGCCGTCCCACAGCGGCCGGAACTCCTCCACGCGGATGCCGAGCAGCTCGCGGAACGCGCCGGGGTAGCCGCCGAGCCAGACGCGGTCGTCCTCGTCGACGATGCCCGAGAAGTACGTCGCGACGAGGTGGCCGCCGCCGCGCACGTAGTCCTCGAGGCGGGCGCGCAGCCCCTGCGGCACCGCGTAGAGCACGGGCGCGATCACGAGGCGGTAGCCCGACAGGTCCGCGTCGGTGGGCAGCACGTCGGCGCGGACCCCGGCGTTCAGCAGCGCCGTCCACCAGTCCAGGGCCTCGCGGCGGTAGCGCAGCCGGTCGGTGGGGTGCGAGTCCAGCTCGCTGGCCCACCACGAGTCCCAGTCGAACAGGATCGCGACGGGCGAGCGATCGCGGTCCGATCCCGCCACCGGGTCGAGCCGCCGCAGCAGGCCGCCGAGGCGCTCGACCTCGCGGTAGACCCGGGTGTCCTCGCCGCCGTGGGGGACCATCGACGAGTGGTACTTCTCGGCGCCGGCCGCGGACTGGCGCCACTGGAAGTAGCAGACGGCGTCGGCGCCGTGGGCGACGTGGGTGAGCGAGTCGCGCACGAGCTCGTTCGTGCGCTTGGGCCGGTTGATGGGCTGCCAGTTCACCGCGCTCGTGGAGTGCTCCATGAGGAACCACGGGCGGTGGCGGGCCACGCCGCTGGTGAGCGCCGCCGAGAACGCCAGCTCATCGCGCCCCTCGGTGACGTAGTGGTCGTTCGAGACGAAATCGATCTCGTGGGCCCAGTCGGCGTAGTCCGCGTGGCGGGTCTCGCCCATGATCATGAAGTTCGTCGTCACGGGGATGTCGGGGGTGATCCGGTTCAGGATCTCGCGCTCGGCGATCAGGTGGTCCTTGAGCGCGTCGGACGAGAACCGCGCGAAGTCCAGCTGCTGCGTCGGGTTGGGGAACGCGTAGGAGCGGCGCGGGGGCCGGATCTCGTCGAAGGATCCGTACCGCTGCGACCAGAACGCCGTGCCCCACGCGTGGTTGAGCCGGTCGATGGTGCCGTAGCGCGCCTGGAGCCAGGCGCGGAAGGCGCGCGCGGCGTCGTCGGAGTAGTCGTAGGCGTTGTGGCAGCCGAGCTCGTTGCTCACGTGCCACGCCACGATGCCGGGGTGATCGGCGTAGCGCTCCGCGAGCTTCTCGACGAGCGCGAGCGCGTGGCGGCGGAACACCGGCGAGGTGGGGCGCCAGTGCTGGCGGCCGCCCGGCCAGACGGTGGCCCCGTCGGCCGTCTGCGGCAGCACCTCGGGGTGCGCGGTGGTCAGCCACGGCGGGGGAGAGGCGGTGGCGGTGGCGAGATCCACGCCGATGCCGTTGGCGTGCAGCAGGTCGATGACCTCGTCGAGCCAGGCGAAGTCCCACCGATCCTCGGCCGGCTGCAGCGCGGCCCACGAGAAGATCGCCACCGAGACGACGTCGACCCCGGCCTGCTTCATGAGGCGGATGTCCTCGTCCCACACCTCCCGCGGCCACTGCTCCGGGTTGTAGTCGGCGCCGTAGGAGATGCGTCGGGGGGTGCCGTGCGGGGTGCGCAGCCAGCGGTGGTTCTGCATGCGGGAGGGACGTCCTTCGAGTCGTGAGGGGGAAGCGGGGGCGGGATCGGTCGACCCCGCCCCCACGGGGATCATTCGACGGTGAAGCCCTGCTCGGTGCCGTAGTCCTCGAGCGTGGACTGCCAGGCGGCCAGGCCGTCGGCGATCGTCGTCCCGCCCAGGAACGCCTGGCCGACCGAGTCGCCGAACACCGTGTTGGCGTAGACCTGGAACGGCAGGTACTGCCAGCCCTCGACCACCGCGGCCGACGACTCCGAGAACACCTGGTTGGCCTGCTGGCCGCCGAAGTACTCGAACTCCTCGCTCAGGAACTCCTCCGACTCGAGGTCGGCGACGGTGGCCGGGAAGGCGCCGCCGTCGAGGCGGGTCTGCACGCCGTCGCCGGCGTTGGCGTACTCGATGAACTCGTAGGCAAGCTCCTTGTTCTCGGCGTCGGCGGGGATCGCCAGCGAGCTGCCGCCGTTCTCCGACGAGGTCACCTCGCCCTCCTCCCACTGCGGCATGGGGGCCACGCGCCAGGCGCCGGCGCCGTCGGGGGCGCTGCCCTCGAGGTTGGCGGGCATCCACGCACCGATCGGCAGGGTCGCGATCGTGCCGTCGGACAGGCCGGCGAACCACTCGTCCGACCAGCCGGCGATCGGCGAGACGAGGCCCTCGTCGAGCATCGTCTGCCACACCTCGGCGTAGCGCTGGGCGCCCTCGTCGCCCGTGAGGTCGAAGCCGACCGTGGTCTCGTCGACCGTCCACGGGGTGCCGCCGGCCTGCCACATGATCGACGCGGCCAGGCCGGCGTCGCCCGAGTCGTTGGTGATGTAGACGTCCGGGTTGGCGGCGTGCAGGTCGCGCGCGGCCTGCAGGTACTCGTCCCAGGTGGTCGGCACCTCGATGCCGTACTGGTCGAACACCTCCTTGTTGTAGAACAGCGCCATGGGGCCGGAGTCCATCGGCAGGCCGATGATCTGGTCGCCCGAGGTCACCGACGACCACGGGCCGGGGGCGTAGGTGCCCTCGTACTCGTCGGCGCCGTACTCGGTGAGGTCCTGCAGCGCGCCCTGCAGCGCGTACTGCGGCAGCGCGTAGTACTCGACCTGGGCGACGTCGGGCAGGCCGGTGCCGGCCGTGATCGCGTTGGACAGTGCCGTGTACGAGTCGATGCCGGTGCCGACGTTGACGAGGTCGACGGTGACCCCGGGGTTCTCGGCCTCGAAGTCGGCGACGACCTGCTCGAGCGTGGGCTCCCACGCCCAGACCGTGATCGTGCCGCCCTCCTCCAGGGCGTCGTCGGTGTCGGTGGCGCCGGCCGAGCAGGCGGCGAGGGAGAGCGAGGCCACGCCGGCGACGGCGGTGCCGATGAGGACGCGGCGCGTCCGTGGGGTGATCCGGGTCATGCGATTCTCACTTCTTTGTGTGGGTGGTGGGGGTCATTCCTTGACGGATCCGGCCGCGAGGCCGGACTGCCAGTACCGCTGCAGGAAGAGGAAGGCGATGATCAGCGGCACGATCGTGAGCAGCGATCCGGTCAGCACGAGATCGAAGATCGCGGTGCCGCCGGCCGTCGCCGCCTGCGCGTTCCACTGGTTCAGGCCGATGATGAGCGGGTACCAGTCGGGGTCGCGCAGCATGATGAGGGGCAGGAAGTAGTTGTTCCATGTGGCGACCATCGTGAACAGCAGCACGGTGACCATGCCGGGCGCGAGCAGCCGCAGCGCCACCTGCCAGAAGATGCGGAACTCGCCGGCGCCGTCGATCCGCGCCGCCTCCATCAGCTCGGTCGGCACGGCCTCGCTCGCGAACGTCCACATCAGGTAGAGGCCGAAGGGCGAGATGAGCGAGGGGATGATCACCGACCAGGGCGTGTTGGTGAGGCCCATCGAGCTGAACATGAGGAACGTCGGCACCGCCAGCGCCGTGCCGGGCACCGCGACGGCGCCGATGACGACGGCGAACACCGCGCGCTTGCCCGCGAACTCGTACTTGGCCAGTGCGTAGCCGCCGAGCACGGCCAGCAGCGTGGCCCCGCCCGCGCCCACCACGACGTAGAGCAGCGTGTTGCCGAACCAGCGCAGGAAGATGCCGTCGTCGTAGGTCAGGGCGCGCGCGATGTTGTCGAACAGCGCGAACTCGTCGCCGAACCAGAGGCCGAAGGTCGAGAACAGATCGCTCTGGGTCTTGGAGGCGTTGATGAACAGCCAGATCAGCGGGATCAGCGAGTACACCAGCACGATCGCGGTGAGCACGGTGAGCGTGACGCTGCGGCGCGGGCGGTCGGTGGTGCCCAGGCGACGGCGGCGCGTGACCGACGGGGCGACGGTGAGCAGGCGGGTGGTCGTCATGATCAGTCGGCCCTCCGCATGCCGCGCAGCTGCACGACGTAGGCGATGACCATCGTGATCACGCCCATGATGATCGCCACGGTCGCCGAGTAGTTGAGCTGCTGGCCGGCGAACGCGAGGTTGTAGGCGTACAGGTTGGGCGTGAACGACGTCGTGATCGCGTTGGGCGCGAGCGACTGCATGATGCTCGGCTCGTTGAACAGCTGGAAGCTGCCGATGATCGAGAAGATCGTGGCGACGACGAGGGATCCGCGGATGGCCGGCAGCTTGATGGCCCGGATGATGCGGAACTGGCTGGCCCCGTCGATCGCGGCGGCCTCGTACAGCGAGGTGGGGATCACGCGCAGCGCCGAGTAGAAGATGAGCATGTTGTAGCCCAGGAACTCCCAGGTCACGATGTTGCCGATCGAGGCGAGCACCAGGCTCGGCGACAGCAGATCGGGCAGCTGGATGCCGAGCAGGTCGTTGAGGTTGCCGACGAGGCCGAAGCGGGTGCCGTACATGAACCCCCACATGAGGGCCGCGACCACGGCGGGCACCGCGTAGGGCAGGAAGATCGACAGGCGGAAGAACCCGGTGCCGTACAGGCGGCCGCTGTCGAGCGCGAGGGCCACGAGCAGCGACAGGAACAGCATGATCGGCACCTGGATGAGCAGGAACAGGGCCACCCGCACCACGCCGGCCCAGAACGCGCCGTCGCCGAAGGCCGCGACGTAGTTCTCGAGGCCCACGAAGGCGTTGCCGCCCACGAGCTGGTTGCGGAACAGGCTCAGCCAGAGCGCGTAGACGATCGGCGCGATGAACACGAGGGCGAACACGACCGCGAAGGGCGCCAGGAAGGCCCAGCCGGTCCAGCGGCCGCCCGCGGCCCGCGCGCTCGAGGCGCGCCGCCCGGGCCGTGCCGGCCGGGGGATCGCGATCGGTGGTGACGTCGTCGTCATCGCTGCAGCTCGCCTCCTTGCGTGGATGCCGCGGATGTTTACGCAAACATCACCACATTTCCGGAGCCGCCGCAACCTCCCGCGACGCGGTACGGTGATGCCACCATGACTGAGAACCGCCCGGCGTCGCGCGAGAGCCGCCGCGTCTCGATGGCCGACGTCGCCGCGCGCGCGGGGGTCTCGATGCAGACCGTCTCGCGCGTCGCCAACGGCACGGCGGCCGTCGTCCCCGCGACGCGGCAGCGCGTGATCCGGGCGATGAACGAGCTGGGCTACCGGCCCAACAGTGCGGCGCGCGCGCTCAAGCTGGGCTCGTTCCGCACGCTCGGCGTGCTCTCGCACACCCTGTCTACGCTCGGCGACGTCCGCACGATCGAGGCGATCGCGCTGTCGGCCGCCGCCGAGGGCTACGCGACGACGCTCATTCCCGTGCACGCCACGAGCCAGGCCGGCGTGGACCGGGTGTTCTCGCGGCTGCAGGAGCTCACGGTCGACGCGCTCATCCTCAACATGGAGGCGCCGATGCTCGCGCACGCGGCCGAAATGCTGCCGCCCGGGGTGCCCGTCGTGTACATGGATCCCGACGTGGCCGAGGCGCAGGTGATCGTCGACACGGATCAGGCCGGCGGCGGCCGCCTGGCGACCGAGCACCTGCTCGGGCTCGGGCACCGCACCGTGCACCACCTCGCCGGCCCCGAGACCTCCCGCCCGGCCGCGCGCCGCATCGAGGGGTGGCGCGCCGCGCTGCGCGACGCCGGCCGCGAGATCCCGCCGCTCGTGCGGGGCGACTGGAGCGTGGAGTCGGGCTATCTCGCCGGGCGGGAGCTGGCCCGCGACCCCGGGTGCACGGCCGTGTTCTGCGCGAACGACCAGATGGCCCTGGGCCTATACCGCGCCCTCGCCGAGGCGGGACGCCGCGTGCCGCACGACGTGAGCGTGGTCGGCTTCGACGACACCGCCGACGGCCGCGGCTACGCCCCGCCGCTGACCTCGGTGCACCAGGACTTCGCCGACGTCGGCCACCGGTGCGTGGCCTCCGCGCTCGAGCTGGTGCGATCGGGGCCGCCGCCGGAGCCGCGCATCACGATCGTGCCCACGCAGCTCGTCGTGCGCGAGAGCACCGGCCCCGCTCCCGCCGAGACCTCGCGCCCCGCGCCGGCCTGAGGGCCGGCGGCCCGCCACGCGGGCGCGCTCGGTCGGACGTCCTGCCGCAGGGGCGCGCTCGGTCGGACGTGCTGCGCGCTGCGGAGGAGATCCGCGCCGCGGCGGCCGGATTCCGCGCGAGTCGGCCGCCGGAGCGCGGATCTCCTCCCCGAGGCGCGAAAGCTCCGACCGGGGGCCGCGCCACGTCGGACGAACCGCGGGGGTCCGGGCCTCCGGCGGGAGCGGGTCAGAGGTCGCGGCCCGCGCCGGCCGACGGGGTGACGGGGAAGATCCGCGGCTCGGCGAACCCGGCGGCGGCGAACGCCTCGGTCACCGCCGCGGTGACGCGATCCTGCGCGGCGGACTCGACGAGCGCGATCGCCGCGCCGCCGAAGCCGCCGCCGGTCATCCGCGCGCCGATCGCCCCCGCCGACATCGCGGCGTCCACCGCGGTGTCGAGCTCGGGGACCGAGATCTCGAAGTCGTCGCGCATCGAGGCGTGCGAGGCCAACAGCAGCTCGCCGATCGCGCGCGGGCCGCGCTCGCGCAGCGTGCGCACGGTGTCGAGCACCCGCTGGTTCTCGGTCACAATGTGCCGCACGCGGCGGAAGGTGACCTCGTCCATCACGGTGCGGGCGCGGTCGAGGTCGGCCACGGCGACGTCGCGCAGGGCGGGCACGCCGAGCAGGGCCGCGCCGCGCTCGCAGGCCTCGCGCCGGTCGCGGTATCCGCCCGTGGAGTGGGCGTGCTGCACCTGGGTGTCGATGACGAGCAGGGCCAGGTCCTCGGCGGCGAGCCCGAGCTCCACGGTCTCGTGCTCGAGCGATCGGCAGTCGAGGAACGTGGCCGCGTCGGCCCGGCCGAGCATCGACGAGACCTGGTCCATGATGCCGGTCGGGGCGCCGACCGCCTCGTTCTCGGCCGTGCGCCCGATCCGGGCGAGCTGGATGCCCTCGAGGCCCAGCTGCCACAGCTCGTCGAGCGCGAACGCCGTGGCGCCCTCGATCGCCGCCGACGACGACAGCCCTGCCCCGACGGGCACGTCGGAGGCGAAGGCGATGTCGAGGCCGAGCACCGTGTGCGGGGCGCGGCCCGAGGCCTCGAGCGCCGCCCACGCGACGCCGAGCGGGTACGCGGCCCACTCGGGCACGTCGCCGCGGCGCACGGCCGCGCCGGGCTCGCCCGCGAAGGTGTCGGCCAGGCGCGCGATCGGCAGCTCGACCGGGTCGGGGTCGAAGGTCGACGCCACACGGATCGCGTCGTCGGCCCGCGGCGACACGGCCGCGTAGGTGCGCCGATCGATCGCGAAGGGCAGCACGTAGCCCTCGTTGTAGTCGGTGTGCTCGCCGATGAGGTTGGCGCGGCCCGCCGACGACCACACCCCGGCGAGGGGCGCGTCGGTCAGCGACGCGAGCAGGCCGCGGGCGTCGTCCAGCGCGGTCACGCGATCTCCCCCACCTCGGCCACGGCGGCGCGCAGCCGCTCGGCGGCCTGCTCGGGCGGCACGTCGCCGATCCACGCGCCCATGGCGGCCTCGGAGCCGGCCAGGTACTTGAGCTTGTCGGCCGCGCGGCGCGGCGAGGTCAGCTGCAGGTGCAGGCGGGCGCCGTCGCGCCCGACGTGCACGGGGGCCTGGTGCCAGGCGGCGATGTACGGGGTCGGGCTGGGGTAGAGCCGGTCGACGCCCCGCAGCAGCCGCAGGTACACTCGCGCGAGCTCGTCGCGCTCGGCCGCGGTCAGCTCGGCGAAGTCGGCGGCGTGGCGGCGCGGCGCGAGGTGGACCTCGATTGGCCACCGCGCGGCGAACGGCACGTAGGCGAGCCAGTGCTCGGCCTCGAGCACCACGCGCGGACCGGCCTGCTCGAAGTCGAGGATGCGCGCGAACAGGTCGGTGCCCTCGCGCTCGAGCGCCTGCAGGAGCAGCCGCGTGCGCGGGGTCACGTACGGGTAGGCGTAGATCTGGCCGTGCGGGTGGTGCAGCGTGACGCCGATCGCCTCGCCACGGTTCTCGAACGGGAACACCTGCTGCACGCCCGGCAGCGCCGACAGCACGCTGGTGCGATCGGCCCACGCCTCGATCACCGTGCGGGCGCGGGCCACGGTCTGCGTGCCGAAGGACCCCTCCCGTTCGGGGCTGAAGCACACGACCTCGCAGCGGCCCACCGAGGTGAAGGTGCGGCCCAGGCCCGGTGCGTCGAGGTCGCCGGGTGGGTTCTCGCCCGCGGGGGCGTCGCCGATCGCCTCGGCCAGCGCGGGGCCGAACGAGGGCGAGCGGTTCTCGAACACCACGACGTCGTACCGGTCGGGGACCTCCGAGGGGTTGGTCGGGGTCTGCGGCGCCAGCGGATCCAGGTCGGCCGGGGGCAGGTGCGCGCGGTTCTGGCGCGCGGCGGCGACCGAGATCCAGTCGCCCGTCAGCACGTCGCGCCGCATCGTCGCGGTCGCCGGCCGGGGATCGAGGGTGCGCTCGTCGACGCGGCGCTCGTCGGAGAGCGTGGTGCCCGCGTCGTCGTAGTAGATCAGCTCGCGGCCGTCGGGCATCCGCGTGGGGCGCTTGACGACGCCGGCGCCGAGCGGGATGGGGGCGGGGATCACGACGCTGGGAGTCACGCGGCGATCCTATCGAGGCGCCGCGCCCCGGTCGCGCGTCACCCCTCGATCTCGGGCGCGACCTTCTTCTCGAGCACCTCGATCGCGCCGTCGGAGAGCGCGATCAGCCCGTCGAGCTCCTCGCGCACCCGCTTGTACGCCACCTGCCGCTCGGCCGCCGTGGCGGAGGTGTCGACGGCGGTGCGCAGCAGCTGCTGTGCCCGCTCGAGCCGGCGGCGCTCCGCATCGGTGAAGCCGGTGTCGCGCACGCGGCGGGCGTTCTGCTCGGCGATGTCGAACGCGACCTCGAAGTCGTGCACGGCGTCGCGGTACTCGGCGAGCGTCTCGGCATCGATCCGCTCCTCGGCCGACGCCGGGCGCAGCCCGTCGGCGACCTTCTTGGCGCGCAGGAAGGCCGCCGTCAGCTCCTCGCGGCCGTCGCTCATGGTGGGGAAGGCGATGAGCTTGGCCACGTCGAGCTCGTAGTCGAGCCAGCGGCGGGTGACCTCGTCGTGGGTCTCCATGAGGCGCTCCAGGCGCTGGGTCCGGCCGGCGCTGTCGGAGCGCTCGATGGCCTCGGGCGAGACGTCGGAGCCCGCCGCGATCGCCTTCGCGCGCGCCTTGGCTTCGATCGTCTCGAGCTTGCGGCGATGCTCCTGCTCGGCCTGCCGCTCGAACAGGCCGGTGACCGTGCCGATCACGCCGAAGGCCGCCCCGCCGACGGGGAACACGAGCCACCAGTAATCGCCGAGCCACGCCAGGATCTCGCCCATTCGCTCAGGCTAGTGGGCGGGCGCCGCGCGGCGCAGGCTCCGGAGCGCGGAAGCCGGGCGGCCGGGATCAGCCGAACAGCAGGGCGAAGGCGCTCGCGCCGCCTCCGGTCACGAGCAGGGCGACGATCACGACCCACGCGACCGTGCGCACGCGACGGTTGCGGCGGTCGAGCGAGACCGAGGGCTCGTCGTCGTCGGGCTCGAGCTCGGAGTGGTTGATGAGCGTCACACGGGCTCCGCGACCGTCTCGCCGAAGTAGCGGGGCAGGGTCGAGGTCGACAGCTCGCGCAGCTCGGCGGCCGAGAACGTGAAGTAGTCCTGGATCTCCAGGTCGGGGACCGTGTCGGTCACGCCGATCCGCAGCACCGGGTAGTCGCGGCCGGCGCACAGGCCGCGGAACTTCACGTCGTCCTCGCGCGGCACCGACACGAGCACGCGGCCCGTCGACTCCGAGAACAGCGCGGCCGCGGCGTCGACGCCGTCGCGCTCCATGAGCTCGGACAGCCACACCCGGGCGCCCACGCCGAAGCGCGTCACGCACTCCGCGAGCGCCTGGGCGAGGCCGCCCTCGGACAGGTCGTGGGCGCTCGAGATGAGCCACTCGTCGTTCGCGGCGCGCAGCAGCCCGGCCAGGCGCTTCTCGGCGTCGAGGTCGACGGCCGGCGGGCGCCCGCCGAGGTGACCGTGGATCACGTCGGCCCAGGCCGATCCGCTCAGCTCGGTGGCGGTCACGCCCAGCAGGTAGATGTTCTGGCCCGGGTCCTGCCAGCCGCTCGGCACGCGGCGCGAGACGTCGTCGATCACGCCGAGCACGCCGACGACGGGCGTCGGGTGGATCGGGGTGTCGCCGGTCTGGTTGTAGAACGACACGTTGCCGCCCGTGACGGGCACGCCGAGGGTGAGGCAGGCGTCGGAGAGGCCCTCGACGGCCTGCGAGAACTGCCACATGACCTCGGGGTTCTCGGGCGAGCCGAAGTTGAGGCAGTCGGTCACCGCGGCGGGGGTCGCGCCGGTGACGGCGACGTTGCGGTAGGCCTCGGCGAGGGCCAGCTGCGCGCCCTGGTACGGGTCGAGCTGACAGTAGCGGCCGTTGGCGTCGGTGGCGATCGCGAAGCCCAGGCCGGACTCCTCGTCGACGCGGATCATGCCGGCGTCGTCGGGGAAGGACAGGGCCGTGTTGCCGAGCACGTAGTAGTCGTACTGGTTGGTGATCCAGCTCGTGTCGGCCAGGTTCGGCGAGGCGACGAGCTTCGCGAACTGGTCCTTGAGGTCGGCGGGGTCGGTCGAGCGGGGCAGGGCCGAGGCGCTGTCCTCGCGCAGGGCGTCGATCCACGTCGGGTACGCGACGGGCCGCTCGTAGACGGGGCCGTCGACGGCGACGGTGGAGGGGTCGACGTCGACGATCGTCTCGCCGTTCCACGTGATCACGAGGCGGCCGTCGCCGGTGACCTCGCCGAGCACGCTCGTCTCGACGTCCCACTTGCGCACGACCGCGAGGAACGCGTCGAGCTTCTCGGGCGCGACGATCGCCATCATGCGCTCCTGCGACTCGCTCATGAGGATCTCCTCGGCGGTGAGCGAGGGGTCGCGCAGCAGCACGTTGGTGAGCTCGACGTTCATGCCCGATCCGCCGTTGGCGGCCAGCTCGCTTGTGGCGCACGAGATGCCGGCGGCGCCGAGGTCCTGGATCGCCTCGACGAGGTCGTTCTGGTACAGCTCCATGCAGCACTCGATGAGCACCTTCTCGGCGAACGGATCGCCCACCTGCACCGCGGGGCGCTTGGTGGGGCCGCCGTCGCTGAACGAGTCGGAGGCCAGGATCGACGCGCCGCCGATGCCGTCGCCGCCCGTGCGGGCGCCGAAGAGCACGACCTTGTTGCCGGCGCCGGTGGCGTTGGCGAGGCGGATGTCCTCGTGGCGCATGACGCCCACCGCGAGCGCGTTGACGAGCGGGTTGGCCTGGTAGGTGGCGTCGAACACCGTCTCGCCGCCGATGTTGGGCAGGCCCAGGCAGTTGCCGTAGCTCGAGATCCCCGAGACCACGCCGTGGACCACGCGCGCGGTGTCGGGGTGATCGATCGCGCCGAAGCGCAGCTGGTCCATGACCGCCACGGGCCGGGCGCCCATCGAGATGATGTCGCGGACGATGCCGCCCACGCCGGTCGCGGCGCCCTGGAACGGCTCGATGTAGCTGGGGTGGTTGTGCGACTCGACCTTGAAGGTCACCGCCCAGCCCTCGCCCACGTCGACCACGCCGGCGTTCTGGCCCATGCCGACCATGAGCTTCTCGGTCATCTCGGGCGAGACCTTCTTGCCGAACTGGCGCAGGTAGATCTTGCTCGACTTGTAGGAGCAGTGCTCCGACCACATCACCGAGTACATCGCCAGCTCGCCGCTGGTGGGGCGGCGGCCGAGGATCTCGCGGATTTTCGCGTACTCGTCCGGCTTGAGTCCGAGCGCCTCGAACGGCTGCTCCTTCTCCGGGGTGGCTGCGGCGTTGGCCACGGTGTCGACGACGTGTTCGGTGCTCACGCGGAGGCGCTCCAGACTCGCGGAATGGCGGGATCACTCGATTCTAGTTCGGCGGGCTGACGGGCCGGACGCATCGGTGCGTCAGCGAATCTGGCGGATGCCCCGGCCGTCACCCCAGGCGCGGTCGGCGGTGAGGGCGTCGACTCCCAGCCGGTGAGACAGGGCGATGCACAGTCGATCGGCCAAGGAGAGTCCGCGCCCGGGCGCCCAGAGTCCGGCGGCGTGCTCGGCGTCGACGAGGGTGACCGGCTCGACCTTCAGGTCGTAGCTGAGCAGCAGGGCGCGGGCCGTGCCCCAGTCGCCGCCGCGAGCCCGTACCTTCTGCGCGACCTCGGACCAGTTCACGGCGCTGATCGCGCTGCCCGCCAGCGCGGCCTCGACGGTGTCCGCGCCCTCTTCACCCTGCAGGAATGCCAGGATCGCGGAGGCGTCGACGACGGTCACGCGGCGTCTTCCGCGGCCGCGGCGCGGCGTCGCTCGGCGAGCAGCTCGTCCGCAAGGCTTCCGCCCGCGAGCTGCCGGCGGACGGCGGCTTTCGCCTGCTCGCGCGAGAGCAGGACGACGCCCGTGGGCGTCTCGATCGCCACGAGCGGGGTGCCCTGATCCCACTGCTGACGGGCGCGCAGCTCAGCGGGGATGACGAGGCGCCCGCGATCCCCCAGCACGATGCTGTATGTCCCATCCATGGTGGGAATGTACCACCACAGGGTCTTGAGTGGGATGCGATCGCGGACGCGGCGGCGCCGCGATATCTATTCAGGCGTATGGTTCTGAACGGAGGGAATTCGCCGCCCGCCCACGATGCGACGGGGAGACGTTTCCGCAGATCGATACATCAGGAGGATGGGATGAACGTCAAGGCAGCTGTCTACGAGAAGACGGGGGAGCCGCTCCAGATCCGGTCGCTCGAGCTCGATGAGCCGCGGGCGAACGAGGTGCAGGTGCGCATCACGGCGACGGGCGTGTGCCACACGGACGCGGTGGTGCGCGACGGCTGGATGCCCACGGAGCCGCCGATGGTGCTCGGGCACGAGGGTGCCGGCGTGGTGGAGAAGGTCGGCCCGGGCGTGAGCCATCTGGCGCCCGGCGATCACGTCGTGCTGAGCGTGAACAGCTGCGGCACGTGTGAGCAGTGCCTCAACGGGCACCCCGCCTACTGCCTGAACATCTTCGTCCACAACTTCGCGGGCGGCCGTCCCGACGGCAGCACGGCATTCACCGACGCCGACGGCGCACCGGTCAAGTCGCACTTCTTCGGGCAGTCGTCGTTCGCCGAGGTCGTCAACGCGTCGGTGCGCAGCGTCGTCAAGATCCCCGACGACTTCCCGCTCGAGCTGGCGGGCCCGCTCGGCTGCGGCATCCAGACGGGCGCCGGCGCCGTGCTGAACGTGCTGCGTCCCGTCGCCGGCGGCAGCTTCGTCGTGTTCGGCGCGGGAGCGGTCGGCCTGTCCGCCCTCATGGGTGCCGTGGCCAACCGCGTGGGAACGATCATCGCGGTCGACATGGTCGACAGCCGGCTCGAGCTCGCGAAGGAGCTGGGTGCGACCCACGTCATCAACGGCGGGACGGAGGACGCCGTCGAGCGCATCCTCGAGATCACCGGCGGCGGAGTGCAGACCGCCCTCGACACCACGGGCAACGCGCGCGTCTTCCAGCAGATGATCAACTCGCTCGCCGTGGCCGGCCACGCCGGCGCACTCGGCGCAGCGAAGGCGGGCAGCGAGGGTGTCATCGACCTCCCTGCCGCCCTCGCGCGGGGGATTCGCGTCACCTGGATCGTCGAGGGCGATGCCGTGCCGCAGCTGTTCATCCCGGAGCTGATCGCGCTGCACCGGGCCGGTCACTTCCCCTTCGACAAGCTCATCCGCACCTACGCGTTCGACGAGATCAACACCGCCTTCGCCGACTCCGAATCGGGCGAGGTGCTCAAGCCCATCGTCGTGTTCTGACCGCGGGCTTGGGGGGCGGCGCCCGTGCGCGCCGCCCCCGGCACGGCCGTCAAGGCCCGCCCGGAGCGGGCCGGGATGCGCTATCCAGGAGGGATGAGCGAGCACGCGACCGCGATCGTCGTCATGGGCGTATCGGGCGTCGGCAAGACCACCGTCGCCCGCGCGCTGGCCGAGCGGCTGGGCGGCGTGTTCGTCGAGGCCGACGATCTGCATTCGCCGCAGGCGCGGGCGAGCATGGCCGCGGGCACCCCGCTCAGCGACGCCGATCGCCTGCCGTGGCTGCGCCGCGTGGGCCGGCGGATCGCGCAGGTGCAGGCGGCGGGGGACCTGCCCGTCGTGGCCTGCTCGGCCCTGCGCCGGCGCTACCGCGAGGCGCTCGCGGCGCACGGCGGCGAGGTCGCGTTCGTGCACCTCTCGGCCGGTCCGGAGCTGCTCGGCGCGCGCCTCGCGACGCGCACCGGTCACTTCATGCCGGCCTCGCTGCTCGGGACGCAGCTGGCGACCCTCGAGCCGTTGGGTGCGGACGAGCGGGGCGCGGTCGTGCCCGCCACCGGCTCCGTCGCCGAGGTGACCGACGCCGCCGAGGCCGCCGCCCGCTCCCTGCTGGCGCCGCAGCGCTGAGCCCTCAGGCCCGCATCCTCTCCTTCGCGGCGGCCGATCCCATGCCGCGCGAGATCGCGCGGGCCGTCATCGACAGGGCGGGCAGCACGGACTGCGGGGGACAGCTGCCGCGCTTGATCGTGACGCCCACCGCCGCCACCACGCGCTCGCCGGCGGCGCGCACGGGCACGGCGATGGCGATCGCGCCCGCGGTGATCGACTCGTCGACGACCGCGTAGCCGCGCGTGCGGACGTCGGCGAGCGTGCGGCGCATCTCGTCGGGGTCGGTCACCGTCTTCGGCGTGAAGCGCTTGAGCGGGCGCGACAGCACCCGGTCCTGCACCTCCGGCGCCGCGTGCGCGAGCAGCACCTGCCCCGTGCCGGTGGCGTGCAGCGGCCAGCGCCCGCCGAGGCGGGTGAGGACGGGCGCGCCGCGGCGCGAGCGCAGCGACTCGACGTAGACGACGTCGTCGCCGTCGCGCACCGAGAGGTTGACGTCGGCGGCGATGGCGCCGTGCAGGTCGCTCAGGTAGGGCAGCGCCACGGCGCGCAGCCGCAGCCCCTGCGGCTCGAGCGAGCCGAGCTCGAGCACGCGCATGCCGATCGCATAGCGGCCGTCGTCGCTGCGCTCGAGGGCGCCCCACGCGCGCAGCTCGCCGACCAGGCGGTGGGTGGTGGACAGGCTCAGGCCGGAGCGGCGGGAGATCTCGCTGAGCGTGAGCAGGATGTGGTCGTGGTCGAAGGTCTCGAGGATGGCGAGGACGCGCTGAGCGGCGGTCAGGCGCGCCTCGGGGCGCGGCCCCGGCGCGGGCTCGGAGGCGAGCAGCGCGGGGATCGTGTCGGCAGCGGGGAACGTGTCGGTGATGGTCATCGTCGACCAACCTCCTGGGGGTCAGAGGCACAGCGTCGTGCGCTCGGGGGACAGGATCGGTGCGCCAAGGCGCGGGGACACGGGGCCGCCCTCAGGCGGCGGCGGGCATCACCGCCTCTCCGCGCATCGCGCCGGCGATGATCTCGCCGATCAGCACCGCGCTTGCGGCGGGCCCCCGGGTGGGGGCGACGGGCAGGATCGAGGTGTCGGCCACGCGCAGGCCGGTGACGCCGTGCACGCGGCCGGCGCCGTCGGTCACGGCGCCGGGATCGTCGGCCCGGCCCATGCGGGCGCTGCCGCACAGGTGGATCGCCGTGCCGAGGTGCGCGAGCGCCCACGCGTCGAGCGCGCGGTCGGAGCGCAGGGTGTCGTCGTCGAGCTCGGCCAGGCCGGCGAAGACGCCGGCGAACTCCGGGCGCCGCAGCAGATCGGCGCCGACGCGCAGGCCCTCGCGGGCCAGGGCGCGATCGTGCGCCGTGGACAGGTAGTGGTGCGCGATGACCGGCGCCGCGGCGGGGTCGGCCGAGGCGAGCGCGAGGCGGCCGCGGGCGTGCTCGGACTGCAGCCCGAGGATCACGGGCATGTGCCGCGGCATGCCGAGGCCGGGCAGCAGCTCGTCGAGCGGGCGCAGCCCGACGAGCAGCTCCAGGTCGCCCGACACGCCCTGATCGGCCGACAGGTTCAGCGCGACCGCGAACGCGCCGCCGTCGAGCGGCGCGCCGGGCAGGGCCTCCTCGCGCGCGTGCCAGGCGATCGTGAGGTCGGGGTGATCGGTGAAGTCCCGGCCGACGCCCGGCAGATCGGCGACGGGCCGGATGCCGTGGCGGGCCAGCTCGTCGGCCGGACCGATGCCGGAGAGGAGGAGCAGGTGCGGGCTCGCGATCGACCCCGCGCACAGCACGATCTCGTCGCCCCAGGCGACCTCTCCGCCGGCCAGCTCCACCCCGATCGCACGCGTGCCGGCGAAGCGGATGCGCTGCGCCACGGCCCCGCCGCGGATCTCGAGGTTCGGGCGATCGAGCACCGGCAGCAGGTACTGCATGGCGGCGTTGCGGCGCACGCCGGCGATGACGTTCTGCGGAACGGGGCCGACGCCGGCGGGGCCGGGGGCGTTCTTGTCGGGCTCGGCCGGATACCCCGTGCCGAGCGCCGCCGCCGTGAACGCCCGCGCGACGGGGTGATCGCCGCCCGCGCGGCGCACCGGCATCGGGCCGGAGCCGCCGTGGATCGCCGTGGCGCCGTGGTCGAGGTCGGTCTCCAGCGCGCGCAGGGCGGGCAGCGCCCGCTCGTACGACCAGGCGTCCCCGCCCGCCTCGGCCCAGCGCGCGAGGTCGGTGGGTCGGGGGCGCACGAAGTAGCCGCCGTTGACGGCGCTCGAGCCGCCGAGGATCCGGCCCCGCACGAGGTCGTAGTCGCGGCCGGGCGCGAGCTCGGTGCGGAACGTCCAGCTCGCCTCGTGTCCGGGCACGGACCCCGCCACGGTCGCGCCGTCGCGGGTGACGGCGGGGAAGTCGGCCACGCGCCGGGGCGCGGCGCCGGCCTCGAGCAGGAGCACCCGGCGGTCGGGCTGCTCGCTCAGGCGCGCGGCGAGGACCGAGCCGGCGGATCCGCCGCCGACGATCACCACGTCCCACGCGCCGCCGGGCCTCATCTCTCGGCGCCCCCATACTCCGGGGCGCCGAACACGCGCGCCAGCTCGACGAACCCCTCGCGGATGAGGTCGGTGAGCACCGCGTCCTCGTCGCGCAGCCAGTGCTCGTAGGCCGCCAGGGTGATCGCCAGGCACGCGCGGCCGGTGGCGTTGGCGACGAGCGACGTGGGCGCGATGCCCAGCCGATCGGCCGCGAACTCGGCCACCACGCGCCGCCACTCCTCGTAGCGCAGCGCGGAGTGGGCCACGAGCGTGGGCGTCTCGAGCAGCACCGCCATGCGCTTGCGGTGCTGCGGCATCTCGTCGTCGGGGAAGCGGTTGAACTCGACGACGGCGTCGCGCAGCGCCTCGGCGAGCGGGACGCTGCGGGGCACCTCGGCGAGGTGGGCCCGCATCCGGGTCAGCAGGGCGTTGAAGTCGCCCCACGGCAGGTCGTTCTTGGACGAGAAGTAGCGGAAGAAGGTGCGCCGCCCGATGCCGGCGGCGGCCGCGATGTCGTCGACGGTGACGGCATCGAAGCCCCGATCGAGGATGAGCTCGAGGCCGACCCGACCGAGCTCGGCGGCGCTCGTCACGGGCGCGCGTCCGGGCCGGGCAGCGACCGCGACGTCCGGCGTCATGAAAGACCCTCTTCCCTTACGGCACCGAGTGCCATTAGCATCGCCGTCACAGTAACCGTCGTCATCGACGGACGCAATGGATCCCGCCGACGAGGGCGAAGACCAGCCGCCAATGGAGGCGGCGGAAGAGGAGAACCATGATGACTGTATCCATCCCGGCCCGCCAGACGCCCCGCGACGACGAGCAGCTCGCGTCGCCGATCGAGAGCGACTCCCTCGTGGAAGAGGTCTCGATCGACGGCATGTGCGGCGTCTACTGATCCATGACCGACTTCGACGCCGACCGGGCCTGGCGTCTGCATCCGCAGGTCGCCGTGCGCCCGGAGCCCTTCGGGGCGCTGCTGTACCACTTCGGCACGCGCAAGCTGTCGTTCCTCAAGGACCGCACGCTGCTCGACGTGGTCCGCTCGCTGGGTGATCACACCAGCGCGCGGGCAGCGATCGCGGCCGCCGGCGTCCCGGCCGCCTCCGCCGAGCCGTACGTCGGCGCGGTGCGCACGCTGGCGGCCTCGCACATGATCGTGGAGCGTGACGCATGACCCTCATCGACGCACCGACAGCCTTCGTGCCGCCGCGGCCGAAGCGCTTGGTCGATCACTTCGAGTTGGGGCTGGACGCCCCCATCTGCCTGACCTGGGAACTCACCTACGCGTGCAACCTCTCGTGCGTGCACTGCCTGTCGAGCTCCGGCCGGCGTGACCCGCGCGAGCTCACGACCGAGGAGTGCAAGGAGATCATCGACGAGCTCGAGCGCATGCAGGTGTTCTACGTGAACATCGGCGGCGGCGAGCCGACGGTGCGCAGCGACTTCTGGGAGCTCGTCGACTACGCCACCGCCCACCACGTGGGCGTGAAGTTCTCGACGAACGGCGTCAAGATCACTCCGGAGGTGGCCGCGAAGCTCGCGGCCAACGACTACGTCGACGTGCAGATCTCGCTCGACGGCGCCACCGCGGAGGTCAACGACTGGATCCGCGGGCCCCGCTCCTACGAGATGGCGCTGCAGGCGATGGCCAACCTGCAGGCCGCCGGCATGAAGAACTTCAAGCTCTCGGTGGTGTGCACCCGCCAGAACATCCCGCAGCTCGACGAGTTCAAGGCGATCGCCGACCGCTACGGCGCCCAGCTGCGGCTCACGCGGCTGCGGCCGTCGGGCCGCGCCGTCGACGTGTGGGACGAGCTGCACCCGCTGCCCGAGCAGCAGCGCGAGCTGTACGACTGGCTCGTGGCGCACGACGGCGAGGTGCTCACGGGCGACTCGTTCTTCCACCTCTCCGCCTTCGGGCAGCAGCTCGAGGGGCTCAACCTGTGCGGCGCGGGCCGCGTGGTCTGCCTCATCGACCCGGTCGGCGACGTCTACGCCTGCCCGTTCGCGATCCACGACGAGTTCCTGGCCGGGAACGTGCGCGCCCCCGGCGGATTCCAGGGCGTGTGGCAGACCTCGGAGCTGTTCCAGCGGCTCCGGGCGCCGCAGTCGGGCGGGGCGTGCTCGTCGTGCCAGTTCTTCGACTCCTGCAAGGGCGGCTGCATGGCGGCGAAGTTCTTCACCGGGCTGCCGCTCGACGGGCCCGACCCGGAGTGCGTGCAGGGCTACGGCGCCGCGGCGCTCGAGGAGCGCAAGGGCGACAAGCCCAAGCCCAGCGGCGACCACTCGCATCGCACGGCGCCGCCGGCGCGGGGCACCGCCCCGAGCGGGATGGGGCCGGTGCGCGTCACGCTGTCGCGGCGCCGGGAGGACGTCGCCGCGCCGCCCGTGTCGGCGTGCAACGAGAGCCCGATCGCGGGGTTCGCCCCCGCGCGCTTGACGGGACGGGTCGCGCGGGTCGCCGCCGACCCGGACGCCGGAAGGAGCGACGGCCGGACGGAGGGACCGAGCCGATGACGAAAGGGCGCCGCCTGTGCGGCGCCCTTTCGCGTTTCCGAGCGACGCCGCATCGCCGCGGCGCGCATCGAGTCACACGAGAAGGGAGACACCCCGATGGGGCAGCTGGAGGGCAAGGTCGCGCTGATCACCGGAGCCGCGCGCGGGCAGGGACGCTCGCACGCGGTGCGACTGGCGCAGGAGGGCGCCGACATCATCGCCGTGGACTTCGTGCAGGGCGTGGAGTCGGTGGCGCCGTTCTATCCGCCCGCCACCGAGGAGGACTTCGCCGAGACGGTGCGCCACGTCGAGGCGCTGGATCGGCGGATCGTCGCGTCGCGCGCCGACGTGCGCGACATCGACGCGCTCACGCGGGCCGTGGACGACGGCGTGGCGCAGCTGGGCCGGCTCAACGTGGTCGTGGCCAACGCGGGCATCTTCACGTTCGGCGACGAGACGCACCGGGTGTCGGAGCAGGCGTGGCAGGAGCTCATGGACATCAACGTCACCGGCGTGTGGCACACGTACAAGGCGTCGGCCGAGCACCTCATCGCGGCCGGCGCGGGCGGCTCGGTGATCATCATCTCGTCGCTGGCCGGCTTCAAGGGCCTGGCCAACGTCGCCGCCTACACGACGACCAAGCACGCCGTCGTCGGGCTCATGAAGGTGCTCGCCAACGAACTCGGCCCGCACGGGATCCGCGTCAACACCATCCACCCGAACTCGATCGACACCCCCATGGTGAAGAACGAGGCGACGTACCGGCTGTTCCGGCCCGATCTGGCCGAGCCGACGGCCGAGGACGCGGAGCCCGCCTTCGCCGGCCTCAACCCGTTCGGCAAGGCCTGGATCGAGCCGATCCACGTCTCCAACGCGGTCGCCTGGCTCGCCTCGGACCAGGCGTACTACGTCTCGGGCGGGCAGATCCCCGTGGACGGCGCGGCGGCGGTGCACTGAAACGACGCGCACCGCGACCGCGGTGCGGAAGGGCGCGACCGCCGATCGGCGGCCGCGGGAACGAAAGGAGCACGCAATGGGGCGTGTCGAAGGAAAGGTCGCGCTGATCAGCGGCGCGGCGCGCGGGCAGGGGCGGTCGCATGCGATCCGGCTCGCGCAGGAGGGCGCGGACATCATCGCGTTCGACATCTGCGAGGCCATCCCCGAGGTGCCGTACGACCCGGCCACCGAGGAGGACCTCGCCGAGACGGTGCGCCAGGTCGAGGCGCTGGATCGGCGGATCGTGGCCGAGAAGGCCGACGTGCGCGACTTCGCGCAGGTGCAGGCGGTGGTCGAGAAGGGCGTCGCCGAGCTGGGGCGCCTGGACATCGTGTCGGCCAACGCGGGCATCTCCGGGGCTCCGAACCGCAGCGAGGACATCCCGGACGAGCAGTTCGTCAACATGCAGGAGATCAACCTCACGGGCGTGTGGCGCACGTGCAAGGCCGCGATCCCGCACATCCGGGCGGGAGGCCGGGGCGGGTCGATGATCCTCACGAGCTCCGACGCGGGCCTGTTCCCGTACGAGAACATCTCGCACTACGTCGCCGCCAAGCACGGCGTCGTCGGGCTCATGCGCACCCTCGCGCTCGAGCTGGCGCCCGAGCACATCCGGGTCAACAGCATCCACCCCACCACGGTCGACACCGACATGGTGCAGAACGACGCGATCTACCGCCTGTTCCGCCCGGACCTCGACCACCCGACCAAGGACGACTTCGCGGAGGCCGCCACGCGGATGAACGCGCTGCCGATCCCGTGGGTCGAGGCGGTGGACATCTCGAATGCGCTGCTGTTCCTCGCCTCGGACGAGGCGCGGTACATCACGGGGGTCACGCTGCCGGTGGATGCGGGGGCGGCCATCAAGTGACCGCGCTGCAGGGGGAGACGGAACGAGCGCTGGCGGACGCCCGCGAGCGGATCGCCTCTCACCTCGTCGGCCGCGAGCGCGAGCTGGAGCTCACGCTCGCGGCCGTCGCGGCGGGGCGCGACATCGTGCTGGAGGGGCCGCCCGGCACGAGCAAGACGACGATCCTCACGGCGATCACCGCGGAGTGGGGCGTGCCGCTGCTGTTCGTCGAGGGCAACGCCGACCTCACGCCCGCCAAGCTCGTGGGGCACCACAATCCGGCGCGGGTGCTGCGTGAGGACTACAGCGCCGACAACTTCGTCGCCGGCCCGCTCGTGGAGGCGATGCGCGTGGGCGGCTTCCTCTACATCGAGGAGTTCAACCGCGCGCCCGACGACACCCTCAACACGCTGCTGACCGCCATGGCCGATCGCGCGATCACCGTGCCGCGGGTCGGACGGATCGAGGCGCGGCCGACCTTCCGCGTCATCGCGTCGATGAACCCGTACGACAACGTGGGCACCACGCGCCTGTCGACGAGCGTGCACGACCGGCTCAACCGGCTCGCGATCGGCTACCAGGACGCCGACGCCGAGGAGCGCATCGTGGCGCTGCGCTCGGGGGAGCGCGGGCCGCTCGGCGAGAGGATGACGGCCGATGCGGTGGCCGTCACGCGCGCGACGCGCCGGCACCCGGACGTGCGGCAGGGATCGAGCGTGCGCGGCGCGATCGACTGCGTCCTCGTCGCCGCGCAGCTCGCGCGGCTGCGGGGCGTGGCGGAGCCCGACGACGAGCGCTACCCCGGGCTGATGCTCGACGCGATGATCGTGTCGCTGTCGGGGCGCATCCACGTGGACGAGGCCGCCGAGACCACGCCGGAGGCCGTGCTGCGCGAGATCTGGGAGGACCGCTTCGTGCTCGAGCCGCGCGCGGCGGCGCCCGGCTGAAGGGACATCGAGGCCGACACGCCCCTGCGGCGCGAGGGGCGGCGCCCGCTGCGGCGGCGGCCCAAGCAGCTCGACGAGGCGCCGCGCCTCTACCAGGCCGGCGGCAGCGGCGGGGGCGTCGTGCTGCGCATCGCGGGCGGCCGATCCGGGGCCGGCGGTCCGCAGCGGCCGGGCCGCGGGGGCCGCGAGTTCACCGACGATGCGGCCGAGCTCGTGGCGCCCGACGCCGACGCCGAGGCCGAGTCGGCCGTGCGGGAGCGGGCGGCGCGGATCGCCGCGCGCCTGGCGCTGCCGCGGCCGCGCGCCGACCCGACCGGGCGCCGCGGGGCCGGGCGCCTCGCCAGCGCGCCGTACCGAGGGGGATCCGACGAGATCGACCTGGACCGGACCCTCGAGATCCTGGCCGAGCGGCCCGTGCCGGAGGACGAGGACATCGTCGTGCGCGAGCGGACGCGCACGCGCCGCTCGGTCGCGCTGCTGCTGGACGTGTCGGGGTCGATGCGCGGGGAGCGCGTGCGCACGGCCGCCGCCGCCGTGGGCGCGCTCGCCGCCGAGCTCGCCGACGACGCGCTCACGGTGATCGCGTTCTGGTCGGACGCGGCCATCGTCCATCCGCTCGGCGAGCCGGTGCGCCCCGGCGAGGTGCTGGACCGCGTGCTGCGGATCCCGGCGCGCGGCCTGACGAACATCGCCTTCCCGCTCGAGGTCGCCGCGCGCGAGCTCGCCCGCGTGCCGGTGCGCGACGCGCGCGTGCTGCTGCTGTCGGACTGCGTGCACAACGCGGGGCCGGACCCGCGACCGGTGGCCGCGCGGCTGCCGCGCCTGGACGTGCTGCTCGACGCGGACGGCGAGAAGGATGTCGACCTCGGACGCGAGCTGGCCGCGCTCGGCCGCGGCCGGCTGCGCGTCGTGCGCGGGCACCGCGACGTGGCGCCGGCGCTCGCGGCGCTGTTCGGCCGGTGAGCCGTGCCGCGGCGCGGAAGACCCCTGGTTATTGGCACCCAGTGCCACTAGCATCGCGAAGAAATCGATCGGCAACGACGCCGAGAGGAGAAGGCATATGGCTGGCGGATGGTTCGAGACGGTGGCCGAGGCGCAGCGGCGCGCCCGGCGCAGGCTGCCGAAGTCCGTGTACGGGGCGCTCATCGCGGGCAGCGAGAAGGGCGTGACGATCGAGCAGAATCAGGACGCGTTCGCGCAGCTCGGCGTCGCGCCCCACATCGCCGGGCACCAGGCTGAGCGCGATCTGTCCACCACGGTGATGGGCATCCCGATCTCGTTCCCCGTGCTCATCTCGCCCACGGGCGTGCAGGCCGTGCATCCGGAGGGCGAGGTGGCGGTGGCGCGCGCGGCCGCGAACCGCGGCACGATCATGGGGCTCAGCTCGTTCGCGTCCAAGCCCGTCGAAGAGGTCGCCGCGGCCAACCCGAACACGCTGTTCCAGATGTACTGGTCGGGATCGCGCGACGCCATGCTGCAGCGCATGGAGCGGGCGCGGGCGGCGGGCGCGAAGGGGCTCATCTCCACGCTGGACTGGTCGTTCTCGAACGGACGCGACTGGGGCAGCCCGTGGATCCCCGAGCGGCTCACGCTGAAGGCCGCGCTGCGCTTCGCGCCGCAGGCCCTGACGCGGCCCGGGTGGCTCGCCGACTACCTCAAGACGCTGAGCGTGCCCGACCTGTCGGCGCCCAACCTGCAGCCCCCCGGCGGCGAGGCCCCGACGTTCTTCGGCGCCTACTACGAGTGGATGACCACGCCTCCGCCCACGTGGGAGGACATCGCGTGGCTGCGCGAGCAGTGGGGCGGCCCGTTCATGCTCAAGGGCATCACGCGGATCGACGACGCCAAGCGCGCGGTCGACGCGGGGGTCACGGCGATCTCGGTGTCCAACCACGGCGGCAACAACCTCGACACGACGCCCGCGACGATCCGGGTGCTCCCCGGCATCGCCGACGCCGTCGGGTCGCAGGTGGAGGTCGTGCTCGACGGCGGTGTGCGCCGCGGCAGCGACGTGGCCAAGGCGCTCGCGTTCGGCGCGAAGGCGGTCATGATCGGGCGCGCCTACCTGTGGGGCCTGGCCGCGAACGGGCAGGCGGGCGTGGAGAACGTGCTCGACATCCTGCGCGGCGGGCTCGACTCCGCCGTGCTCGGCCTCGGCAAGGCGTCGATCCGCGAGCTCGACCGCGCCGACTTCGTCGTGCCGGAGGGCTTCTTCCTCACCCTCGGCGAGGGCGGCCCGTCACGCCCGCGGCGGTCGCCGCGCAAGCCCCCGCGCCCCGTGGCCGCCGAGCAGCAGCCCGACGACGTCACCGCCGCCGCGGCGCAGGGAGCCTGAGCACCCCGCACCTTCCGCGTCGTGGAATCGGGCTCGGCGCGTGAGCCGGGCCCGCCCATCCTGGGAGGACGAGTCAACGGTGACGGGGGTGTGATGAGCACGCAGGACGATTGGGCGGCGCAGACCACGGCGGATGCGCTGTCGGATGCCGCGGGGCCGGACATGGGCGGCAAGGTGGCGCTCGTGGCGGGCGGCGGGCTGAGCGGACCGCTCGGCGGCGTCGGGTTCTCGATCGCCTGGCTGTGCGCGCTCGCCGGAGCGCGCGTCGCGGTGGTCGATCGGGATCGCGAGGCGGGGGAGCGGGCCGTCGCGGCGATCCGCGACGCCGGCGGCGAGGCCGAGTGGTTTCCGGCCGACGTCACCGACTCCCCGTCGGTGCAGGCCTGCGTCGACGCCGTCGTCGAGCGCTTCGGCGGCCTCGACCTCGTGGCCGACTCGATCGGCGGCGGGGGAGCGGTGCCGGCGTTCGAGGTCGACGACGACGAGTTCGATCGGGTGATGCAGCTCAACTTCCTGTCGGCCTGGCGCATCATCAAGTTCGCGCAGCCGCACCTGCGCCCCGGCGGGTCGATCGTGACCATCTCGTCGGGCGCGACGGAGGGGCGCGGGCCGGCGATGCCGTACACGATCGCCAAGACGGCGCTCGAGAAGCTCACCGTCACCGCCGCCGCCACGTTCGCGCCCCGCGGCGTGCGCGTCAACGGCGTGCGGGTGGGCATGATCTGGGGCGCGTTCGCCGCGCGCGGCATGAGCGAGGAACAGCGCGAGGTGCGCCGGCGCAACGTGGCGCTGCAGACCGAGGGCACCGTGTGGGACATCGCGCAGGCCGCGTTCTTCCTGCTCTCCGATCGGGCGCGCTGGGTCTCGGGCCAGGTGCTCGCGGTGGACGGCGGCGGGTTCGCGATGAAGGGCAACAGCGGCGCCGCCGGCTCGACCCCGGCGAAGGAGGAGTCATGAGCAAGGTCTACGCGTCGGCGGACGAGGCGGTCGCCGACATCCCCGACGGCGCCAGCGTGGCGATCTCCGGCTTCGGGATCTCGCACTCCTTCCCGTCGACCCTCATCGTGGCGCTGCGCGACCACGGCGCGCGGGGCCTGACCGTCTACTGCAACGGCCTCGGCGCGTCGGGGCACCCCACCGCGCAGCTGCTGGCCGAGAACCACCAGATCTCGCGCCTCGTGGCGAGCTTCTCGGCCCGGCCCGGCCCCATCACGGCGGCCGAGGAGCAGATCATGGCCGGCGAGATCGAGTTCGAGGTGGTGCCGCAGGGCACGCTCGTGGAGCGGATGCGGGCCGGCGGTGCCGGGATCCCTGCGTTCTACACCCCCGTCGGCGTGGGCACGGCCGTGGCCGAGGGCAAGCCCGCCGGCGAGTTCGACGGGCACACCTTCGTGCTCGAGCGGGGCATCACCACCGACTTCGCCCTGCTGCGCGCCTACCGCGCCGACACGGCCGGCAACGTGCAGTTCCGCGGCGGCAGCCGCAACTTCAACGACAGCTTCGCCAAGGCCGCGCGGGTGGCGATCGTCGAGGTGGAGGAGATCGTCGAGGTGGGCGAGCTCGCCCCCGACGACATCGACCTGCCGGGCCTGTGGATCTCGCGCGTGGTGCGCTCGACCATCCGCGTCGACCCCAAGAAGACGCCCAGTCGCTCGGCGCGGGGCGGCGACAGCCGGCGCGAGTACGGCGGCAAGCCGGCGCTGAGCCGATCCGAGATCGGGCGGCGCGCCGCCGCGCTGCTGCCCGACGGCGCGATCGTGAACCTCGGCGCCGGCCTTCCCAACCACATCGCGGAGTGGATCGCCGACCGGGGCGTCACGCTGCACGCCGAGAACGGCATCCTCGGCTACGGCGGCCTCGTGCCGCTCGAGGACGCCGACCCCGACATGCACGACGCGGGCGGCAACTTCATCGACCTGGCGCCTGGCGCGAGCTTCTTCGACTCGGTGACGTCGTTCGAGATCGCGCGCGGCCATCGCCTCGACGCCGTCGTGCTGGGCGCCTACCAGGTGGACGCGGCGGGAGACCTGGCCAACTGGGCGCAACCGGGCCGCCCCGGCGGCGGGATCGGTGGGGCGATGGACCTCGCCGTCGGGGCCCGTTCCGTCATCGTCACGATGGAGCACGTCGACAGCAAGGGCCGGCCCAAGCTCGTCGAGCGGGCCGAGTACCCGATCACGGCGCCCGGGTGCGTCGACGCCGTCGTCACCGACCTCGCCCTGCTGCGGCGCGATCGCGAGGCGGCGCAGCCCGGCTTCGTGCTCGAGGAGATCGCGGCCGGGTTCACGGTCGACGAGGTGCTCGCCCTCACGCCGATGACGGTGCACGTGCCGCGCGCGCCGCGCATCATGCAGGAGTCGTGGTGACGCCCGCGCGGGCCGGCGGGGGACGCCGCGCGCGCCCGTGACGTGACATGCTCGAGGGCATGACGACGACGTCTGCGATGCTCGCCGAGCGCTCGTGGCCCGAGGTCGATCGGCCGCTGCTGCTCGTGCCCGTCGGGTCGCTCGAGCAGCACGGCCCGCACCTGCCGCTCGACACCGACACCCGCATCGCGCGCGCCGTGGCCGAGGGGCTCGCGCGAGCCCTGCCGGGCGGGGCGGTCGTCGCCCCGGCCGTGGCGTACGGCGCGTCGGGCGAGCACCAGGACTTCGCCGGCACCGTCTCGATCGGCACCGACGCGCTGCGCGCGCTGCTCGTGGAGTACGGACGGTCGGCCTCGTCGTGGGCCGGGGCGATCGTGTTCGTCAACGGGCACGGCGGCAACCTCGAGGCGGTGACGGCCGCGGTCGCCACCCTGCGCGACGAGGCCCGCGCGGTCGCGTGGACGCCCTGCGCCCCGGCCGCCGAGTCGGCGCCCGACGCCCACGCCGGCCGCACGGAGACCTCGATCCTGCTCCACCTCGCGCCCGAGCACGTGCGCCTTGATCGGGCGGTGGCGGGCGCGAGCGAGCCGATCGGCGAGCTGCTGCCGCGGCTGCGCGCGGGCGGCGTCGCCGCGGTCTCGCGCTCGGGCGTGCTGGGCGATCCCGCCGGGGCCACGGCCGAGGAGGGCGCCCGCCTGCTGGGCGAGATGATCGCCCGCGCGCGGGAGCGGGTCGCGGCCGAGGCGGCCGCCCGATGACGGCGCCCGTCGACGACGCGCGCCGCGCGCTGCCCGACGGCGCGATCGTGCGCCTCGCGCGCCGCACCCGGATCACCGACGGCGGCGCCGTGCTCGTCGGCGGATCGCCCGCCCGGGTCTCGCGGCTGGCCCCCGCGGCCCGCGAGCTGCTCGTCGGGCGCGCGGTGACCGTGCGCGACGACCGCACGCGCGCGTTCGCCGCCCGGCTCGTCGAGGCCGGGCAGGCCGATCCCGACCCGCGCTCGCTGCCGCCCGGCGACGCGCGCGAGGTGACGGTGGTCGTGCCCGCCTTCGGCCGCTCGCGCCAGCTGGGCCGCCTGCTCGACAGCGTGCGCGCCGACCTCGGCGACGTGCCGGTGATCGTCGTCGACGACGGCTCCGTGCCCGCCGACGCGGCCGCGATCCGCGCGGCGGCCGACGCTCGCGGCGCCGAGATCGTGGTGCTGCCGCGCAACCGCGGCCCCGCCGACGCCCGCAACGCCGGGCTGGCGCGCGTGCGCACGCCGTTCGTGCTCTTCGCCGACAGCGACGTGGTGCTGCGGCCCGGGGCCGTGCGCCTGCTGCTGGCGCACTTCGCCGACCCGCGCCTCGCGCTCGCCGCGCCGCGCGTGGTGGGGCTGCCGCGGCCGCGGCCGAACGCCGTGCTGCGCTACGAGCAGGCGCGCTCGTCGCTGGATCACGGCGGCGACGGCGGCCTGGTGCGGCCGCACTCCCCGCTGTCGTGGGTGTCGACGACGTGCGTGCTGGCGCGGGTCTCGGCCATCGGTGACGGCTTCGGGCGGGGGATGCGCGTGGCCGAGGACGTCGACCTCGTGTGGCGCCTCGCCGAACGCGGGTGGCGCGTCCGCTACGAGCCGCTCGCCGAGGTCGCCCACGAGCACCGCGCCGCGGCCCGGGCCTGGCTCGGCCGCAAGTTCGTCTACGGCACGGGAGCGGCCGACCTGGAGCGTCGGCACGGGCCGCTCGCGGCGCCGGCGGTGCTCGCGCCCTGGGCGGCCGTGCTGCTGGCGGCGGTGGCGGCGCAGCGCCGGTGGTCGCTGCCGGTGGCGGCCGCCGCGGCGGCGTGGGCGGGCGTGCGCACGGCCCGGCGGGTCGGCGCGACCGCGCGGCCCGGGCCGCTCGCCGCCCGGCTCACCGCGCAGGGCGCCTCGGCGGCGCTGACGCAGGGGTCGGCCCTCGTGGTGCGCCACTGGTGGCCCGCGTTCGCGGTCGCGGCGCTGGTGTCGCGCCGGGCGCGACGGCTCGTGGCGGTGGCGGCGGTGGCGGACGCGGCGGTCGAGTACGCGCGGTTGCGTCCGCGGCTCGATCCGCTGCGCTTCCTCGTGCTGCGGCGCCTCGACGATCTCGCGTACGGCGCCGGGGTGTGGTGGGGCGCGATCCGCAGCGGATCGCTTCGCGCGCTCGCCCCCTACGTCCGTGCGGCCGCATTCCGCCCCACGGAAGCGGCCGCCCGCCGCGGCGCCCGGGCGGACTAGCCTCGCCACACGCGCGGCCACCGCGCGGAGCGACCCGAAGGAGGGGCCATGCCGATCGACGAGACGCAGCTGGCGGATCTGCAGAAGACCCTGGCGGCCGACGACTATCACCTGAGCGTGGAGCGCGACGCCGACGCGGCGGTCGTGACGATCACCGCCGGCCCCGAGGCCTGCGCCGAGTGCCTCGTACCCAAGGACCTCATGAAGCGCATGCTCGCGCCCATGGTCGGCGTCGACCCCGAGCGCATCCAGATGAACTACCCCGTCGACGTCCCCACCCTCGCAGAGAAACAGGCCCGATCCGGCCACTGATCGAGGCTTGGGCCCGGAGCTCTCGACTCGCTGCGCTCGCTCGAGCCGTCTCGGCTCCCTTCGGTCGCTCGACGAGCCCGTGGGGTTCTCGCTCGTGATGAGCCGCAGGCATCACGGCTCGTCGACCGGAGCGGCGCAGCCGCGGAGCGGAGACGGGTCGAGCGCAGCGCCGAAGGCGCGGAGTCGAGACCAAGAGGTTCAGGCGCGCTCTCGACTCGTCGCTTTGCTCCTCGCTCGAGCCGTCTCCGCTCGCTTCGCTCGGTCGACGAGCCCGTGGGGCTCTCGCTCGTGATGAGCCGTAGGCATCACGGCTCGTCGACCGGAGCGGCGCCGCCGCGGAGCGGAGACGGGTCGAGCGCAGCGCGAAGCGCGGAGTCGAGACCAAGGGGGTGAGGCCCCCGCTCTCGACTCGTCGCTTCGCTCCTCGCTCGAGCCGTCTCCGCTCGCTTCGCTCGGTCGACGAGCCCGGGTGGTCATCGCTCGTGATGAGCCGTAGGCATCACGGCTCACCGGCCGAGACCCCCGGACTCAGGCGCGCCAGGTCGGGGGTGGGTTGCGGTGGCGCTCCTCGTAGACCGGCGAGGCCGTGAGGAAGGGGATCGCGGCGGCGCGGCGCTCGTCGATCGGCTCGTCGGGGAACGCCTGCTCGATGGTGCGGTGACGATCGATCAGCCCGGCCTTGAACTCGGGGTGCGTGAGGATGAACATGTCCCCGCGCCGCACGCCCTCCACCACGCGCTCGCCCGCCTCCTCGGCCGACTGGTAGGGCTGCTCGCGGTCGAAGCCCGGGCGCGAGGGATCGGGCGCGGGGTAGCCGGACGCGCCGTACTTCTCCGGCCGATGGGCCGCGCCGGCGCCGATGTTGCTGTGCACGGGGCCGGGGCAGTAGGCCGAGACCCCGATGCCGTCGGGGGCGAGCTCGATGTGCATCGCCTCGCTCAGCGCGATCACGGCCGCCTTGGTCATGGAGTACAGCCCCGCCACGATCGGCATGAGCCCGCCCATCGACGCCGTGTTGACGATGTGGCCGCCCTCGCCGTGCGCGCGGATCTTCGGCAGGAACGCGAGGATGCCGTTGCCCACCCCGCGGATGTTCACATCGATGAGCCAGTCCCAGTCGGCGGGGGTCGCCGTGGCCACGGGCCCGGTGAGCCCGAGGCCGGCGTTGTTGACGAGCACGTCCACGCGGCCGTGCGCGCGCTCGACGTCGTCGGCCAGGGCGAGCATGGCGTCGCGGTCGGTCACGTCCACCTGGCGGGCGTCGACGGCGAGCCCCGCGTCGGCGAACTCCCGCCGGGTCTCGTCGAGATGCTCCGCGCGGCGGCCCGTGACGACGACGTCGGCGCCGCGCCGCGCGAAGGCCCGCGCGATCCCGCGGCCGATGCCGCTCGTTCCCCCGGTGATGACGACGACGCTCGATGCCAGATCTCTCATGAGGGCATGAGACCGTGCGCCGGCGGGGCCGCCCAACTTGTCTTCCGGGAGGCAGAAGACGCGTGTGCGGCCGCCGGATCCGGTCGCACCGTAGACACAGCACGCGACGGAGCAGCCGCGGACGAGGTCGTCCGCGAGAGCGCCCGTCGCCGAGGTCGACGGGAGACATCACATGAGCATCACCGCAGAAGCCCTCGAAACCGCCGCGCCGCCGGTGACGGCGATCACCACGCGCGCCGCCGTGTGCCGGGGGCCGGGTGAGCCGTGGGAGGTGACCGAGCTCGAGCTCGACCCGCCGGGCCCGAACGAGATCCGCGTGAAGGTGATCGCCGCCGGCATGTGCCACTCCGACGATCACATCCAGAAGGGCGACGCGCCCATGCGCATGCCCGTCGTCGGCGGACACGAGGGCGCCGGCATCGTCGACGCGGTGGGTCCGGGCGTCACGCGCGCCAAGCTCGGCGACCACGTCGTGTTCTCATTCATCCCGGCCTGCGGCAAGTGCCGCTACTGCTCCACGGGCCACCAGAACCTCTGCGACGCCGGCAAGAACGCCGCCACGGGCGAGTTCCCCGACGGCACCTTCCGCTTCCACAAGGACGGCGAGGACTTCGGCGGGCTGTGCGTGCTCGGCACCTTCTCGCAGTACACGGTCGTCTCGGAGTACTCGGTGGTCCCGATCCCCGACGACATCCCCTTCGAGGTCGCCTGCCTCGTCGGCTGCGCCGTGCCGACCGGCTGGGGCACCGCGGTGCACGCCGCGGGCGTGCGGGCCGGCGAGACCGTCGTCATCTACGGCGCCGGCGGCGTCGGCAGCAACGCCGTGCAGGGCGCGTCGCTGGCCGGGGCGCAGCGCGTCGTGGTCGTCGACCCCGTGGAGTTCAAGCGCACGATGGCGCTCGAGCACTTCGGCGCCACCCACGCGTTCGCGACGGCCGAGGAGGCGCACGCGTTCATCGTCGACGCCACGTGGGGCGAGCTGGCCGACCACGCGATCATCACCGTCTCCGCGCTGCACGACGAGGTGATCCACAACGCGATCAACATCGTCGGCAAGTGCGGTCAGGTCACGATCACCGCCGTCGGCAACGGCTGGATCGAGGAGAACCCGGGCATGCTGATCGGCTTCCAGCGCCGCATCCAGGGCGCGATCTTCGGCGGCTGCAACCCGCTGTTCGACGTGCCGCGGCTGCTGAGCATGTACAAGAACGGCCACCTCAAGCTCGACGAGCTCGTCACGAACACCTACCGGCTCGAGACCGTCAACGAGGGCTACCAGGACATGTTGGACGGCAAGAACATCCGCGGCGTCGTCCTGCTCGAGCACTGACACCGATCAACCAGCGAAGGACGTTGTCGAAATGACCATCATCAGCGAGTCCGCCCCCGCGGACGTCCAGAGCCTCGTCGTCGACGGCTCGCAGCTCATCGGCGGCGAATGGGTGCCGTCGCACACCGGCGAGACCATCGAGGTCCGCAACCCCGCCAACCGTGAGATCATCGCCCGCGTCCCCCGCAGCGACGCCGCCGACGTCGAGGCCGCCGTCCAGGCCGGCGAGCGCGCGTTCCCCGCGTGGCGCGACCTCAACGCCACCGCCCGCGCCGGCCTGCTGTTCCGCTGGGCCGACCTCATCGACGCCAACGGCGTCGCGCTCGACAGCCTCGAGTCGCAGGAGGTGGGCCGCCCCAGCTGGGGGCCCTACGGCGTCGGCGGCCAGGTGCGCTTCATCGCCGGCCAGGCCGACAAGGTGCAGGGCGTGTCGCTGCCCACCTACTCGCCCGACACCGTCGGCTACACGCTGCGCGAGCCGTACGGCGTGGTCGGCGCGATCATCCCGTGGAACGCCCCGGGGCCGATGTTCGCCACCGAGGTGGCCGCGGCGATCGCGGCGGGAAACACCATCGTGATCAAGCCCGCCGAGGACGCCCCGCTCACGCCGCTGGCGCTGGCGAAGCTGGCGCTCGAGGCGGGCATCCCCGCCGGCGTCATCAACGTCGTCACCGGCTACGGCGGCGAGGCGGGCGCGGCCATCCCGGAGCACCCGCGCATCCGCCGGATCGGCTTCACGGGATCGCCGCAGACCGGCCGTACCATCATGGCGGCCTGTGCGCGCAACCTCACGCCGCTGCACCTGGAGTTGGGCGGCAAGTCGCCGCAGGTGATCTTCGCCGACGCCGACCTCGACACCGCGATCCCGGCGATCGCCGCCGGCATCACCCTCAACACGGGTCAGATCTGCGCGGCCGGCTCGCGCGTGGTCGTGGAGCGCAGCGTCCACCAGGAGGTGGTGGAGCGCCTCGCCGCGGCGATGCAGAAGGTCACCGTCGGCCCGTGGCACCAGCGCGTGAACATGGGCCCGCTCATCAACGAGAAGCAGCACGAGCGGGTGTGCGGCTACATCGACATCGGCAAGGAGCAGGGCGCGACGCTCGTCACGGGCGGCGGCCGCCCGCAGGGCGCCGAGTTCGCCGACGGCTGGTTCGTGGAGCCGACGCTGTTCGACAACGTCTCGCCCGACATGCGCATCGCGCAGGAGGAGATCTTCGGCCCCGTGCTCTCGGTGATCCCGGTCGACGACGAGCAGCAGGCGATCGAGGTCGCCAACGGCGTCGAGTACGGCCTCGTCGCCTCGGTGTGGACCCAGAGCGTCGGCCGGGCGGTGCGGATGTCGCGCGCCCTGCAGGCCGGGCAGGTGGGCGTCAACAACGCCCTCGGCGCCGGCGTCATCGGCGGCCCCTTCGGCGGCTACAAGAACAGCGGGTTCGGTCGCACCATGGGGGCCGACTCGGTCCTCGACTGGACCCAGATCAAGACCGTTTCGATGCGCGAAGCTCCGCTTCCGCGGTTCTGAGGAGACTTTCGATGGCGACGATCACGACGCGCGCGGCAGTGGCGCATCAGGCGCACACGGGCTGGGAGATCACGGAGCTCCAGCTCGACGACCCGAAGGAGCACGAGGTCCGCATCAAGTTCGCCGCGAGCGGCCTGTGCCACTCCGACGATCACATCACCCACGGCGACGCCCCCGTCCGCATGCCCATCGTGGGCGGGCACGAGGGCGCCGGCTGGGTGGAGTCGGTGGGCCCGAACGTCACCCGGGTCAAGCCGGGCGACCGGGTGGTGTGCTCGTACATCCCGGCGTGCGGCGCCTGCCGGCCCTGCTCGCTCGGGCACCAGAACATGTGCGTGAAGGGCCTCAACGCCGGCACGGGCATGTTCCTCGACGGCACGTACCGCTTCCACAAGGACGGCGAGGACTACGGCGGCTTCTGCTCGCTCGGCACGTTCTCGGAGTACGCCGTCGTCTCGGAATGGGCCGTCGTGCCGATCCCCGACGACATCCCGTTCGAGGTCGCCTCGCTGGTGGGCTGCGGCGTGCCGACGGGCTGGGGCTCGGCGGTGTACGCGGCGGGCGTGAAGCCGGGCGACACGGTCGTGATCTTCGGCGCCGGCGGCGTCGGCAGCAACGCCGTGCAGGGCGCCCGCTACGCGGGGGCGAAGAACGTCGTGGTCATCGACCCCGTGGAGTTCAAGCGCGACAACGCCCTCTCGCTCGGCGCGACGCACGCCTTCGCCGACCCGGAGGAGGCGCACGAGTTCATCGTCGAGGAGACCTGGGGTCAGTTGGCCGACCACGCGATCATGACCCCCGACGCCGTGACCGAGGAGATGGTCAACCGCGCCGTGCTCATGACGGGCAAGGGCGGCAAGACCACGATCACCGCCGTCGGCCACCTCACCGAGAAGGCCGTGCACGTGCACGCGGGCCTGCTCATCAGCTACCAGCGGCAGATCCGCGGGGCGCTGTTCGGCGACTGCAACCCGCTCTACGACATCCCCAAGCTCCTGGGCCTGTACCGCCGGGGCGACCTGAAGATCAAGGAGCTGATCACCAACACGTACACGCTCGATCAGGTCAACGACGCCTACGACGACCTGCACGCCGGGAAGAACATCCGCAGCGTGATCCTGCACGAGGGCTGACCCATGGTGAACCCGATCCTCGATCCGACGGGCACCGTCAAGGCGAAGACGGCCGGCGGCCTCGCGCCGCGGCGCTCGCTCGAGGGGGCGCGCGTCGGACTGCTCGACAACACCAAGCACAACGCGATGCTCTTCCTGCAGGAGGTGGGCCGGCTGCTCGTCGACGAGGCGGGGGCCCGCGAGGTGAGCATCGTCGAGACGAAGCAGAGCTTCTCGGTGCCCGTCGACGACGAGATCGTTGCGCGCTACCGCGAGGCCGCCGACGTCGTGATCACCGGGGTGGGCGACTGCGGATCGTGCAGCGCGGCCGCCGTGGCCGACGGCATCGCCTTCGAGAAGGCCGGGCTGCCGGCGGCGGTGGTCCTCACCGACGCGTTCACGACCACCGGCCGCATGATGGCCGGGGTGCAGGGCGACCCCGACTACGAGTGGATCACCACCGAGCACCCGATGGCGGCCCTCGGCGAGGACGAGGTGCGGGAGCGGGCGCGGCGGCTGCTGCCCGAGATCGTGCACACGCTGACGGAGCAGGCCTCGTGAGCGCGCCGGATCCCGACGTCGCCCAGGAGGCGATCGAGTACGCCTACGCCCAGGGCTGGTCGGACGGGCTGCCGCTCGTTCCCGTCAGCGAGCCGCTGCTCGACCGGTTCCTGGCGCAGACGGCTCGGCGGCCCGACGACGTCATCGGCCACATGCCGCAGGTCGACCGCGAGGTCACCGTGCGCACGGCGGCGATCAACGCCGCGATGGCCGGCTGCCTGCCCGAGTACTTCCCGGTCGTGCTCGCCGCCTGGGACGCGCTCATGCGCGAGCGGGCCGCGAAGGGCGGCGGCTGGCAGTCGACGAGCGGGCCGGCGCCGCTGATCATCGTGAACGGGCCGGTGCGCGAGCGCCTCGGCCTCAACAGCACGGGCGGCATCTTCGGCCCCGGCTTCCGCGCCAACGCCACCATCCCGCGCGCGATCGGCCTCATCGTGCGCAACGCGTTCGGGGTGCGGCCGCACGAACTCGAGCAGGCGACGCAGGGCATCCCGGGCCGCTGGGCGATCTGCTTCGGCGAGAACGAGGAGGACAGCCCCTGGGCGCCGCTGGCGGAGGAGCTCGGCACCCCGGGTGATGCCGTCACCACCACACTGCTGCGCACGAGCGAGTATGTGGACAACCGGCACACCCAGGACGCCGAGCAGCTGCTGGGCGACTTCGCCGACACCATCGGCCGCTCCGGATCGTGGATCTTCCGCCACGCGCAGGTCGGGCTCGTGCTGTGCCCCGAGCACGCCGAGCGGCTCGCCGTCGCCGGCTTCGACCGCCGCGGCATCGCCGAGTGGCTGGCCGAGCGCTCGGGTCGCACCACCGCGCAGCTCGCGCGGGCCGGCAAGGACCACGCCGACGAGCGCGGGGTGCGCTTCCCGCGCGGCGACGGCGACCCCGAGGCGTTCCAGCGCACGATCGCCGATCCGGCGGGGATGCTCATCGCGGTCGCGGGCGCCCGCACGGCGGCGATCTCGATGGTTGTGCGCTACTTCGCCGACTGGTCGGGATCGGCGGTGCCGATCGAGGCGCCCGTCGCCGCGGCCGTCGGCGCACGGTGAGCCCGACGCGCGCCCCCGGTCGTCGGCCGGCGTGAGCGCCCAGACCACACACGCAACGAAGGAGACCCCATGCCCCAGATGGTGCGAGCGGCCGTGCAGACCGGCCCGCGCAAGATCGAGATGCGCGAGTACCCGCGCCCGCAGATCGGGCCCGACGACGGCCTGCTCCGCGTGGAGGCCAACGGCATCTGCGGCAGCGACGTCGAGATCTTCGCCGGGCACATCGGCGCCCCCGACCGCGGGCCGTTCATCCCCGGCCACGAGCCCATGGGCATCGTGGAGGAGGTCGGCGAGCGCGCGGCCGAGCGCTGGGGCGTGCAGCCCGGCGACCGCGTCGCGCTCGAGGTGATCGTGCCGTGCCGCGCCTGCAGCGACTGCCTCACGGGCCGGTACCAGGCGTGCCGGTTCCGCAAGTACGGCCACGGCGTCACGGGCATCGAGGTGGCGCCCACGCTCTGGGGCGGGTTCGCCGAGTACATGTACCTGTCGCCGACCTCGGTGCTGCACCGCGTCTCGAACGACCTGCCGGTCGAGGTCGCCGCCATGTACAACCCCCTCGGCGCCGGCGTGCGCTGGGCGGCGCAGCTGGGCGAGATCGGCCTGGGCGACACCGTCGTGGTGCTCGGCTCGGGCCAGCGGGGCATCGCCGCCGTCGCCGCCGCCAAGGCCGCGGGCGCCGGCACCGTGATCATCACGGGCCTTGCCAGCGACGGCCACAAGCTCGAGCTGGCGCGGGAGTTCGGCGCCGACCACACCGTGGTCGTCGACGGCGCCGACGGCCGCGACGTCGTCGAGGTGGTGCGCGAGCTCACGAACGGCGAGATGGCCGACGTGGCGCTCGACCTCACGCCGATGGCCGCCGGCCCCGTCACCGACGCGCTGCACGCCGTGCGCCACGGCGGCATCGTGGTGCTCGCCGGGCTCAAGGGCGGGCGCGAGATCCCGCTCGTGACCGACTTCATCATCAACCGCGGGCTGACCGTCAAGGGCGCGTTCGGGGTGGACGCCGACGCGAACAAGGCCGCCATCGCGCTGCTGGAGTCGGGCCGCTTCCCGTTCGAGAAGCTGCACACGCACACGTTCGGGCTGGACGAGGTGGGTCTCGCGATCGACACCCTCTCCGGCAAGGCGGGGGACGGCTCCGCGGTGCACGTGTCGGTGCACCCGAACGGCTGACCCCGCCCCCGAGTCGAAGGAGACCCCGTGATCGTCGACGCCCACGCCCACTTCCTGCCGGGTTCGTACCCGCACGACGCGCCCGAGTGCTTCCCGCGCATGGAGCCGATCGCCGACTCGAGCGACCTGCTGCTCGTGTTCGGCCAGATGCGCTTCCCCGCCAAGCAGGTCTTCTTCGAGGCCGAGAAGCGCATCGAGGCGCAGGAGGCCTCGGGGGTGGCGGCCGAGGTGATCAGCCCCATGCCGCCGCTGCTGCGCTACGACCTGCCGGCCGCCGACGGCCTGGCGCTCGCGCAGCACGTCAACGACGTCGCGGCCGAGCTGAGCGCGCACGACCCCGAGCGGATCATCGCCCTGGGCATGGTGCCGATGCAGGACCCGGACGCGGCCGCCGGCGAGTTGCAGGCCATCAAGGACCGCGGCCTGGCGGGCGTCGAGATCGCCTCGAACATCCTCGGCCGATCGATCGGCGACGAGACCTTCCTGCCCTTCTTCCAGGAGGTCGAGCGCCTCGGCCTGGCGGTGTTCGTGCACGCGATGCCCGCCCCGATCGACCGGCTGCCGATGAGCGCGATGGGCACCTACGTCGTCGGCATCGAGGGCATGTACTCGGCCGCCTCGCTGATCCTCGGCGGCACGGCGGCGGCCTGCCCCGACCTGCGGGTGTCGTTCAGCCACGCGGCCGGCGGGTTCGCGATGTCGCTGCCCCGCGCCAACTACTTCTGGGGCGGATCGTGGAACGAGGAGCCCCGCGACCCGGAACGGGCCGTCATGCCCGACGACGGGCCCAGCCCGCTCGAGTACGCGCGCCGCTTCTACTACGACTCGATGGTGTTCGATCGCCGCGCGATCCGGTATCTCGTCGACCTGCTCGGCGCCGACCGCCTGCTCGTGGGCAGCGACTTCCCCGCGATGCTGCGCGAGGACCCGATCGCGCGGACGCTGCGGTCGATGGACCTGCCCGACGACCAGTGGCAGGACATCGCGCACCGCAACGCGTACCGCTGGCTCGGGCGCTGACGGACGTTCCCGCCGGGCGGAAGGCCTGTGGTCGCTCGATCCGCGAGCGGTGAGACTTCCCCCAAGTTGTCATCCATCGGCATCGGCTCAAAGGAGAGCACGTCATGAGCAACTCATCACACGCGTCCCGGTGGCGCGGGCGGCGGGCAGGACTGCTGGCCCTCGCCGCCACCATCGGGATGGTCCTGACCGCCTGCAGCGGCGGCGGACCGGCGCCGTCCGACAGCGGCGGCGAGGTGGGCGAGCCGCAGCGCGGCGGCGAGATCACCGTGCTGCTCGATGCCGGCTACTCCGGAGGGTGGGCCACGGGGCTCGACCCCGCCACGAGCAACGGCACCGGCGCCAACCTGCCGCAGAACGCCGCGATCTTCGGCGGCCTGTTCACGCTCGAGGCCGACGACGACGGCTCCAACGCCCGCATCGAGCCGAACCAGGCCGAGAGCTACGAGTGGCAGGACGACGGCCTCAAGCTCGTCGTCACGCTGCGCGAGGGCATCGAGTTCAGCGACGGCACGCCGTTCAACGCCGAGGCGGTGCTGTGGAACTGGATCCGCGAGCTCAGCTCCGGCTCCACCGGCGCGCCCGTGCTCGACCTCAACACGAGCCTGGAGCCGCCGGAGCTCAGCCAGGAGTTCATGGACAGCCTGTGGGCGGCGCTGCCGGCCGACGTCGACCGCGACGCCGTGATGGGCCGGCTCGGCGCGATCCGCGTGGTCGACGACCTCACGATCGAGATGAACTTCAACTCGGTCAACGGCGCCTTCGTCAACGGCCTGCCCACGGCGAACCTCAACCTCATCGCCTCGCCCACCGCCTACGCCGAGCTCGGCGCCGACCAGTTCAAGGTCACCCCGATCGGCGCCGGCCCATTCGTCGTGGAGCTGAACCGACAGAGCGAGCGGCTCGAGCTCGTGCGCAACGAGAACTACTTCAAGGACGGCCTGCCGTACCTCGACGCGCTGAACTTCCAGTCGGTGGCCGGCGACCAGGTCATGTACCAGACGCTGCTGTCGGGTCAGGGCGATGTCGTCGAGGGCCTGTCGGCCGTGACGCTCATCAACGAGGCCCGCAACAACCCGCAGGTGGAGGTGCACCTCGGCGCCCCCACGTCGCCGTACGTGGTGCAGCTGAACACCCGCAAGGAGCCGTTCGACGACATCCGCGCGCGCCAGGCGATCTACCACGCCACCGACTTCGCGGCCATCCAGGAGGGCCTCTTCGGCGGCGAGGGCGACCTCAGCCAGTCGTTCACGGCCTCCGGCGGCCTCTTCTACACGCCCGAGATCGAGGGGTACCCCGAGTACGACCTCGACAAGGCCAAGGCCCTCGTCGAGGAGCTCGGCGGCCTCGAGGTCGAGCTGGGCACCACCGACATCGTCACGGCCCGTTCGGTGACGACGGCGCTGCAGACGCAGTGGGAGAAGGCCGGCATCGACGTGACGATCGACTCGAAGCCGCTCGGCGATGTGATCACGAAGTTCACCTCGGGCGACTGGGAGTCGATGCTGCAGACGGCCGGCGCCTGGGACCCCGCCGCGGGCATCGGTGTGCAGGTGCGCTTCGGCTCGACCTCGCCGTTCAGCGGCACGCCGCTGCCGGAGGGCGCCACGAGCACCGCCGACGCCATCGCGAAGGGGCTGCGCTCGCCGCTGGACGAGCTGCTCGTGCAGGCCGTCGCCACCGTGGACGAGGCCGAGCGCAAGGCCGCCTACACCGAGGTCGCCGAGGTGATCGCGAAGGAGGCGTACGGGCCGTTCGGCGTCGCGTTCTCTCCCGCCCAGGTGGTGCGCAAGGGCGTGCACGGGCCGGGCCTGACCACGCCCATCCCGGCGCTGGCCGTGAACACCGGGGTGCTCTACGACAGGGTGTGGGTGGAGCAGTGACCTCCGCCTCCGTCGAGCGAGCCCCCGCGCCGCCGGGGGAGGTCCGGGAGCGGGCCGAGCAGCGCGAGAGCGTGCTCGGCCGGCTCACCGGCTCCCCGCTGCTGCGGCTGATCGCCCGCCGCGTGCTCGTCGCGATCCCGCTGCTGCTGGCCATCAGCGTGCTCGTGTTCGTGCTCCTCGAGGCGATGCCCGGCGACCCGGCCCGCAACCAGGCCGGCATGGACGCCACCGAGGAGGAGGTCGAGGCGGTCCGCCGGTCGATGGGCCTGGATCGCCCCGCCTACGAGCGCTACTTCTCGTGGCTGTTCGGCGCGCTCACCGGCGATCTCGGGCGCTCGTCGGTGAGCGGCCTGCCCGTCGCGCAGCTGCTCGCGGAGCGGTCGCCCGTGACGTTCGAGCTCGTCTTCCTCGCCTTCGTCATCTCGCTCGGCATCGCGCTGCCGGTGGCGATGCTCGCGGCGCGCAAGCCGGGCGGCGTCTTCGACCGCATCGTCATGGTCGGCGCGATGACGCTCCTCGCGGTGCCCAACTACGTGCTCGCGCTGCTGCTCGTCATCGTGTTCGCGGTGACGCTGCGCATGCTGCCGTCGATCGGCTTCACCCCGATCGAGATGGGGCTGTGGCTCAACCTGCAGTCGGTGATCCTGCCGACGCTCGCCATGGCGATCCCGCTCGGCTGCTTCTACGCCCGCTTCCTCCGCGGCGACCTCGTCGAGCAGATGAACTCGGCCGACTACGTCGACACGGCCCGCGCGAAGGGCCTCGGGCCCTGGCGGATCCTGTGGCAGCACGCGTTCCGCAACTCGTCGTTCGGCCTGCTCACGATCGTCGGCCTCAACGTGGGGGCGCTCGTGGGCGGCACCGTCATCATCGAGCAGATCTTCGCCATGCCGGGCCTCGGCCAGCTCATGCTGCAGGGCGTGGGCGCCCGCGACACCGCCGTCGTGCAGATCTGCGTGTTCATCTTCGCGGCGGTCGCCGTGTTCGCCAACCTGTTCGTCGACGTCATGTACGCCGTACTCGACCCGAGGATCCGCTATGGCGGTCGCTGACACCACCACCCGTGCCCTGCTCTCCCCGGCGGTCGGCATCGACCGCTCCATCCGCTGGGCGCGCATCCGCAAGCGGCTCGTGATCGGGGTGCCCGCCGCGATCGTCGTGCTGCTGTTCGCCGCGTGCTTCCTGGGGCCGTACGTGCTGCCGCTGCCGTCGCCCACGGGCGGCGACGTGCTCAACAGCTCGCGCCCGCCGGGAACGCCCGGCCATCCGCTCGGCACCGACGTGAACGGCAACGACGTGCTCTCGCGCCTGCTGCACGGCGGCCAGGCCTCGCTCATCGTGGCGATCGCCGTCAACGCGGTCGGGCTGTTCATCGGCGGCGTGATCGGGGCGCTGTCGGCGTACCTCGGCGGCAAGGCCGACACGATCATCATGCGCGGGCTCGACGTGCTCATCGCGTTCCCGTCGCTCGTGCTGACGATCGCGATCGCGCAGGTGCTCGGCCCCAGCCTGCCCAACACGATCCTCGCGCTGTCGGCGTTCTCCATCCCGGGCGTCGCGCGCGTGGCGCGCTCGTCCACGCTGCGCGTGACGAGCATGCCGTTCGTGCAGGCGGCCGCCCTGGGCGGCAGCCCGTGGTGGCGCACGCTGCTGTTCCACATCGCGCCCAACGTGCTGCCGCAGCTGCTGAACTTCGCGATGCTCGGCATGGGCATCGTGATCGTCACCGAGGGGGCGCTGAGCTTCCTCGGACTCGGGATCCCCGCCCCCGCGCCGAGCTGGGGGAACATGATCTACGAGGGGCAGCAGTCGCTCTCGGCCACGCCGCTGCTGGTGCTGTGGCCCAGCCTCGCGCTGCTGCTGGCGGTGCTGTCGTTCAACCTGCTCGGCGAGAACGTGCGAGACGAGATGAGTGGCCGATGACGACAGTCGACGCGTACCCGAGCGAGACCGTGACCGGCGTGGGCGAGGAGCCGCCCGTCGTGCTGCGGGTGGACGACCTCCGGGTGACGTTCACCCGGGGCGGCCGCGAGATCCACGCCGTGAACGGCCTGTCGTACACCGTGCGGCGCGGCCGGATGCTGGCGATCATCGGTGAGTCCGGCTCGGGCAAGTCGGTGAGCGTGCGCGCCCTCATGGGGCTGCTGCCGCCCAGCGCCGTCGTGGAGGGCTCGGCGGTGCTCGGCGAGGAGCAGCTCGTGGGCCGCACCGACAAGGCGATGCGGGCGATCCGCGGCCGCGACGTCTCGATGGTGTTCCAGGATCCGGCCCGCTCGCTGAACCCGACCATGAGCGTCGGCGCGCAGATCGTCGAGGCCGTGCGCGCGCACCGGCCGCTCCCCAAGCGCGAGGCCGCGGCCCGCGCCGTGGAGCTGCTCAAGCTCGTGCGGCTCTCGGCGCCCGAGCGACGGTTCCACGAGTACCCGCACCAGCTGTCGGGCGGCATGCGACAGCGCGTCATGATCGCGATCGCGCTCGCCGCCGATCCGAAGGTGCTCATCGCCGACGAGGCGACCACGGCGCTGGATGTGACCACGCAGGCGCAGATCATGGAGCTGCTCGTCGACCTGCAGGAGCGGCTCGGCACGGCGATCATCATGATCAGCCACGACCTGGGTCTCGCCGCGAGCTACGCCGACGAGGTGCTCGTGATGTACGCCGGCCGCGCCGTCGAGCACGCGCCGACGTCGACGCTGTTCGGCAACGTGCGCATGCCCTACACGGCGGCGCTGCTCGGCGCCATCCCGCAGCTGACCACGCCCTCGCATTCGCAGCTCACGGTGATCGGCGGGCACCCGCCCGACCTCGGCGCGCTGCCGGAGGGGTGCGCGTTCCGCGAGCGCTGCCCGCGCGCGACCGAGAAGTGCATCGAGCGACCGCCGCTCGAGGAGCACGAGCCGCAGCACGCCTACGCATGCTGGCACCCCGTCGATCAACGGGCCGGCGATGTGCTCAGCCCGCTGTCCACCGGCGACGAGGCCGTGAAGGAGGAGGTCCGATGACCGATTCGGGTACCCCGCTGCTGAAGGTGTCGGGTCTGGTGCAGGAGTACGTCACGCGCGGCGCCGGCGGCCAGAAGGCCGGGGTCGTGCACGCGGTCTCCGACGTCTCGTTCGAGCTGCGCGAGGGAGAGACGCTCGGGATCGTCGGCGAGACGGGGTCGGGCAAGTCCACGCTCGCCCGCGCGATCATCCAGGTGGAGCGCGCCAAGGCGGGATCGGTCCAGTTCCAGGGCCGCGAGCTGACGACGATGTCCCCCCGCGAGCTGGTGAGCGTGCACCGCGACATGCAGATGGTCTACCAGGACCCGTTCGGCTCGCTGAACCCGCGCTGGCGCATCGAGGACGTCGTCGCCGAGCCGCTGCGCGGCCACACCGACATGACGAAGGCCGAGCGCGTCGCCCGCGTCGCGGAGCTGCTGGACCTCGTGGGCCTCGACGCGGCCCGCTACCGCGACCGGCGCCCGATGGAGCTCTCGGGCGGGCAGGCGCAGCGCGTCGCGATCGCCCGGGCGATCGCCCTGAACCCGAAGCTGATCATCTGCGACGAGGCGATCTCGTCGCTCGACGTGCTCATCCAGGCGCAGGTGCTCAACCTCTTCGAGAAGCTGCGCGACGAGCTCGGGGTGGCCTACCTGTTCATCGCCCACGACCTCGCCACGGTCAAGCAGGTGAGCGACCGCGTGGCCGTGATGCACCTCGGGCAGCTGGCCGAGTTCTCGCCCGCCGACGCGCTGTACGCGCACCCGCGGCATCCCTACACACGGGCGCTGCTCGACTCGGTGCCGGTGCTCGACGTCGTCACCGGGGCGGTGCGCCGGCCGCGGCCGCTGCAGGGCGAGCCGCCCTCGCCGCTGCACCCGCCGTCGGGGTGCCGGTTCCGCACCCGCTGCCCGATCGCGCAGGACGTGTGTGCCTCGGTCGAGCCGGCGCTGCGCGACACCGGCGACGGTCAGCTGGCCTCGTGCCACTTCCCGCTCGGGGTGGAGGCGCCGCGGCCCGCGGCAGTCGGCGCGGCGGCGTGAGGCGCCCGCGGCTCACCAGGTGAAGCAGTTCCCGTCGTCGAAGCAGATCTCCTCGTCGAGCGGGTGCATCGTCCAGTTCACGTGGGTGAGCTCGATCGCGTCGGGGGTGATGATCGAGGTGAGCACGCGGCTGCGCACGGGGACGTCGACCGTGACCGGGCCGCCGCCGGTCGCGTACCGCGCGCGCACCGTGGCGTCGGCCACGTCGACGAACGTCTCCACCGGGTCGCGCTGCAGGGTCGGCGCCTCCACGAGCGACCATTCGACCGGCCCGGTGGCGTCGGTCACGGCGATGTCGCACGCGGTCTGCGCCGCGTCGGTGGCGAGGCACTGCCGCAGCATCCGCTCGAGCGTCTCGACCGTGCCCGAGCCCACGCGCTCGCCGAGGTCGTAGACGAGCGGGTACGTCGTGCCGATCTCCTCGACCGTCACCGACTGCACCTGTGCGCTCAGGTACGGGCCGCTCGCGGGATCGATCGGGTAGAGCGGGGTAGACGGCGAGCAGGTCGGAGTCGCCCCGGTAGCCGAAGAACCCGTAGGTGATCTCCTCATCCCCGAGCGCGAGGGAGAGGTGCTCGCGCTCGTCCTCACCGTTGAAGGAGCCGTGTGCGTCCTCGGCGAGCCGCGGGCTGAAGGCGATCAGCTTCGTCAGGCCGGCGGCGAGGACGTACTCCCGTGAGCTGCCTTCGGCCTCGGCCATCGTGACCCGGTCGCGATGCTCCTCGCCGCCGAGCGTGTAGTGGACGGTGAAGGTGTAGGTCCCGTCCTCGTAGTCCCCGTTGTCGAGGCGGACGTCGCCGATCAGCTCCGCTCCCCGCGCGGCGTCGTCGGTGCGCGCCTCGACGATCTCGCCGTCCCTGTTGTCGGCCGGGTCGGCTGCCTCCAGGGTCTCGGCCGACTCGAACGCCGCGGCATCCGCGAAGCGGCCGTCGGCGATCGCGTCGAGGTACATCATCGCGGCGTCGTGGGCGGCGTCATCGAGGAAGCAGCCGCTCAGCAACGCCGGCACGAGCGCGAGCGACGCGATCCCCAGCCTCCGCCGCACGGTGCGCCCCATGGCTCCCATTGTGGCGGTCGCGGGCCGATGCCCTCGAGATCGAACGGCGGCCGACCTACTCTGGGGTGACGGCTCGCTCAACGACGAACGGAGCACGACATGCGCACACTGCACGTGGGGCTGCGGGTGAGCGACCTCGAGCGATCGCTGCGGTTCTATGGGGCGCTCGGCTACGACGAGGTCGGCCGCGTGCCCGAGACCGAGTTCGGCACCCTGTCGATGCTGCAGCTGCCCGGCGACGAGTTCGTGGCGATCGAGCTCGTGCACGACCCCGCCGGCGCCCCGGTGGCGCCGAGCGGCATCAACCACCTCGTGGTGCAGGTGGAGTCGGTGGCCGAGGCGGCGCAGCGGCTGGCGGCGCACGGCGTGGAGGCCGAGGAGCCGCGGTGCCTCGACCCGGAGGCGGACTTCTGGACCCTGTGGCTGACCGATCCCGACGGCTATCGCCTCGAACTCGTGCAGTGGCCGAGCGGCCACGCCCCCGGGATGACCGCGGCGGACTTCGCCGACGAGTGACGGCTCAGGCGGGGAAGCGCACCCCGGTGAGCTCCTCCGAGAGCGACCAGAGGCGTGCGGCGTCGGCCTCGCTGCGCAGCGGACGGTAGAGCTCTTGCTCCGCGGGGGCGCCGCCGAGTCGTCCCGGTCCGCGCGGCGAGTACAGCGCGCCGGGGCGGGCGTCGGGGGATGCCGCGGCGTACAGGGCCGGAAGCGCCGCGCTGTCCGGCGTGCCGAGGAGCAGCCCGCGCGCGGAGAGCCACCGGATCACGCGCACGCTGGCCGTGTCGGACGCTCGCGCGAGCTCCGGACGGGCGGCCAGCAGGCTCGTGGGCGCCACGCCCGGATGCGACAGCGTGCTCGTGAGGCCCCATCCTCGGGCCGCGCTGCGGCGCTGCAGCTCGAGGGCGAAGAGCCCCACGGCGATCTTCGACTGGCGGTAGGCGCGGCTGCCGTCGTAGGAGCGCGTGCCGTTCGGGTCGTCCCAGTCGATCGCGCCGCGGGCGGCGGCCACGCTCACCTGCGACGTGACGCGGGCCCCGCCGGCGCGCAGCAGCGGCAGCAGGCGGGCGACGAGGGCGAAGTGCCCCAGGTGGTTGGTGCCGAGCTGCAGCTCGAAGCCGTTGGCGGTGGTCTGCCGGCTCGGGGGCGTCATGACGCCGGCGTTGGCGATGAGCAGGTGCACCGGGCGGCCGTCGCGGCGCATCGTGTCGGCGAGCGCGGCGACCGACTCCAGCGACGACAGGTCCAGCGGCAGCAGCTCGATCGCCGCGCCGGGCACCTGGGCGCGGATGCCGTCGGCGGCGGCCTCGCCCTTGGCCGGGTTGCGCACGGGCAGCACGAGCTCGGCGCCGGCGCGGGCCAGGCGGGTCGCGATGCGCAGGCCGATGCCGTCGCTGCCGCCGGTCACGACGGCGCGGCGGCCGGCGAGCGAGGGGAGGGTGAGGTCGGGGGTGGTGCGGGGCATGAGGGGCTCCTTCGTGTCGCCTCCCACTGTGCGGCTGGGCCGCCGGCGTATCCAGGACACGGCATGCCGTGGCTGACGGCGCGGTCGGGTGCGAGGATCGAGGCGTGGCGATCGACAGGACCGGGCTCGGCGACTTCCTGCGCCGGCGCCGCACCGCGCTGCAGCCGGAGGACGTCGGCATGTCGCGCGGTCAGCGGCGCCGCACCGAGGGCCTGCGCCGCGAGGAGGTCGCGGCCCTGTGCCACATGTCGGCCGACTACTACGCGCGCCTCGAGCGCGGCGACGGTCCGCTGCCGTCCGAGCAGATGCTGGCCTCGATCGCCCAGGGGCTGCACCTCACGATCGACGAGCGCGACCACCTGTTCCGGCTCGCCGGTCACCCGCCGCCGCCGCGCGGGGCCGAGAGCGACCACATCGGCCCCGGTCTGCTGCGCGTGCTGGATCGGCTGCAGGACACCGCGGCCGAGATCGTGACCGAACTCGGCGAGACGCTGCGGCAGACGCCGCTCGGGATCGCCCTCACCGGCGATCTCCTGCGCTTCACCGGCGCCGAGCGCAGCATCGGCTTCCGGTGGTTCAGCGACCCGGCCTCCCGCGAGCTCTACGCACCCGAGGACCACGCCTTCCTGTCGCGACTGTGGGCCTCGGGGCTGCGGGAGGTCGTCTCGCGCCGCGGTCCCGGATCGCGCGCCGCCCACCTGGCCGAGCTGCTGCTGGCCCGCAGCGCGGAGTTCCGCGAGGTCTGGGATCGGCAGGAGGTCGGTCTGCGCCCGGCCGAGACCAAGCGGTTCGTGCACCCCGAGGTCGGCGTGCTGGAGCTGACGTGTCAGAACCTCATCGACCCGTTCTCGTCGCAGTCGCTCCTCGTCTACACGGCCGTGCCCGGCAGCGAGAGCCACGACAAGCTCGCGCTGCTCTCCACCCTCGCGCCGCGCGTCGTGCGCTGAGTCCGGCTCAGCGGTGCGCGGCGCCGCGCCGCAGCGCCGAGAGCCCGAGCCACGCGGCGGCGGGCGTGGCGAGGATCGTGACCGCCAGCAGCAGCGGATCGATCGTGGCGTCGTTCGCGAGCAGCAGCAGCGTGGGGCCCTGCACGGCGGCCGTGGAGCAGCCGATCCAGCCGAGGGCCCATCGCGTGCGGGGCCGGGCCGGCGACGCTGTCGCGAGCGCCGCACCGCCCAGCAGGGTGAGCAGCGCGACGACGACGAGCACCGTCCGCTGGGCGAGCGACTCCCAGCCGGCCAGTCCGGCGCCCGAGGGGGCCAGCGCCCAGAACACGGCCGCCGCGGCGAACGCGCCGAGGGCCGCGACCGCGGCGACGCGCGCCGCCGGCGGTCGTAGGGCGCGGGGCGGGGCCGACAGGAGCGCGCCCCACCGGCGGTGGGCGTAGTCGGCGAACAGCGCGGCGAGCGCGATGCCGTAGAGGGCGAAGCCGCCGTAGACGACGGCGAAGACCGCGGGCAGCAGGTCGCCCTCGCCGCCGGAGGACACGTCGCCGGCGATCGCCGCCTGCAGCACCACGCCGATCGGCAGGCCCAGCGCGATCGGCGCGAGGGCGCCGGTGGCCACGGCGGCGGGCAGCACGATCACCCACCAGGGCGTGCGCAGCCCCCACCGCTGCGAGAGGGCGAGGACGACGACCACGCCGATCGCGGCGAGCACGAGCGTGACGACGTTGCCGATCTCCATGCGGGCGTCGTGCATGTGCGACGGGCCGGCGCCGGGCACCATGCCGATGCGCGAGCCGGCGAGCCACATCACCTTCAGGACCGCGTACGGCAGGAGTGCGAGCACGGCGATCGCGGCCGTGACCCGGCGGGCGTTCGGCGACAGCAGGCCGCGGACGTCGCTCGAGGGGCGGGATGTCATGGTCACGGCCACACGCTAGCTGTGATGTCCAGGGACGTTGTTTCGGCGACACGGCTGTGAGGAGCTGATGGGCGAGGGCCTCCGGTTATGAAGTGGAGCTGTTGAGTTCAACCGCTTCACGAACCAGGAGGCCCTCATGTCCCACGCTAACGCTGCCCTGACACCACGCGCTCGTCTTCGGCTGGCGCGCCTGATCGTCGAGGACGGCTGGCCGCCGTCCCTGGCGGCGAAGATGTTCATGGTCTCGCCCGTCACAGCCAGGAAGTGGGCTGCCCGGTTCCGAGCCGAGGGGCCGACCGGGATGACGGACCGATCGAGCCGCCCACGGTCGATGCCGGCGAGGACACCGCTGCCCGTGGTCAAGAAGATCGTGAAAGCGAGGTGGCGACGCCGTCTCGGCCCGGTCCAGATCGCTGGCGAGCTCGGTCTGCCCGCCTCGACCGTCCACGCAGTCCTGGTGCGATGCCGGATCAACAGACTCAGCCATATCGACCGGGTCAGCGGTGAGCCGATCCGCCGGTACGAGCATGATCATCCCGGCTCGCTGCTCCACGTCGACGTCACCAAGTTCGGCAACATCCCCGATGGCGGCGGGCACCGTTACGTCGGCCGAGTCCAGGGCGAGCGCAACCGCGAGGCCACCGCTACCCGTCTGCAGAGCCGGAACCACCGCTATGAGCCGCGCCTGGGCACCGCGTTCGTTCACACCGTCATCGACGACCACTCCCGCGTCGCCTACGCCGAGATCTGCTCGGACGAGAAAGCGGACACCGCGATCGGTGTCCTGCGCCGCGCCGTCGCCTGGTTCGCCGACCGTGGCGTCCGCGTCAAGCGTGTCCTCTCGGACAACGGCTCCGCCTACAAGTCATATGCCTGGCGCGATACCTGCACCCAGCTCGGAATCACGGCGAAGAAGACCCGCCCCTACCGGCCGCAGACGAATGGGAAGATCGAGCGGTTCCACCGCACCCTCGCCGATGGTTGGGCATATGCCCGGTTCTACGGATCAGAAGCCGAGCGCCGCGCGGCGCTTCCGGGTTGGTTGCACTTCTACAATCATCACAGGCACCACTCCGCGATCGGAGGCCCGCCTATCAGCAGGATCGAAAACAACCTACCTGGACATCACAGCTAGCGCGCGGAAGAGGGGCGGCACCCGGGGGATACCGCCCCTCTTCGCGATGGGGATGGTCAGACCGTGATCGCCGGCGCCTCCGAGCCGTGCTGGATCTCGACCTTGCGGGGCTTGGCCTTCTCGCTGATCGGGATGAGCACGCTGAGCACGCCGTTCTCGTAGCGGGCGGAGATCGCGTCGGTGTCGATGCCCTGGCCGAGGTTGAGCTGCCGCAGGAACGTGCCGGAGGCGCGCTCGCGGGTGATCCACGAGACGCCCTCGTCGCTGCGGACGGTGCGCTCGGCCCGGATGGTGAGGACCTGGCCGTCGACGTCGATGTCCACGCTGCCGGGGTCGATGCCCGGCAGGTCGGCGCTGAGCACGTAGTGGTCGCCGTCGCGGTACAGGTCCATCGGCATCAGCCGCGGACCCTGCCGATCGAGCATCTGCTGGGCCACACGGTCCAGCTCACGGAAAGGATCGAAGAACATCGCCATGATGATCGTCCTCCTTCGTCGGTGTGGCGCTGTTCGGCTCCAGAATCCGAGTCGGATCGACTCACTTCGATTATTAGCACTCTCGGGGTGAGAGTGCTAACTTCTCAGCGAATCCGAAGCGATCAGCGGAACATCACGCCGACGACGCCGACCACGTTGATGAGGAACCACGCGAGCACGCCCACGCCGACGATGACCGTCGCCCACGACCAGCCTCGCCTGAGCCGCTGACCGGGCGCCGCCACGCCGCGCGGCGCGAGCGCGATGGGCGGCGGCGTGACCATGGCCTGCGGCGGGGCGAACGGGAGCGGGGGCGCCGTCGGGTCGACGGGAGCGATCGCCCCGGGGTCGGGCTGCGGGGCACGGCCGGCGGCCGCGGCCTCCGCGGCGAGGCGCTCGTCGCGCCAGCGGCCCCACTGCGTGAGCTTGTCCATGAGCGCCGAGACGACCGAGAACAGCCAGGCCCACGTGGCGGGGTCGAGCGTCGACACGTCGCGCCGCGTGTACAGGAACAACCAGTCGTCCACGATCTCCACGTCGAGCTGGCCGACGTGATCGATGAAGCGGGCCATGATGTCGGGCGTGAACAGGTACAGCGCGTCGCGCTCGTAACCTTGCGGGCAGTACAGCGCGAAGTGCTGGTCGAAGTCGCCCTCGAGGCTCAGGCGCTGGTCCTTGTCGAAGGTGATCGGCAGGTTCGTGCCGAAGACGCTGTTGTTGCCGAGCGCGTCGAGCACGATGTGCGGCAGGGGCGTGTCCAGGTGGATGGCCACATAGCCCCAGCGGTGCGTGGTCTGCTCCTTGCCCGATCCCGTCGTGTACCGGTAGTTCGCGAACTCCACGAAGCGCGGGCGCTGTCCGCGCACCCGCAGGTGGGCCCGGCGATCGCTGCCGCGGTTGAAGATCATGCCCGGCAGCCGGGGGTCCTCGGCCTGCGGCAGGAAGGACATGCCGTTGGCGCGGGCGAAGCGGTCCAGCCGGTAGCCGGTGTCGTTGCGTCCGCGCAGCACGCCGCGCAGCAGCAACACGATCATCACCGTGGGCACGGCGAGGAACATGAACGGCACGAACAGGGCCGGCATGAGCTCCGGGGTGCCGCCCATCACGGTCATCATGAGCGGCAGCATCGCCAGGCCGGTGAGCACGAAGATCGCGCAGAACGCGATCATGAACGCGACGAGGCAGCCCTGCCCCCAGCCGGGTCCGCCGCCGCGGCGCGCGACCTCGTCGTTCCAGGCCTTGACGGCCGCCCGGTCCACGGGATCCGTGAGCGGACGCGCGTCGAATCGATACGCGGGCTGCGGGGCGGGCGTGCTCACCCTGACACCGTACGGCAGGGCGGCCCGGGATCGGCGGAGCAGAGGTGCCCATCGGGGCCGCGGATGGGGCGCCCGCGTTCGAATGCAGAAAACTGCCCAGATCGGCCGATCGATCGAGCGGATTTCTGCATCCGGAGGATCGGCCGGCGCCGCTACCGCGCGCGGGGCGGGGGTGGCACGATCGGGGCATGCTGACGCTGAGCCGCGAGGAGGCGCGCCGGATCGCCGTGCGCGCGCAGTTCCTCGACGCGTACCGGCCGGAGTCGCTGCTCGAGGTGATGGATCAGCTCACCGGGGTGCAGATCGATCCGACCACCGCGATCGCGCGCAGCCAGGAGCTCGTGCTGTGGTCGCGCCTCGGCGACGCCTTCAGCCCCGCCGACCTCGCCCACGCCCTCGAGGTGGAGCGCACGGTCGCCGAGCACGTCACGCTGCTGCGCCCGATGGCCGACATGGGGATTGTGCTCGCGGTCGCGGACGAGTGGGTCCACCCCTCCACGCGCGCGTGGGTCGAGGCGAACGCCGGATTCCGCGATCGGATCCTCGCCCGGCTGTGCGCGGGCGGCGCCCAGACGACGGCGACGCTGCCGAACGATCCGGAGGTGCCGTACGCCTCGACCGGATGGGACGACGAGCGCAACACCGGCCGGATGCTCGAGGTGCTGTGCCTGCGCGGTGAGGTGGCGGTGTCGGGGCGGGAGGGCCGGCGGCGGCTGTGGGATCTCGCCGAGCGCGTGTACCCGGCGGACCTGCACGTGCCGCCGCCGGACGAGGCCCGCGCGATCCGCGACGAGCGCCGCCTGCTGTCGCTGGGCATCGCGCGCGAGAAGCCGCTGCGGTCGCCTGCCGAGCCGTCGCCGCTCGGGCCGATCGGGCTCGAGGCCGTGGTCGAGGGCGTCGAGGGCACGTGGCGGGTGCATCCCGACGTCCTCGGCGCCGAATGGGCGGGCGATCGGGCCGCGCTGCTGTCGCCGTTCGACCGGATGGTCTACGACCGCGACCGCGCCCTCGACCTGTTCGACTTCGAGTACGTCCTCGAGATGTACAAGCCCGCGGCGCAGCGCCGGTGGGGCTACTTCGCGCTGCCGATCCTCGTGGGCGACCGCCTGATCGGCAAGCTCGATGCGAAGGCCGACCGCAAGAAGGGCGTGCTCACGATCAACGCCGTGCACGAGGACATCCCGTTCTCGCCGTCCGACGCCGACGCGGTCGACGCCGAGATCGCCGCGCTCGCCGACTGGCTCGGCCTCGAGCTGCGCCGCTGAGTCACGCCGCGCCGGCGGCCCAGGTGTCGGGGGTGCCGATGCGGGTGAGCGGTCGGAACAGGGCCAGGGCGATCGCCACGCCCACGAGGACCAGCGCGAGCACGAGGAGCGTCGTCGCGAGGCCGACACCCGAGAGCAGGCCGGAGCCGACGAGGGGCGCGAGGGGGAACGAGGCGGCGCCCGACAGGGCGGCCACCGACGAAAAGCGGCCCTGCATCTGCTCCGGGGTGATCACGGCGGCGTAGGAGAAGATCGACGCGTTCAGGGCCGGGGCCAGCAGGTAGGCGACGGAGTAGCAGGCGAGGATCGCGCCGTACGTGGGGAAGATCGCCATGGCCAGGAAGGCGAGCGACATCACGGCCATGCACGCGGGCACGATCACGCCCGTGCGCACCCGCTGGACGATCAGCGGCGCGAGGAAGGAGCCGATCAGCAGCGAGGCGCCGATCATCGTGCTGAGCAGGCCGATGAGGAACGGATCGGTGCCGCGGTCGGCGAGGTCGAGGGTCACGGCGACCGTCGAGCCGTTGCTGGCGGTGTTGAGGACGATCGCGAGGGCGATCATCACGACGAACAGGGGCTGGGAGCCGACGTACCGCAGCCCCTCGACCAGCGCCGCGACAGGGTGCGTGCGCCGCGCCTCGCCGAGGTCGCCGTTGAGCGGGCGGCGGATGAGCACCGCTCCGATCGCGGCGACGAGGTTGCCGATCGCCGAGCCGAGCAGCGGCAGGGCGTGCGACACGGCGTAGAGCAGCCCGCCGACCGGCCCGGAGATCAGCGCCGCCACCGACTCACGGCCCTCGACGGTGGCCCGCGCCGCGGGCATCTGCTCGGCCGGGACGACCGATCGCAACCCGCCGTCGTCCGCCGGGCCGACGAACGCGGTGGCGACCTGCGACCCGAACGACACGATCGCCAGGTGCACCGGATGCAGCGCCCCCATCCACAGGGCGCCCGCGGCGGTGAGCCAGAGCGCTCCCGCCACGCCGGCGGCGATGAGGATGAGCGTGCGCCGGTCGACGCGATCGGCGACGACACCGGCGGGGAGGGTCGCGAGCAGGTAGCCGGCCCCGCCGACCGCCGAGATGATGCCGGCGGAGAGCACGTCGCCCGTGATGGCGAGGGCCACGAGCGGGATCGCGAACCCCGCGATCCCCATGCCGAGCGAGCGTGCCGTGAGGCCGGTCATCAGGAGCAGGTACGCGCGGTTGCGCAGCAGCCGCGGCGCGGGGGAGGCGGGGGCCGGGGCGTGCACGTCGGTGGTCATGCCGATGACGATAGACCCGCAACAACACTTGCGCAATAGTTCTTGCGCAAACTGTGTTGCGGATATCGCTACGCTGGCCGCATGGCGAAGGAGTACCAGCCGTTCGAGGTCACCGAGGTCGCGATGATGCGCGCCCTCGCCCACCCCGTCCGGCAGCAGATCCTCGCCGAGCTCGTGAGCAGGCGGCAGGGGCGTGCCGCCGACCTGGCCGACGCGCTCGAGCTGCCGGCGAACTCCGTGAGCTTCCACCTGCGCACGCTCGCCAAGGCGGGGCTGATCGTCGAGGCGCCGGAGCTTGCGCGCGACAAGCGCGATCGCGTCTGGAAGCCGCTGTCGACCGACGGCTACACCCTCACCGACTCCTCGCCGGGTATTCCCATGGTGACGGCGCCGGTCATGCGCTGGCTTCGCGCCCTCTTCGCCGGCGACGATGCGGCCTTCCTCGGCGAGAAGGACGAGACGGTCCACGTCGTCAGCGTGAGCCAGGGGCCCATGACGAAGGAAGAGGCACAGGAGTTCCTCGACGAGGTGAACGAGCTGATCCGCCGCCGCGGCGAACGGCTGCGCGACGCGCGGGACGAGGATCGCAGCGTCGCGCGTCCGATGTATCAGACGGTCTTCGCGCTGGGCCCGCTGCTGCGCTCGCGCCGCGAGACGGACGGTTCGCGAGAAAAGGCCTGATCGGCTAGACTGCGAAGGTTGTGCGGCCTCGCGCCGCGCGACGTGCAACACACCCTCCTGCCGTCGGGAAATGCCCGGCGGCCGATTGAGTCCGAAGGAGGTGGGTCAGTGACGCACCAGTACGAGCTCATGGCTATTCTTCAGCCGGAGATCGACGAGCGCCAGGTTCCCACGATTCTCGACAAGTTCCTGAAGGTCATCACGGATGCTGATGGCACGATCGACAACGTCGACGTCTGGGGCAAGCGCCGTCTCGCTTACGAGATCCAGAAGAAGAACGAGGGCATCTACGCCGTCGTCAACTTCACCGCGACCAGCGCCGCCACGCAGGAGCTGGACCGCCAGCTCGGCCTGAGCGAGCAGTTCATGCGCACCAAGGTGCTGCGCGCCGAGGAGGCCATCGCGATGGTCGCTTCCGAGGCCAAGCGTGCGGAGGCCAAGGCCGCGCGCAAGACGGCGGCGAAGGCCTAAGCACCATGGCCGGCGAAACCGTCATCACCGTTGTGGGGAACCTCACCGCGGACCCCGAGCTTCGGTACACGAACAACGGCGTCCCCGTGGCGAACTTCACGATCGCCTCGACACCGCGCACGTTCGATCGCGCGTCGGGCGAGTGGAAGGACGGCGAAGCCCTCTTCCTCCGTGCGAGCGTGTGGCGCGAGTTCGCCGAGCACGTGGCCGGATCGCTGACGAAGGGCATGCGCGTCATCGCGCAGGGCCGCCTGAGCCAGCGTTCCTACCAGGACCGCGAGGGCAACCAGCGCACCGCGATCGAGCTGGAGGTCGACGAGATCGGCCCCTCGCTCCGCTTCGCGACCGCGCAGGTGACCCGTGCCGCCTCCGGCGGCGGACGCGGTGGCCAGCAGTTCGGCGGCGGGCAGCCCCGCCAGCAGGTGTCGGAGGAGCCGTGGGCGACTCCGGGATCGGCCGGAGCCGACGCATGGAGCACCCCGGGGTCGTTCGGCGACGACACCCCGTTCTGAATCTCATATCTCTTTAAGGACCTGAAATGGCTGGAAAGTCGAGCGGCGACCGCCGCAAGCCGCGGAAGGGCGCGAAGAACGCCGCCCCCGCGAAGTCGATCCGGGTCGGCGTCATTGACTACAAGGACGTCGCGACCCTTCGCAAGTTCATCTCGGAGCGCGGCAAGATCCGCGCCCGTCGCATCACCGGCGTCTCGGTGCAGGAGCAGCGTCTGATCGCGAAGGCGATCAAGAACGCTCGCGAGATGGCTCTCCTGCCCTACGCAGGCGCGGGCCGGTAAGGAGCACCCATGTCGAAGCTGATTCTCACGAACGAGGTCGACGGCCTGGGCAGCGCCGGAGACGTGGTCGAGGTCAAGGACGGGTACGCCCGTAACTACCTCATCCCCCAGGGCTTCGCCGTGGCGTGGACGCGCGGTGGCGAGAAGCAGGTGGCGCAGATCCGCGCCGCCCGCGAGGCCCGCGCGATCGCGACCCACGACGAGGCCGAGGCGCTCAAGGCCAAGCTGGCCGAGGGCAAGGTCAAGCTGGCCGTCAAGGCCGGCGCCGAGGGCCGCCTGTTCGGCTCGGTCAAGACCGCGGACATCGCCGCGGCCGTGTCCGAGGCCGGCCTGGGCGAGCTGGACAAGCGCAAGATCACCATCCCGACCGCCATCAAGACGGTCGGCGAGCACGAGGCCCTCGTTCGTCTGCACGACGAGGTGACCGCCGTGATCACCCTCCAGGTGGTCGCTCTCAAGAAGTAATTCTCGAGCGCACGCCGAGACGGCGCGGATCCTTCGGGGTCCGCGCCGTCTCGCGTCTCCGGCGGCGTGTGTCCGGCTAGACCGTGCGGCGCCGCGTGAGCATCACCCCCGCCGCCAGCAGCAGCGCGGTGAGCGCCAGCACGGGGGCCGCGACCCCGCCACCCGTGGACGCCAGCGTGCCGGAGACCTCGAGCCCCGCCGGAGCGGCCGTCACCGTCGCGGCGCCGCCGGTCGCGCCCGCGACCGTGCCGACGACCGTCGCCCCGCCGGCCGGCTGACCCGGCCCGTCGGACCCGCCGCTACCGGCCGGGTCGGTCGGGTCGACAGGGTCCGTGGGGTCGGTGGGATCCGTCGGATCGGTCGGATCCGTGGGATCCGTGGGATCCGTGGGGTCGGTCGGGTCCGTGGGATCCGTCGGGTCCGTCGGCACGGTCGGCGTGCTCGCGTCGGTGGTGGTGCTGTCGCCCACCACCGAGATCGCGTTGCCGCCCAGCGTGATCGGCGCCGCGATCGGTGCGACCACCTGGGTGCCGCCGAGCAGCGAGTCGTCGCCGCCCGTCGCCGCCTCGCCGCCGCCCGCCGCGGGCGGAACCGCCGTGTCGGCGCCCGTCGAGGTGCTGTCGCCGACGACGGAGATGGCGTTGCCGCCCACGGTGACGGGCGCGTCGACCGGTGCGACCACCTGGGTGCCGCCGGCGACGGCGTCGGTGCCGTCGGTCGTGGCGCCGTCGTCGCTCGAGCCGCCGCTCGGGGCGACGTCGGTGGTGGCGTCGGTGGTCTGGCTGTCGCCGATCACGGAGATGGCGTTGCCGCCCACGGTGACCGGTGCGCCGACATCGGCCACCGCCTGCGTGCCCGACACCACGCCGTCCTCTCCCGACGTGGTGCCGCCGTCGGTGGGCGGTTCGGCCGGAGCCGTCTGCTGAGCAGCGTCGGTCGACGTGCTGTCGCCCGCCACCGAGATGGCGTTGCCGCTCACGGTGATCGGCACCTCCACCGACACGATCGCCTGCGTCCCGGATGCGGTCCCGTCCTCACCGCTCGTCGTGGGAGCGGGGGCCGGAGCCGCGGCCGGTTCCGGAGCGGGCGCCGGTGCCGTGGTGGAGCCGTCGGTCGACGAGTCGCCGATGACGGAGACGGAGCTGCCCGAGACGGTGACGGGCACGGTGACGTCGACGAGGGTCTGGGTGCCCGAGAGCAGCCCCTCCTCGCCGCTGGTCTCGGCCGCGTTCGCGACCGTTGCGCCGAGCAGCGTGATGCCGCCGGCCAGAAGCGTGCCCAGGAGGGCGCGCTTGACGAATGCGTTCATGGAAGTTCCCCTTTGCGTGAGATCGAGTGGTGCGCGCGAGCGCGCGGAAGCAGGCCGCCTGCGGGAGGCGGCGGCGACTCGATCAGTCGGGGGAGACGTCCGGCGAGCCCGCGGGGGCGGGCGGCGCGTTCTCGTTGCCGGGCGCCGGCGTGCGGTGCCCCTCGGGGTCGGGATCGAAGCGATGCGCGCCGACCGTCGCCGCGGTCACCGGCCCGGAGCCTGGGCCTGCGGCGAAGACGGCGCTTCCCGGCGCAACGGTGATCGGCGGCGGCGGGGCGGGCTCGCCGGGAGCGGTGTCCGTTGGGGTCGACGCCGCCGTGGCCGAGGCGGGCGGCCGCACACCAGGCAGATCGCGCGCCGCGTGGCCCGGCGCGGCGTTCGAGACGGCCGGCGAGTCGGCATCGACGGACGCGGGGGCCGTCGGCGCGACGTCCTCGGCCGACGGGGGATCGGCCGGCTCCGCGCCCGGAGCGGGGTCGGCGGCGCCGTCGGACGGGGCAGGCTCGGGCTCGGGGAGGAGCGGCCCGGCGTCGGTGGGGATCGATGGCGGGATCGACGCCGGCGCCTCACCGGGGGCGGGCGAGACGATCGCCTCGCCGGCCTTGTCGACGATCCCGGCGACGTCATCGACCGCGCCGTCCACGATCGCCACGGCGTCATCGACGGCCTCGCCGACGCCCACTTCGGTCGCGACCCCTCCCACGACGGGGAGGTCGCCGACCACGTCGACGACCTCGCTCACGACCGGTTCCACGAGGTGGTCGACGGCCGGCCGCACCACCTCGGCCACCGCACTGCTGGCGGTCTCCTGCACCGGCTGCACGACCGCCCGCACCGGCTGCTGCACCGGCGGCGGCGCCGCCTCGACCACGGAGCCCGCGGTCTCGACGACGGCTCCCGCGACCTCGCCGGCCGCTCCCGTGGCGGCGTCCGCCGCCTCACCCGCGAGCGAGGTGACGTCCCCGAGGAGCGTGGAACCGCCGTCCGCGCGCGCTTGCGGGCCCGCGGCGAGCGAGATCACGAAGAGCCCGAAGCCGACGCCCAGGCCGGTCAGCGCGACGCGGATCCACCGCGGCAGGAGCGTTGCGGTGTGGTCCACGTTCACCTCCTGAGGGATGTGCGACGGTCGGGCTTCGGGCGTCCTTGTGCGGGGGACTGTACTCCGGCGCGACGCGTGCGTCTATGGGGGTGCGCGCGTCGTTGCGCGGGTGCATGAGCGGCGGGGCGCGCACGGTCCGGGCGTGTCGCGGCGTGGCCGCCCCTGTGAAAAACTCCGCGAAACCGAAAACCTTCAACCCGTGCTTAAACCACAGATCTGTCCACAGGTTGTGGACTCAGGAAACCCCCGTTCACGGGTCCAAAAGCTGACGGAGATGCCGGGACGTCGGCTGCCTGTCCACAGGTGGCCTCCACACCGCGCGCGGCGTTTTGCCCAGGCGTGTCCACAGAGTTATCCACAGGTGGAATTGCGAGGGGAGTGGCCGGCTCCTAGCGTGAACCGGCAGGCCCGGACCGACCATCTCGCACGATGTCGGAGGTCCCTGGTTGCATCCCGACAGACGAACCGATCAGCAGGCAGAGGGAGTGGTGCGCGCGTGTCGATCGCTGACATCTCGGAGGAGCGACTCGGTGGCTCCCGGGATCAGGAGCGCACGCCCCCGAACGACCTGCTGGCCGAGCAGAGCACGCTCGGCGGCATGCTGCTGTCGAAGGACGCCGTCGCCGACGTCATCGAGACGCTGCGCGGCCCGGACTTCTACGTCCCCAAGCACGAGCTCATCTTCGAGGCGATCCTCTCGCTCTACTCGCACGGCGAGCCCACCGACGTGGTCGCCGTCACCGACGAGCTGCTCAAGACCGGCGATCTGCAGCGCGCCGGCGGCGCCGACTACCTGCACACGCTCACCTCGATCGTGCCGACGGCCGCCAACGCCGGGTACTACGCCGAGATCGTGGCCGACAAGGCGCTGCTGCGCCGCCTCGTCGAGGCCGGCACCCGCATCGTGCAGATGGGCTACCAGGGCCAGGGCGACGCGACCGACCTCGTCAACGCCTCGCAGGCCGAGATCTACTCGGTCACCGGCACCGAGACCACCGAGGACTACGTGCCGCTGAACGTCGCGGTCGACGCGGCGATCGAGGAGATCGAGGCGGCTCGCGGACGCGACGGCCAGATGACCGGCATCCCCACCGGGTTCACCGAGCTCGACAACCTCACCAACGGCCTCCACGGCGGCCAGATGATCGTCGTCGCCGCCCGTCCCGCCATGGGAAAGTCCACGCTCGCGCTCGATTTCGCGCGTGCGGCGGCGATCAAGAACAACCAACCGGCCGTCTTCTTCTCGCTCGAGATGGGCAAGGCCGAGATCGCCATGCGCCTGCTGAGCGCCGAGGGCGCGATCCCGCTGCAGAACCTGCGCAAGGGCATGCTCGACTCGCGCGACTGGACCACGGTCGCGCAGACGCAGGGCCGCATCCACGACGCGCCGCTGTACATCGACGACAGCCCCAACATGACGCTCGTCGAGATCCGCGCGAAGTGCCGCCGTCTCAAGCAGCGCGTGGGGCTGAAGATGGTGATCATCGACTACCTGCAGCTGATGACGAGCGGCAAGCGCGTCGAGTCGCGTCAGCAGGAGGTCTCGGAGTTCTCGCGTGCCCTCAAGCTGCTCGCCAAGGAGCTGCAGGTGCCCGTGATCGCGCTCTCGCAGCTGAACCGTGGCCCCGAGCAGCGCACCGACAAGCGCCCGCAGGTGAGCGACCTGCGTGAGTCGGGATCGATCGAGCAGGACGCCGACATGGTGATCCTGCTGCACCGCGATTCGGTCTACGACAAGGACAACCGACCCGGCGAGGCCGACCTGATCGTCGCCAAGCACCGTAACGGCCCCACGGCCACGATCGAGGTGGCCTTCCAGGGCCACTACTCCCGCTTCGCCGACATGGCCCCCTCGGGCTTCGGCGGCGGCGAGGACTGACGGTTACCCGACCGGCGGCGCCCCTTCCGATCCGGAGGGGGCGCCGCGCCGTTCCCGGCACAACCCGTGGCGCTTGAGGCGGGAGTCTTCTCAGTTGTTTCTCGCGCAATTGCGCCGCTGAGTCGGCGAGCGCCGCGAGCCTCCCATGTTCGCTAGTCTGCAATGTCGCACCCCACCACTACCCTGGCTTCATCCGGGTATCACGCCCTCTGGTGGGCCTTGCAAGCAACGCCCCGGCGGTCCCACGAAGGAGACGTCACCTCATGCACAAGATTGCCCTCGGGGCCATCATCGCGGCCGTTGCCGTGGTTGTCGTCGGATGTGCACCCACCGCGCCAGCCGAGCCGGCTGCCGCTCCTAGCACGCCGACCATCGAACCAGCGGTGCCCGACACACCGAGCCCCGAGCCGACTGAGGATCAGGCCTCAACTACCGGCACCTCGCCGCGAGGCAACCTGATCAAGCGGGTCGGCGACGTGTTCGGGTTCGGTGACTCGATCGACGCTCTCGACGCGTCCTTCGTGGTTACCTCGATCACTGTCGATCCCGGGTGCACGGGTGAGTTCGCCGAAAGTCCTGAGAACGGTCACTTCGTCAAGATCGACATTGAGGGTGAGACGACCCCCGCGTTCTCGGAGCAGATGTACTTCAACGGGACATGGAAGGTGATCGCGGAGAACGGCACCACCTTCAACGGAGACCCGAACTCGATGGCGGCGTGGTCGTGCCTGACCGACGCAGAGATGATTCCGTCAGTGGTCGGTCCTGGCGAGAGAGTGGCGGGAAGCATGGTGCTCGACGTGCCGACCGCGAGTGGCGTGATCGTGTTGGACATGACAGGGCAGGGCGGTTGGGAATGGGAGTACCCGCAGCCCTGAACATCAACGCACTGTCGTCCTCGGTAGCGTGAGGATGCGCGCGTCTTAGCGCGTCAGCGCAAGTCTGAGAAGAGAGTCCAAAGATTCACATGGCCCGAGTCGCCAAGCCCAAGCCCCAGAAGACCCTCGAACAGACCCTCTGGGAGGCCGCCGACAAGTTGCGCGGCAACCAGGAGCCCAGCGAGTACAAGCACGTCGTGCTCGGCCTCGTGTTCCTCAAGTACATCTCCGACCGGTTCACCGAGCGGCGGACTGCCCTCGAGGCCGAGCTGGCCGCCGATGGGCTTGATGCGGAGGCGATCGCCGAGTTCCTCGAGGATCGCGACGAGTACACGTCGCAGAACGTGTTCTGGGTGCCCGAGACGGCCCGGTGGGAGTACGTGCTCGGCCGCGCGAAGCTGCCCACGATCGGGCAGGACATCGACAAGGCGATGGACGCGATCGAGAAGGAGAACGCCAGCGTCCGCGGCGTGCTCCCACGCAACTACGGGCGCGACGGGCTCGACAAGAAGCGCCTCGGCGAACTCGTCGACCTCATCGGGTCGATCGGGTTCACCAGCACCGACGACCACGGTGCCGACGACGTGCTCGGGCGCGTGTACGAGTACTTCCTCGGCCAGTTCGCGGGCAAGGAGACCGGCAAGGACGCCGGTGCGTTCTACACGCCCCGCAGCGTCGTAAAGACGCTCGTCGAGATGCTCGAGCCGTACAGCGGCCGCGTCTACGACCCGGCCTGCGGGTCGGGCGGCATGTTCGTGCAGTCGGCCGAGTTCGTGAAGGCCCACGGCGGCAAGCGGTCGGACATCTCCGTGTACGGGCAGGAGTTCACCGACACCACGTGGAAGCTCGCGAAGATGAACCTCGCGCTGCGCGGCATCGAGGCTGATCTCGGCGAGAAGTCCGACGACTCGTTCGTCAACGACCTGCACCCCGACCTGCGCGCCGACTACGTGATCGCGAACCCTCCGTTCAACGTGTCGGACTGGTGGGACGCGAAGCTCGCGAACGACCCGCGCTGGAAGTACGGCACCCCGCCGAAGGGCAACGCGAACTTCGCGTGGGTGCAGCACTTCATCCACCACCTCAGCCCGAAGGGCACCGCCGGCTTCGTGCTCGCCAACGGATCCCTCTCTTCCAAGAGCGGCGGCGAGGGCGAGATCCGCGAGAACCTCGTCCGCGCCGGACTCGTCGACTGCATCGTTGCGATGCCCGACAAGCTGTTCTTCAACACCGGCATCCCCGTCGCCCTCTGGTTCGTCTCGAAGGACCGCGGCGGCAACGGACACCGCGAACGCCAGGGCGAGGTGTTGTTCATCGATGCCCGCAAGCTCGGCACCATGGAGAGCCGCCGCCTGCGCGTGCTCGATGACGATGACATCGCGAAGATCGCCGACACCTACCACGCGTGGCGCAACCACGACGGCGGATACGAGGACGTCCCCGGCTTCGCAAAGGCCGCAACACTCGACGAGATCGAGAAGCACGACTTCGTGCTCACCCCCGGTCGCTACGTCGGCGTCGAAGAAGCCGAGGCCGACGACGAGCCCATCGACGAGAAGATCACACGCCTCACGAGCGAGCTGCTCGCTGAGTTCGACCGTGGTGCCGAGCTCGAGAGGATCGTGCGCGAGAAGCTGGCAGGACTGAAGTGAATCGCGAACGCATGATGCTTGGGGATGCGCTCGAGCTGCTGATCGACCATCGCGGAAAGACGCCAAAGAAGCTCGGCGGAGACTGGACGACAGCAGGCCACCGCGTCGTGTCGGCCCTCAATATCAAGGGCAATCGAGTCGACGGCAACGATCACCACTACATCTCTGACGAGATGTACCGCCGTTGGATGAAGGTCCCACTTCGCAAAGGCGATGTATTGCTCACATCCGAGGCGCCGACAGGTGAGGTCGCGTTCGTCGGCGACGACGTCGACTGGGCTATCGGTCAACGCTTGTTCGCCTTGCGGGGACGTCCGGGGTTGCTTGACGGCCAGTACCTCTTCTACGCGCTGAGGGGTGGCCAGCTTCGGGACGACATGATGTCTCGAACCACAGGAACCACCGTCCAGGGAATTCGACAGGCCGAGCTCGTCAGGGTGATGATCGAACTCCCGCCCCTCCCGGAGCAGCGTGCGATCGCTGCGACGCTCGGCGCGCTCGACGACAAGATCGAGTCCAATCGGCGCGCGGTGGACGCGATGAACGGACTCGTCGCTGCTGAGTTTGAACGGTGTTTCGGACGACGTGCGCTGACGTTGGAGCTAGGGCGTGTTGATCAAGAAGGTGCGGGGTGGCCAGCCGCCGTGAGTTGCGCGGGAGAATGGGCGTGTGAAGATCCAGGTGCTGCATATCGAGGATTGCCCGAATTGGCAGGAGGCGGGCGATCGAGTACGGCTGGTGCTCGACTCGATCGGACGGGGCGATGTTCCGGTGGAGTTCGTGTTGATCCGCACCGAGGCTGAGGCGGTGAGCTCTGGTTTCGCGGGCTCGCCCACGATTCTTCTGGACGGTCAGGACTTGTTCCCGTCCCAGGGGAACACTGCCGACTTGGCGTGCAGGGTCTATCTGACCGAGCGCGGCTTTGCGGGTGCGCCGACGGTGGGACAGCTTGAGCGCACGCTGCAGGAGCGCGAAGCGCTCAGCGGAGATCGGTCTTGATCCAGATCAGCGCCGCGGCGAGGCTGACGGCGGCTCGGTAGTTGCGGGCGAGTTTGTCCGAGCGCATCGCGATGCCGCGCCACTGCTTGAGACGGTTGAAGCAGCGTTCTACGACGTTGCGTCCCTTGTAGCGTTCCTTCTGCTTGTCGCCGAAAGCGATCGGCCGGCCCGGCTTCTTGCGGCGGTGCGCGATCTGGTCGTCCCGCTCGGGGATGGTCGCCGCGATCCTCCGGTCGCGGAGCCAGGCGCGGTTCGCCCTTGAGGGGTACCCCTTGTCGGCGAGCACCCGGTCGGGGCGGGTGCGGGGGCGGCCCTTCCCGTCGCGGGGAACGCGGATGTTCTCCAGCACCGCGCTCATCATCGTGGTGTCGTTGATGTTCCCGGCGGTGATCATCATGCTCAGCGGCCGGCCGCGCCCGTCGCAGACCAGGTGCAGTTTGGTCGTCAGCCCGCCGCGGGAGCGTCCGATCCCGTGATCAGGCGGCTCGGACCACGGATTCTTGTGATTCGGCACAGCCCCCTGTGTCCCGGGCGAGGGTCGCGCCGTGCTGATGCACGCGCGCGATCGTGGAGTCGATCGAGACGACCCAGTCGATTTCCCCAGCGGCGTCGGCCTGCTTCTGCACCTCGGTGAGCAGCTTCTGCCAGGTGCCGTCCCCGGCCCACCGGTTGAACCGCTTGTAGATCGAGTTCCACTTCCCGAACCGTTCCGGAACGTCACGCCACGGCGCACCGGTCCGGTACTTCCACGCCATCCCCTCGATAGCGAGCCGGTGATCCGTCCACGGCCGCGACCGACCGGTCACCGTCGGCATCAACGGCTCCATCACGGCCCACACCTCGTCAGAGATCTCCTGTCGCGTCACCGTTCAAGACTCACCCACCGAGGAGCGGAACCTCTTGATCAACACGCCCTAGGGGAGTTGGCGCGTGTGGTGGACTGCCTTCACTCAAAGAAGCCCTCCAGGGCTGATGCTGGCCAGACGCTGATGCAACTCGACAATATTCGCGATGACGGCCTCGTTGACACGAGTAAGCGCTACACGATTACTGAGGACGACTATCGCAAGTGGTCGGCAAAGTTCGCGACGCAGCCGTGGGACCATGTGATCACCAACGTTGGACGGATCGGCGCGGTCGCGCGAATCCCTCAGGGTTTCGTTGCTGCGCTGGGGAGAAACATGACCGGGATCCGCCCCAATGATCCAACGGAGAGCGGGGCATTCATCTGCGCCGCGTTGCAGGCGCCGGCGGTGCGGCGCGAGATCGAGCTGCGAACTGACGCGGGGACGATCATGAACGCACTGAATGTCCGGTCGATCCCTCACCTCCGACTGCCTAAGAGTTCGGCTGACGAGCGCCGCCGTTTCCACTCGCTAGTGGCGCCCAGGCTCATCCTGATGGATCACGCGCTGCAGGAGTCGCAACGTCTCGCCGCGCTCCGTGACGTGTTGCTCCCGGAGCTCCTCTCGGGGCGTATCCGCGTGCCGGCCGACGAGGTCGCGTGATCCGGATGTCGCCCGGGTCGTGTATCCATGTGGATGAAGGGGTAATCCACGTTCGCGCCGCGAAAGGGTCCGGATGTCGCTGATGAACGAGGCGGTGCTCGAGGAGAGCGCGCTCGGGTGGTTCGCTGAGCTGGGGTTCCACACGCTGAACGCGTCGCTCATCGCCCCGGGTGAGCCGGATTCGGAGCGGGTCTCGCTCAGCGAGTGCATCCTCGAGGGTCGCCTGCGTGATGCGGTGGCGCGGATCAACCCCGGCGCCACCGCCGACATGGTCGATGCCGCGGTGGGGGAGATCCTGGCGATCGGCGAGCAGAGCGCGATCGAGGAGAACAGGCGCATCCACCTGATCCTCACCCATGGCATCGGCGTGGAGTATCGCGACGATGACGGCATCCTGCGCACCCGCCTGATGCGGGTGATCGACTTCGACAACCCGGATGAGAACGACTGGCTCGCCGCCAACCAGTTCACCATCCACGAGAACAAGAACCGGCGCCCCGATGTGCTGGTATTCGTCAACGGACTGCCGGTGGCGCTGTTCGAGCTGAAGAACCCTGTCGCCGAGAACGCGACGATGCAGTCAGCGTGGAACCAGATCCAGACGTATCGGTCGGATATCCCCTCGGTGTTCCGCACGAACGTCGTCACGATCATCTCGGACGGCCTCTCGGCGGCGATGAGTACCTTCACCGGGGCGTTCGAGCATTACGCGCCGTGGAAATCGATCGATTCGCCGACGCCGGTGCAAGGGAAGCCGTCCCTCGAGGTGCTGATCAAGGGCGTCTTCGAGAAGAAGCGGTTCCTCGATCTCGTCCGTAACTTCGTGGTGTTCAGCGATGAGACCACAAACGATGCGAAGACGGGCCAGTCGAAGCGTGTGCTCGTCAAGCGCGTGGCGAAGTACCACCAGTTCTGGGCGGTGAACGCGGCTGTTGAGTCGACGGTGCGCGCGTCGAGTCCGGACGGGGATCGGCGCGGTGGTGTCGTGTGGCACACGCAGGGGTCGGGCAAGAGCTTCGAGATGGTGTTCTACGCGGCGAAGGTCATGCAGGATCCGCGGATGATGAACCCGACGCTCGTGTTCATCACCGACCGCAACGACCTCGACGATCAGCTCTTCACCGACACGTTCGCGCCCGCGCACATCCTCCCCGAGACCCCGGTGCAGGCAGACTCCCGCGCCGACCTGCGCAAGCTCCTGACGCGCGCCTCGGGCGGGATCGTGTTCACGACGCTGCACAAGTTCGCGCCCGGGGACGCCGGCGACACCAACCCGGTGCTCACCGACCGGCGCAACGTCGTCGTGATCGCGGACGAGGCGCACCGCTCCCAATACGGTCTGAAGGACCGGATGGACGCGCACGGCCGAGTGAAGCCGGGCCTGGCGAAGAGCATGCGCGACGCCCTGCCAGGTGCGACGTTCCTCGGCTTCACGGGCACGCCGATCGACGACGCGGACAAGTCCACGCGCGCGGTGTTCGGTGACTACATCGACGTGTACGACCTCACCCGTGCGGTGCAGGACGGCGCGACGGTGAAGATCTACTACGAGGCCCGCGTCGCCCCGCTCGATCTGTCCAAGGACGACAGGGAAGCGCTCGATGACCTCGCCGACGAGATCATCGACGGGGTCGACGAGAACACCGGCAACGACGCGAAGGCGAAGTGGTCGCGCATGGAGGCGATCGTCGGCGCCGAACCGCGCCTGGAGCGCATCGCCGAGGACATCGACGAGCACTGGGAGCGCCGCAAGATCGCCGCCTTCGGGAAGGCGATGATCGTCACGATGAGCCGCAAGATCGCGGTGCGCCTGTACGACAAGCTCGTCGCCAAGCATCCCGACTGGCATGACCCGGATCCGAAGAAGGGCAAGATCAAGGTCATCATCACCGGGTCGGCCGCGAGCGAGCAGTGGGCACAGCCCCACATCTACTCGAAGAAGGTCCGCCAGGAGCTGCAGGCGCGGGCGAAGGACCCGGCCGATCCGCTCGAGATCGTGATCGTCTGCGACATGTGGCTCACCGGGTTCGACGCGCCCGTGCTGCACACCATGTATGTCGACAAGTCCATGCGCGGCGCCGGCCTCATGCAGGCCATCGCCCGCGTCAACCGTCGATTCCGTGACAAGGACGGCGGCCTCATCGTCGACTACATCGGCCTGCTGTCCAACCTCGAAGACGCCCTCGCCGTGTACTCCCCGTCCGACAGGGAGCAGGCCGGCGTCCCGATCGACGAGGTAATCGACGTCATGCTCGAGAAGCACGACATCGTCAAGGCGATGCTGCATGAGCATCCCTATGATTCCTCGCCATCCCTGTCCGGCGCGGAACAGCTGCAGCAGATCGCGAGCATGGCGAACTTCGTCCTCGCCGATGACGGCCGCGCGAAGCGGTTCCTCGACCAGGTGCTCGCCCTCGTCAAGGCCCACTCGCTCGCCGGTGCTGACGACAGGGCGCGGGCGATCATGGACGACGTGCGGCTGTTCACGTCCGTGCGGGTCGCGGTGATGAAGCTCCAGAACCCGAACGATCGCCCCGGCGTGCGCCCGCAGGACCTCGACACCGCGTTCACGCAGCTCATGAACGCGGCGGTCGCGGCCGACAAGGTCGTCGACATCTACGCCCGTGCCGGCATGAACTCGCAGGAGCTGTCGCTGCTGTCGGACGAGTTCCTCGAGTCGCTGAAGCACACCGAGCAGCCCAACCTGCAGCAGGCCCTGCTGCGGCGCCTGATGAACAACGAGATCCGGTCCCTGCGCCGCTCCAATATCGTGCAGGCGAAGAAGTTCTCCGAGATGCTCGACGCCGCGCTCACCAAGTACACCAACCGCACGCTCTCGACCGCGGAGATCATCGCCGAGCTGGTGAAGATGGCCAAGGAGATGAAGGGCAAGACCGATGTCGCCAAGCGCGCCGAGGAACTCGGCCTGCGCATCGACGAGGTCGCGTTCTACGACGCCGTCGCCGAGAACGAATCCGCCGTGCTCGAGCTCGGCGACGAGACGCTCAAGAAGATCGTCCGCGAGCTGGTGATGAAGATCCGCAACTCCGTCACGATCGACTGGCGCAACAAGGAATCCGTCCAGGCCCAGATGCGCTCCCAGATCAAGCGCATCCTCGCCCGCTACAAGTACCCGCCGGACGGCCGCGAGCACGCGATCGAGCTCGTCATCCAGCAGGCCGCGCTGCTTGCGGATGGGGTGGCGGCGTGACGGCTTCGCGGCCAGGACGCCTACGACAAGGAGCAAGCTGTTGATCCGGAGGCAACGTGCACTGGGAAGATGAGTATCGAGACCACCCGCTCTGGGACTCGATTTCCGCTGTGTTGGAAAAGCTCCTTGAACACGAAGCACAGGGCGACGATCACGTTGTGCGCCTCAGGTCTTTGCTCACATACGCCGCAGGGTTCGAGGAGAGCCCACACATTGCTATTTCACCAGCGCATCTCGGGACGGTGAAGCAGCTAGTAGATCAGATATCCCAGCAGGTCCCGCACAACGTCGCCTGGCCATTCAAAAACGGTAACCCGGCGGCGTTCTCTCAACTCGCGAGTTATGTTCGATCCTGGCCCTCGTCGGGACGAACGACGTTGCAGGGGCTCGGGAAGCATGTGCGTAATGTGGAAGAGGCGATCGCGAAGCTCGACAAACGCATCACCGCACTCCGCGAGGAGCTTGAGAATGATGTAGCCGATGCAAAGAACTCGGTCGCCGAACACCTGAGTGAGCAGGTTGCTTTGGTGGAGCAGAACACATCGCGCGTAGCCGACAAATTCAATGGACAGATCGAAGAGCTCACTGCTGAGCTCGCGCGCGTTCAGGAGGCGGTTGCGGACGCTGAGACGACGACGGTCGAGCAGAAGAAGCGTCTTGACGATGCCCTGAATAAGCATCAAGAACGCTTTGAAGAAGCTCAACAGAAGCGCGCTGATGAGTGGGTAAAGACCGTACGTGAGAATGACGAGGAAATCCAGCGGCACATGGCCGCGATGCGGAAGCACGAGGAGCAGTCGCGGAACGTACTCTCCGTGATCGGCGTGAATGCCGAAGCGTCCGAGTATGCGTCATACGCAGAGCAGCAAGACCAGGCCGCAAACAGGTGGCGCAAGGGTGCAGTCATTGCGTACACAGCAGCAGCAGTCGTCTTCTTCGCCGCGATCCTCATCCCGATGCTCCCGGGTGTGGACATCGAACAGGGATGGTGGGAGTCCCTCATCCAGAAGCTGGGGGCTCCTGGGGGTGCGGCGGCCATCGGCTACTTCCTTCAGCGCGAGTCGGCTCAGCATCGGAGGGAAGCGCGCACAGCAAAAGAGATCGAGCTGACCCTGACCGCGCTCGAGCCGTTTATCGCCAACCTCCATGACGACGAGCAACGTGCGATCCGACTGGCAACCGCCAGTAAGGTCTTCGTCTCCGGGCAGAAGGTGACAGTCGCCACCCCGCGTGATGTCGAGACCAGCGGAGCAGGATAGTGCTCGTGAGCGTCGGTGGTCGAGCAATGCGCGCTCGATAGAGCGCGAGGCGGCGGCGCCACGTTCCTTGGCATGCGGGGCGCCACTGAGCGACCGGGCCGCTGTCGCGGCGGTCTTGGCCATAGCTCACGGAATCCGAGCCGCGGATCACTGGCCACCTCCGCGCGGAAGCTACACGAGGACTGAGCGGTTACCCGACCGGCGGCGCCCCTCCCGACGCGGAGGGGCGCCGCGCCGTTCCCGGGCTCACGCCGGGCGGATCGGGGCCTGCAGGCGCGTGCGCACGTCGAAGAGCTCGTTGCCGCCGATCGGCCGCGCCCCGGGAACGCCCGCCCGCAGCACCGTCGCCAGCGCGCTGCGGCTCACCACCACGGTGGGCAGCTCGCGCACTCCCGTCAGGGGCGTGATCGCGGCCGGCAGGTCGTCGTCGGGCAGCACGACGATCGCACCGCCGAAGCGCACGCGGCGCGCACGGGCGACCCGGCGGATCCGGCCGCGGAGGTCCGCGACCGGGGTCTCCGCCCCCTCGCCGACGATCTCGTCGCTGCGCAGGCGCATCGGGCCGCCGAGGTCGTGCGAGGCGATGCCGTAGAGCCCGGTGGGGCCGAGGGCGACGTGGTCGATGACGTCGTCGTCGGCGGCCGGCACCTCGTGCCAGACCGTGAAGGCCATGCCGAGCGCGTCGATCGTGCGGGCCGAGGCCTCCTCGGCGAGGGCGCGGGCCAGCAGGGCGCGCAGCTCGCGAGGGAGTGCGCGCACCACCGCGGGGTCGTACGGGTCGGCCTGCGCCCGCCAGCTGCGAACGCCGTCCTCGTACCGGGCGCGCCGCCGCGAGCCGGCCTGGCCGAACGAGCGCGCGCGGGGGCGGGATCCCGAGCGGGGCTGAGCGGCGCTCCATCCGCGCCAGTCGGACTCGTCGGCGAATCCGTGCCCGCGGTCGTAGGCGGCCCTGGCCTCATCGGTGCCGACGAGCTCCCAGGCGCGCTGCACCTCGATGAACAGCGCCGCGTCGCCACCCGTGTCGGGATGCGTCAGCCGCAGCTGCTGCCGGAACGCGCGCCGGATCGCCTCGGCGTCGGCGGCGGGATCGACGCCGAGGACCTCGTACGCCGACCGGGAGAGCGGGCTGTCGAACATGGGCTCCTCGGGGGGTGGGCGTTCAGCGTATCCGCCGCGGTCCCCACCGGGCGGACGGCGGGCACCTCTGCCCCTTCCCCGCGGCGGCGAGGGCTGGCAGGGTGACTGATCGGGCGGCCGACCCTGCGGCCCCTTCAGAGCGAACGAAGGAACGAACATGGCGCGCAAGGATCGCAATGCCTGGACCAGTGCGGGAGGCGTCGCGATTGCGATCGCGGTCGTGCTCGTCATCCGCAACGTCTCGTCGGTGCTGAACACCCCGGGCTGGGAGCGGGACGTCGTCGGCGTCTTCTTCGACACCCGCTTCGAGAACATGCCGCAGATCATCGGCATCCTGCTGGTCTGGGGCCCGTTCCTGCTGCTTCCCGTCGGCATCGTGCTGCTGCTGATCGGCCGCTCCCGCGACAAGACCGCCGCGGCGGCCGCCGACCAGCCGCAGCACCTGTCGCCCCAGGGCTGGGCGCCGCAGGGGCAGCCGCAGCCGTACCCGCCGCAGCCCTACGCCGCGCCGCAGCAGCCATACGCCGCGCCGCAGCAGCCATACGCCGCGCCGCAGCCGTATGCGCCGCAGCAGCCGTACGCCGGACCGCAGCCGTACGCGCCGCAGCCGGCCCCCGCGTACGGCGCACCGGCGCCCGCCGGCTACCCGCCCGCACCGCAGCCCGCGGCGTCGTCGTCGCAGCCCGTCGCCCCGCCGTCGCTCGCCCAGCGCCTGGCGGGCCAGCCGGACCAGGTGCCGCCGGGCCCGGGCACGCCCACGGCCGGCGCCTGACCGCCGCCGCTCAGGTGCCCCGGTCGGCCTCGGCGGGAAGGCGATCGACGGGGACGACCACGACATCCTGCATCTTCCAGTCCAGCCGGGCGATGCCGCGCGAGGCCTCCTCCAGCTCCCGCGTGCTCACGCGCCCGCGCCTCGGCACCACGAACGCCTCCACGTGGAACACCTGCCCCTGGTCGCGCAGGCGGATGGCGGTGCGATCCACCCAGCGCAGCGATCGCAGGTAGCGGTTCGCCTGCGCGATGAGCGGATGCGGGTGGCTGTCGTCGTAGGTGCGGCCGCGGCGATCCATGAGGTCGGCGACCGCGGCACGGGTGTTGCGCACGCCGTCCCAGATGATGCCGAGCGAGATGAACAGCGCCGCCGCGCCGTCCAGCCACCACACCCCCAGGCCCACGCCGAGCACGCCGACGATCGAGGCGGCGTTGGTCTGCCAGTCGGCCTTGGCCATGTCGGCGTCGGCGTAGAGGAGCTTGTTGTGCAGCACCGGGGCGAGCTTGGACTTGGCGTGCCCGTAGAAGAACGGGCCGATCACGATGAGCGCCATCACCGCCACCATCAGCCAGCCGAGCCACACCGTCTCGCCGAAGAGCACGATCGTGCCGATCGTCGGATGCTCCGCGGCGATGAGCCCCGTGACGGCCTCGACGGCGAGGTTCGCGCCCACGGCCAGGAGCGCCACCCCCGCGACGAGGTGGCCCACCCCCATCGCGCGATGCAGGCCGTACGGATGCGCGCGCGACGGGGCGCGGCGGACGAACAGCAGCGCTAGGAGGAAGGTGATCTGGGGGATCAGCGACAGCATGTCCTCGATCCACGCCGTCTTCATCGCCTGCGAGTTGCCGACGACGAAGGCGACCACCGTGATCGTGACGAGGGTGTAGCCGATCGTGAAGAACTCCCACCTCACGGCCTTGCGCAGCGCGGTGCGCTGCTCGGCGGGAAGATCGGTGCGGCCGAACTGCGTCACGACCCCACCTCCTCGTCCAGGAACGCCTCGAGCTCGGCGAGCATCGCGTTCTCGCCGAGCGGCACGAGCATCACGAGCGAGCGGCCGTCCGCGCCGGGGATGCCGGGGTACCCACGCGTGACGCCCGCGCGGTCCACCCACGGCGACTGGTCGGTGAAGCCGCCCACGGCCAGATCCAGCCGGCCCTCCTCGAGCTCGGTCACCAGCGTCTCCTCGCTCGCGACGCTCCACTCGGGCTCGGCGTCGATCGTCTCGGCGAAGTCCTCCACGAGGTCGACGAGGGGGCCCGTCGGCTCGCCGTCCGTGACCTCGACCAGGCCCGGCTCGGCGGTCGCGCCCACCCGCAGCTCGCCGCCCGTGATGCGATCGAGCGTGCCGTCGGGATCGGTCGGCACCTGCACGCCGCAGCCGGTGGCCAGCAGCGCGGTGGCGAGGAGGGCGCCCGCCGCGAGGCGCCGCGTGCTCGGAACGTGTGCTCTCCGCATGAGGCCAGACTGCCGTGCGCGCCGGGCCGGCGCCATGCGGTTGCCTCCGCGGCGTGCTTCGGTGTAACCGCGCGGCCGCCGCCCGGGCCGTTCTCTCAGCCGCCCTCACTAGGATGGCCGGGTGATGATGACGGCCCGGCACGTGCAGCTGCTGCGCGCCCTCTTCGCCGCAGTGGCCGCCGTGATGATCACCTTCAGCCCCGATCACTCCGCCGAGGTCGGTCTCGCCGTCTTCAGCGGTTTCGCGGCCGCATCGGCCCTCATCCTGGCCCTGTCTGCCTGGCTCGTGCGCCCGGCGGGGCAGCGCGGCCGGATCGTGCTGCTCACCGCCGTCTACCTCGTCGCGGGTGTCGTGGCGGGCACGCCGCAGCTGCGCGGCACCACCGCCCTGTTCGCCGTGCTCATCGCCTGGGGGCTGCTGGCGGGGCTCGTGGAACTCGTCATCGGGATCGTGGACCGCCGCACCGACCGAGTGATCGCCCGCGACACGATCTTCGTCGGCGCGCTCACGATGCTCCTCGGCGTCGCCTCCATCGTCGTGCGCCCGGAGTACCGCCTCGACTACTTCATCGAGGACGCGGGGCGCACCTTCACGCTCACGGGCACGATCATCGCCGTCGGGCTCTTCGGCGCGTACGCGGCGATCGTCGCGGCGTTCCTGGGGATCGCGGGCCTTTCGCCGCGCCCGGTCGCCCCCGCCGAGCCCGCTCCCGCTTCCGCCCTGCCGACCCCGAAGGACCCGACGTGACCGACAAGACCCGCCGACGCGACCTGATGCGCCCCGTGCAGCTGCTCGGCATCGCGTTCATCGCCGCGGCGTTCGCGGGCTTCGTCACCGCCATGGCCATGGGCGCCTGGCAGGCGATCCCGGGCGAGGACGTCGCCCGCGCGTGGGCGGTCGCCGGCATCGTGGCGGGCATCGCGTTCATCGCCGTGCTGCTGATCCTGTCACTGCTGCTGCTGGCCATCGACCCCGCCGACGTCGAGAAGCCGATCGACCGACCGGTGCTCCTGCGCGACCAGCCTGAGGCCGACGAGACCGACGGCGAGAAGCCCGCCTCCGACGCCTGATCGGGTCACAGCCCCGCTCCTCCCCTAGAATGCGGAGGGTACGCGTGGCGCACGGCGAACGGGGGCATGCATGGCTTACGACACAGGTGCGATCGACGAATCGACGATTCCGGCGGGAGCAGGGCCTTCGAAGGCGCTCCGCGTGGAGTTCGCCGGCGAGTGGCACGAGCTGTCGACCGACCAGACGTTCACGATCGGCCGCGAGGGCGATCTCGAGGTCGATGACAACCAGTACCTGCACCGGATCTTCCTGGAGATCTCGTTCCACGACGGCCTGTGGTGGCTCGCCAACGTGGGCTCGCGCCTGTCGGCGACCGTCTCGAGCGCCGGCGGCGCCGTGCAGTCGTGGCTCTCGCCGGGGGCCCGCATGCCGATCGTCTTCGCTGAGAGCGTCGTGGTCTTCACCGCCGGCCCCACCACCTACGAGCTGAACCTGCACGCCGACGAGGCGCAGTTCTCGGTCTCGTCGTCGATCCAGAGCCAGGCCGTGGGCGAGACCACGGTGATGCCGGTGAGCTTCACCCCGCTGCAGAAGCTGCTCATCGTGGCGCTGGCCGAGCCGATGCTGCGCCGCGAGGGCGTGAGCATGAGCGAGCTGCCCTCGAGCACCGCCGCCGCCCAGCGCCTGGGCTGGACGATGAGCAAGTTCAACCGCAAGCTCGACAACGTCTGCGACAAGCTCGACCGCATGGGCGTTCAGGGTCTGCGCGGCGGCCCCGGCAAGCTTGCGACGAACCGTCGCGCGCGCCTGGTCGAGTACGCGGTGTCGTCGAACCTCGTCACGCGCGCCGACCTGGCGCTGCTCGACGACGAGGCCCTGCGCGCCCAGGACTGATCGCCGTCAGCAGCGGCGAGGGCTCATCCCTCCGCCCGGCCCGATCGCGCTCAGCGCCCGGTGAAGCGGGACAGGTAGCTGTCGGGCTCGGGGTCGTCGCCGCCGTAGCGCCGGGTGATGCCGGCGCGGAGCTCGGCGGTGAAGGGGCCGTCGCCGAGCGTGTTCTCGGTGAGAGCGAGCGCCTGCTCCGCGGCCGACTTCTGCGCGGTGCGGATGGTGTCGGTGAGCAGCTCGCCGAGGGTCTGCGGCGCCAGTTCCATCGCGGCATTGCCCAGCTCGATGCGGGTGACGGCGCCCTTCGCGGTCGCCACCACGGCCACCTCGCCGCGCGGAGAGCTGGCGCGGGCGGTGACGTCGTCGATCTCGCGCGACAGCCGGTGCACGGCCTCCTGCCGCCGTCGGGCCTGGTCCAGCTGCTGCTGCACGCGCTCGCGCGCCGCCGCGAGGCCGCTGAGGGGATCGGTCATGTTCACTCCTGGGTCAGTGCCACGATGTCTGCCCACGGGTAGGTGGGGAAGTACTTGTCGCGATCGTTCGTCTGGCTGCGCGACGCGTCGGCCTCCGTGATGCCGAGGTCGCTGCCGAGGAGGGCCGCCGGAAGCTCGTTCTCGAGTCGATCGCCGTACTGCGAGACGCCCCCGCCGGGCTTTGAGCACGCGGCGAGCGCGAGCAGGAGGAGAGTTGCCGTCAGCGCCCACGAGGCGCGTGCCGCCCGCCGAAGCGCGACGGTCATGAGTTCTCCAGGATCTCGAGGACGTCTGTCCAGGGCAGCGAGATATCGCCATCGGTCGCGTCTTCATCGATGTCGGGGGCGAGGGTCGTGAGGGCGGCGCTCGCGTCGAGAGGCGCCTCCACGCCCTCGATGAGGGAGTCGGCGTAGACGTACAGATAGCTGTAGTCGCCGGTGGCGTGATCGACGGCCGCTGCGAGGATGCTGCGCAGCTCGTCGGCGGTGATCTCGGCTCGGTCGAGGACGACCCAGACGTTGAGGTGGTAGTTGAAACCCGACATGGACGTGCCGGCGTCGGCCTCGACCACGCCGGTGACATCCTCCTCGATCGCGCCGGGAACGGCGCTGGCCGCCCCGCGCTGGGGAAGCAACGGCGAGCACGCGGCGAGGGCGAGAACGCCGACGAACGCGAGCGGCGCCAGTGCCCTGCGGAACCGGGTCACGGCGTCGTCTCCGTCTTGACGTGCTCGCTCTCCGAGAAGGTGTGCATCTGGTGATCGACGACCTCACCGCCGATGAGGCCCTCGAGCTCCGCCACCGCGGCCGCGTCGTCGCCGGTGAGGCCGGCCCGCCACGTGTTGACGCTGTCGGTGTAGTACTCGTTGTCGTGTGCCGTGAAGAGCCCACCCTCGTCGGGGTCGGGGAGGGTGATCGTGTGGTGCGAGTCAAGACCGGAGAGGAGACCCATGCCCGGGATGACCGCCGCGGGACCGCCGAAGTCGAGAAGCGGCACGGGGTCCGTGGCATGCTGGAATGCGTACACCGGGACGTCCGGTGGGAGCAGGAAGCCATCGATCGGGGCGCCGTTGGTGATGACGGCCTTCGCGTTGTAGGGCGAGCTGGCGGCGAGGTTCGCGGCCATGATGCCGCCCTGGCTGAACCCGGTCCAGACGACGTCGGCTCCCGCCGGCACGCCCGCGTCCTCCATCGCCTGCAGGACGGCCCGCTCGTACTGCGTCTTGAGGACGGGGTTCTCCATGATCATCAGGGCGATGTTGGAGTCGAAGTCGTTGGGGGCGCCGTAATCGGCGAGGAGCTCGTCGATGGGGGCGTCACCGAACACGGACTTGAGCGCGTTCCAATCCTGGGTCGACGGAAGCGACACGACGTAGTGCTGGTTGCCATCGGCACCCTCCACGAGCTTGATGTCCACGACCGCCCTCGCGGTGTGCCCCATGGCGTCGGTGTATCCGTTCTGCTGCACGAAATCGCCGAGCGTGTGCAGCTCGGTGACGGCGTTGGCGTCCTCCCAGGCCTCGCGTGCCTTGGCCTGCGCTGCGCTGTCGCCCTCGAGCTGGCTGGGCAGCAGCTCGGTGACGCGGGCGTCCTCCTGCAGGAGGGTCGCCAGGCCGGTTCCCACGAGGTATTGAAGCAGGCCCCCGGCTGCGAACGTGAAGGGCATGATGTCGGCGGCGCGATCGGCGATCTTCCGGATCGCCTCGTGCAGCAGGGGGAGGGCCGCCTGGATCAGCTGGATGAGGTTCTCGAAGGCCGAGAACATCGCTTCGATGAGCGCGCCGCAGGCCTCGATGAAGCCGATGGCGTGATCGATCAGCTCCTGCAGGGGGTTCACGCCGTCGAAGGGGTTGATCGTCGAGGCGATCGCGAACGGATCGGCGAGCGTGTCGACGAAGCCGGCGATCTCGGTGAGGGCGCCGAAGACGCCGTCGTACACCATCGTCGCGATCGACGCGGACAGCTCCATCGCCTCGGCGATGGCGGCGCAGAAGTCGGAGGTGAGCGAGAGCTGCTCGCGCAGCTCGGCGATGCGCTTCTCGAGCGCACGCGCCGCGCGTCCCTCCAGCACGTCGAGGGAATTGTCCGTGGCACGCAGGTCCTCTTCCACGGCCGCCACGCCACGCGCCACGGCGCGCCACTGATCGGACGAGGCCAGTGCGGCCGACTTGTTGCCCCGCAGCTCCTCCTCCCAGCGAGGGAGGGGATCGATGTAGTCCAGCGCCCATCCGAGCAGCCAGCTCGCGAGACCGCCTCCGCCGCCCGGGAGGGTGAAGTCGAGCCGGAACGACTCCGCGCCGCCGGGCGCCCACGATCCGCTCCGCAGGTCGCTGATCGCCGCGGCGGTCACAGCAGACGCTCCGCGGCGTCGATGTGGGCCTCGGCGCGGGTGTATGCGTCGCGGGCGTCGGCGTCGGCCCGCTGGAAGTCGGCGATCATGCCGCGCACGCCCGACGAGAGCTCCCCGGCGGCGGCCGACGACACGGTGAGCGCGTCGCTGCACCACTCCGGCAGCTGCGCGAAGACCTGGCCGAGGAACGCGTTGAGGATGCCGAACGAGTCGGTGGCGACGCTCGCGCGGCCGGCGGCGCCGGCCTGCGTTGCAAGGTCGTCCTTCGCTCCGGTGAGCGATGTGGCGGCCCGGTCAAGCACGCCGTAGTCGTATTCGATCTGCTCGCCCGCCATGGTCTCCCCCCCGGATCGCGGTTCCGGCGTCAGGCTAGCGCGCCGGATCGCGCCCGGGCGATGGGCACCAGTCCCCTCGTCAGAGGTAGGTGCGGGTGACCTGCTCGGCGAGGCCCGTGTAGGTCGCGGGGGTGAGGGCGAGCAGGCGCTCCTTGGCCTCGTCGCCGATGTCGAGCCCGCGCACGAACTCCGCGAGGTCCTCGGCGCCGACTCGGCGGCCGCGGGTGAGCTCCTTGAGCAGCGCGTACGGATCGGTGATCTGCGAGCGGCCGGCGACGACCTCCGCGCGCACGACCGTCTGGATCGCCTCGCCGAGCACCTCCCAGTTGCCGTCGAGGTCGGCCAGCAGCACGTCGCGCGAGAGCGAGATCTCGCCGAGGCCGCGCTGCAGGTTGTCGAGCGCCAGGAGCGAGTGGCCGAAGGCGACGCCGATGTTGCGCTGCGTGGTCGAGTCGGTGAGGTCGCGCTGCAGCCGCGAGGTGACGAGCGTCTGCGCGAGCGTCGTGAACAGGCCGCCGGCGATCTCGAGGTTCGCCTCGGCGTTCTCGAAGCGGATCGGATTGATCTTGTGCGGCATCGTCGACGATCCGGTGGCCCCCGCGACGGGGATCTGCGCGAAGTAGCCGAGGGAGATGTAGGTCCAGATGTCCTGCGCGAGGTTGTGCAGGATCCCGCCGGCGTGCTTGGCGGCGTCGTAGAGCTCGACCTGCCAGTCGTGCGACTCGATCTGCGTGGTGACGGGGTTAAACGTCAGCCCCAGGCGCTCGACGAACTCGCGCGCGATGTTCGGCCACGCCACCTGCGGCGCCGCGGCGAGGTGGGCGGACCACGTGCCGGTCGCGCCGGAGAACTTGCCGAGGTACTCGTTCTGCTCGAGGCGCTTGATCACGCGCTCGAGGCGCCACACGAACACGCCCAGCTCCTTGCCCATCGTGGTGGGGGTGGCGGGCTGGCCGTGCGTGCGCGAGAGCATCGCGGCGTCGGCGTGCTCGAGGGCGAGGCCGCGCAGGGTGGCCGCGACGTCCTTGAGCTTGGGCAGCCACACGAGCGTGACGGCGCGCTTGACGGTGAGCGCGTAGGCGAGGGAGTTGATGTCCTCGCTCGTGCAGCCGAAGTGCGTCAGCTCCGCGATCGCGTCGAGGCCGAGCTCCGCGAGGCGATCGCGCACGAGGTACTCGACGGCCTTCACGTCGTGGCGCGTCACGGCCTCCTTCTCGGCGAGCCAGTCGATCGCCTCCTGCCCGAAGGTCAGGTACAGCGCGCGCAGGCGCTGCTTGGTCTCAAGCGGCAGCGGCTGGCTGCCGAAGAGCGAGTGATCGGTGAGCGTGATGATCCACTCGACCTCCACCTCGACCCGGGCGCGGTTCAGACCCGCCTCGGACAGGTACTCGGCGAGCGGGGCGACGGCGGCGCGATAGCGGCCGTCGAGCGGGCTCAGGGGCTGGGGCGGGAAGTCGCTCACGGGAGTCCTCAGGATCGCGGACGGAGGGCCGGCTCGAGCTGCCGGAACAGCGCCCGACCGGATCGTTCGATCATACCGAGCACCTCGTCGAAGGCCGCGTCGTCGTCGTAGTACGGATCGGGCACGTCTCGCACGGTAGCCTCCGGGTCGAACGCGAGCAGCAGGGTGATCTTGTCGCGATCGTCCTCGGTGCGGGCCCACGTGCGCAGGATGCGCTCGTGGGTGCGGTCCAGCGCGACGACGAGGTCGTTGGCCTGGAAATCGCTCGTGCTGAACTGGCGCGCGCGGTGCAGCGAGCCGTCGTAGCCGCGCCGCTGCAGCGCCTCGACCGTGCGCCGGTCCGCCCGCTCGCCCACGTGCCAGTCGCCGGTACCGGCGCTGGTCGACACGATCCGGTCGCCGAGGCCCGCCGTCGTCGCCAGGTGGCGCAGCACGACCTCCGCCATGGGGGAGCGGCAGATGTTGCCGGTGCAGACGAAGACGACGCGGAACGCATCCGAGGAGGGCATGCGGCCATTCTCGCGGCGCGAGGGGCGCATGCCCAAGGCCGAACTCCCGCTCACAGCCGCGGGGGCGCGGCGCGGGATCCACAGATCGCCCCGGTCGGCCGATCCGGCCACCCCCGGGGCGTGATCGTGGGGGAATGAGCACGCATGACCTCTTCGGCACCGCCTCCATCGCGACGACCATCCTGCACCGCGCCGCCGACGATCTGCAGGTGGCGGCGCTCACCCTCGCGCAGGCCGCGCGCGTGGCCGTGTGGGAGTCCCCGGCGGGTGATCTGGCCAGGGAGCGGTTGCGGGAGCACGAGGAGCTCGCGCGGCGGCTCGAGGACCAGACCCTCGCCGCGGTGCAGGCGGTGTGGACGGTCGTCGCCAACGCGGAGAACTGAGATGGGGATCGAGATCCGCTCGGGCGGGGCGATCGCCGTCGATCCGGAGTCCCTCCGCGAGCTCGCGGCGCGGCTCGATCAGGCCGGCCGCTGGGTCGACTCGGGCGCGACCGGCGCGCGGACGGCGATCGACGTGCTGTGGCGCGCCCCGCAGCTCGGCCACGCGTGCTCGTGGCAGGTCGACCAGGTACAGCACCGGATGGTCGTCCTCACGCGCGATCTGGCCGATCTCGCCACGCGCGTGCGCACCACCGCCGACGCGTACGAGCTCGCCGACCTGATGTTCCAGCTCGAGCTGGCGGGGGCGTGGGACGACCCCTACGACGCGGAGGCCTTCGAGGCGCGCATGGCCCTCGACGCGCGCATCACCGAGCTCGCCCACGGCAACGAGGCGGCGTACGACGAGGCCAAGGAGCTGCTGAAGGACTGGCGGGAGGACTGGCTCGCCGAGGAGCAGTGGACCGAGGTGATCGAGTCGATGGTCGTCTTCGGCCCCGCGGCCGCCGCCACCGTGCGCATGCTCCTCGAAGCCAACCGCGGGGCGAGAACCGGCGTCATCCCCGCCGGTAACCGACTGCGCGGGACGCTGCCTCGGGTCATCGTGCGTCCGGTGATCTCCGGGGCCACGAAGGCGCCCAAAACCCTCGAGGGCGCCGTCACGCGCATCCCCGACAGCGACCAAGGCTCGCAGATCCGCGTCGAGAAGTACGCGATGGCCGACGGCACCTCGCAGTTCGTGGTCTACATCGGCGGCACGGCGCTGTCCGATGCCAACACGTTCGATTGGCCCTCGAACTTCGATCTCTACTTCGGGCGGTTCTCCGCCTCGTACGCCGCCACGGTGGCGGCGCTCGAGGACGCCGGTGCGAAGCCCGGTGACATCCTGCACACCTTCTCGTTCAGCCAGGGCGCGATGGTCGCGGCGCGACTCGTCACCGAGGGTGACTACCAGGTCAAGACCTACGTCGGTCTGGGCTCACCGGTCGACGCGATGATGGGCGAGGACACCCTGTCGATGCAGCTGCGTCATCGTGACGATCCGATCTCGCTGCTGTCGAACGGGGGCACGGCGGCCGGCACCGGCAACGACGGCAGCATCGTGGTCGAGCGACCGCTGCGGCCGGCCCACACGCTCGATTCCTACGCGTCGACGGCGGGGATGGTCGACGCGAGCGACGACGTGCGGGTCGAGGCCTTCCGGGAGGTGCTCGAGGGTCTGCGCCAGGACGCCGTGAGCGTCGAGTTCACCGAGTACCGCACCGACTACGCCGAGCGCCAGCTGGCCGGCGTGCCCGCCAAGTCCGGTGGCGCCTCGTCCGGTGGTGGCGTCAGCGGCTCTTCTTCGTCTGAGGACGGAGGATGATGCCGAAGAGCCAGTTGATGATGCTCAGCAGGATCCCCGCCAGCACGGCCGGCCAGAAGTCGCCGACGCCGAGCCCCCAGCCCCACGAGCTCGTGATCCACGCGGTGATCAGCAGCAGCACGCCGTTGAGCAGCAGCGAGATCAGCCCCAGCGTGAGGATGAACAGCGGGAACGCGACGATCTTGATGATCGTGCCGATGACGGTGTTCACCAGTCCGAACAGCGCGCCGAGCAGGGCGAGGGTGAGGACGAGCTGCAGGTCTCCTCCCGGCGCGAACGGCGTGACCGTGATCTGCAGGAAGGGGATCAGCGTCAGCACCCAGATGCCGAAGCCGTTCACGATCGATCGGATGAGGAAGCCCATGGCACCAGTGTGGCATCGCGCAGCGCGCGGGGGGAGAGCGCTCGGGCCAGCCTTCGTCGGATGAAAGCGCCGGCCGGAGCGCGGTGGCGGCCGTCCGCTCAGGCGAACACGGTGCCGAGGAGCCAGGTGAGACCGAAGCCGATCGCGAAGCCGAGGAGCATGGCGCCGCCCATCCAGGCGAGCTGCATGCCGACGTGCTCGCCCGGCATTCGCCCGTTCCACCGCGAGTCGGCACCGATCTGCTGCAGCGTGCCGGCATCGATGCGGCCGTCGATGAGCGCGACGTCGGCGGAGGCGAGGCGCACCGCCGCGAACGCGCGGTTGCCGAGCGACTCCCGCCACGACGCCGGCGCCAGCGCGAGGATGCGGCGCGCGCCGGCCTCGGTGAGCGCGTTCAGGACGACGACCCGGGCCGTGGGCTCGACCGCCGTCGGGTAGCCCGCGAGGAAGCCGGGCACCTTCGCGGCCGGACGGCTGCGCACGACGCGGGCGGGTGCGAACGCGCCCTCGGCGCCGGAGGCGGCGTAGGCCGCCGACACCGTCGCGAGCTCGCCCTGCAGCCGGCGGTTCTCGCGGAAGAACAGCGGCAGCCCGATCGCCAACGCCGAGACCATGACGAGGATCGCGACGAGCATCAGCGGCGGCAGGGCGGCGATGTCGCCGAGGACGTTCGTCGCCCAGATCGATCCGAACAGCAGGAACACGCCGAACTGAGCCCACGCGTTCAGCAGAACACTCGCGCGGAGCAGACGCAGATACATGCGAGCAACGTAGCGCGCTCGAGGCGTCGCGCTCCCGGGCAGATCTGCCCGTCGCGGTCGCCGCCATAGGATCGTCGGGTGACCAGCGAGCCCACCCTTCCCCGCATCCGGCCCGAGATCGCGGCGCTGCCGCCGTACAAGCAGGGCCGCCCGGCCGACGCGGGGGGCTTCAAGCTCTCGAGCAACGAGAACCCGTTCGATCCGCTGCCCGGCGTGGTGGAGGCGCTGCAGGCGCAGACGACCCTGAACCGGTACCCCGACGCGACCGCGGGGCGGCTGCGCGCGGCCCTCGGCGCGACCTACGGGGTGGACGCCGACGCCGTGCTCGTCGCGGCGGGCAGCGTCTCGCTGCTGGCGGCGTTCCTGCAGGCGGCCGCCTCGACGGGCGACGAGGTCGTGTACGCGTGGCGCTCGTTCGAGGCGTACCCCGGGCTGGTTCTCGTGGCCGGCGCCACGAGCGTGCCGGTCCCGAACCGGCCCGACGGCGGTCACGATCTCGACGCGATGGCGGCCGCGGTCACGGAGCGCACTCGCTGCATCCTGCTGTGCACCCCGAACAACCCGACGGGACCGGTGATCACGAGCGAGGAGTTCGCGGCGTTCGTGGCGCGCGTGCCGAGCGACGTGCTGATCCTCCTCGACGAGGCGTATGCCGAGTTCGTCACCGACCCCGCGGCGGTGAACGGTCTGGGCGAGCGGGTGTTCGAGGCGCACCCCAACGTTGTCGTGCTGCGCACCTTCTCCAAGGCCTATGGCCTGGCGGCACTTCGCGTGGGATACGCGATCGGCCACCCGCGCGTGCTCGACGGCGCCCGGGCCACGATGATCCCGCTGTCGGTCACGGCGCAGGCCGAGGCCGCCGGCGTGGCGAGCCTCGAGCACCGCGCCGAGATGGCCGAGCGGGTCGCGGTGATCGTCGACCGGCGCGAGCGGCTGGTGGCCGGCCTGCGCGAGGCCGGCTGGGACGTGCCCGACACGCAGGCGAACTTCGTGTGGCTGCCCACCGCCGACCCGGCCGTGGCCGCGGCCTTCGACGCCGCGGGCCTCATCGTGCGGCCGTTCCCCGAGGGCGTGCGCATCTCGGTGGGCGAGGAGGAGTCGCTCGAGCGCATCCTCGAGGTCGCCCGCTCGCTGCGCTGAGCCGCCGACAGGCGCCGGTGCGCCGCCGTCAGCGCCGGCGCACCAGGCCGGGGAAGTGCTCCTCGCGGTACTCGGCCGAGAAGTCCGTCTCGGGGTCCTCCTCGCGCGCCCGCAGCTCGACGCGGCGGATCTTGCCCGAGATCGTCTTCGGCAGCTCGAAGAACTCCACGCGGCGCACCCGCAGGTAGGGTGCGAGGTTCTCGCGGCAGTGCCGCAGGATGCTCTCCGCCACCTCCGCGCTCGCCTCGTGTCCGGGCGCGAGGGCGATGTACGCCTTCGGCACCGCGAGGCGCACCGGGTCCGGCGCCGGCACGACGGCCGCCTCGGAGACCGCCGGATGCGCGATGAGCACCGACTCGAGCTCGAACGGGCTGATCTTGTAGTCGCTGGCCTTGAAGACGTCGTCGGTGCGGCCGATGTAGGTGATGTATCCGTCCTCGTCCCGTGCCGCCACGTCGCCCGTGCGGTAGTAGCCGCCGCGCGTGGCCGCCGCCGTGCGATCGGGGTCGCCCCAGTAGCCGGTCATGAGCGGCAGCACCGGCTGCGACAGGTCGAGGCCGAGCTCGCCCTCGCCGACGCCCGCCACGGGCTCGCCCGTCGCGGTGTCGAGCAGCACGACGGGGTAGCCCGGCAGGGGTCGGCCCATCGACCCGGGCTTGAGCGGCGATCCGGGGGTGTTGCCGATCTGCGCCGTGGTCTCGGTCTGCCCGAAGCCGTCGCGGATCGTCAGCCCCCACGCCCGCTCCACGCGCGAGATCACCTCGGGGTTCAGCGGCTCACCGGCCGAGAGCAGCTCGCGCAGCGCCGGCGGGCGCTCGCCGAGGTCGGCGCCGATGAGCATGCGCCACACGGTGGGCGGGCCGCAGAACGTGTTCACCTCGCGGCGGCGCAGCTCGGCGAGCAGCGCGGCGGCGTCGAAGCGCGCGTAGTTGTAGACGAAGATCGTCGCCTCGGCGATCCAGGGCGCGAAGAAGCTGCTCCAGGCGTGCTTGCCCCAGCCGGGCGATGAGATGTTCAGGTGCGTGTCGCCGGGGCGCACGCCGATCCAGTACATCGTCGACAGGTGGCCGACGGGGTACGACACCTGCGAGTGCTCGACGAGCTTGGGCTTCGACGTCGTGCCCGACGTGAAGTAGCGCAGCAGCGGATCGGTCGTCTTCGTGCGCGGGTGCGGCAGCGGCGCCCAGGGCCGCTCGGCGGCCGCGCGCAGATCGGTCCAGCCCTCGGCGGTGCCCACGCTGAAGCGCGCGAATCCGCTCAGCTCGTCGAACTTGCCCGTGTCGGCGGCGTTGCAGATGACGGCGCGCACGTCGCCGCGCGTCACGCGGTCGGCGAGGTCGGCGGGACCGATCGCGACGGTGGTGGGCAGGATGACGGCGCCGAGCTTCATCAGCGCGAGCATGGACTCCCACATCTCCACCTGATTGCCGAGCATGAGCATCACGGGGTCGCCGGCGCGCACGCCCTGCTCCGCAAGCCAGGCGGCGAGCACGTCGGAGTCCCGCGACAGCTCGGCGAACGACCTCTCGAGCGAGGAGCCGTCCTCCTCCACGATCACGAGGGCGGGGGTGTCGTTGCCCTCGGCGATGCGGTCGAACCAGTCGACGGCCCAGTTGAACTCGTCACCGAGGTCGGGCCAGCGGAAGGCGGTGGCGGCGGCGGCATGGTCGTCGGCCAGGCTGAGCAGGTGGTCGCGCGCGGCGCGGTAGATGTCGGTGACGCCCATTCGACGACCCTATTCCCGCCAGGCATCCCCGCTGCCGCATACGACTGTGGGAATCCACCATCGGATTCGCGGAGGCGTTGTCGGGAGTGCCGCACCGCCCTTTCGGACGCCCGGACATAGCGTGGGACGGTGACCTCGGCGTGGAATGAGACAGACGACGGCCTCGTGCGCATTCTCGGCGCCGACGGCGTGATCGCACCCACAGCGGCGGCGGAGCGGTACCTGCCGGTGATCGACGCCCTCGACGACGCGACACTCGAGACGTTCTACCGCGACATGGCGGTCGTGCGGGCGTTCGACCGCCAGGCGACGCTGCTGCAGCGGCAGGGCCAGCTCGCGCTCTGGCCGCCGTCGCACGGCCAGGAGGCGGCCCAGGTGGGATCGGCCCGCGCCGCGCGCCCGCAGGATCACATCTTCCCGTCGTACCGCGAGCACGTGGTGTGCACGATCCGCGGCGTCGATCCCGTCGACATCATTAAGCTCATGCGCGGCGTGAGCCACGGCGGCTGGGACCCGACGGACCCCAAGAACGGCCGCACCCGCATCTACACGCTCGTGCTCGGGTCGCAGACGCTGCACGCGACCGGCTTCGCGATGGGGCTCGCCTTCGACGGCAAGTCCGGCACGGGAGACGCCGAGGCCGACGAGGCCGTCATGGTCTACTACGGCGACGGCTCGTCCAGCCAGGGCGACGTGCACGAGGCGATGGTCTTCGCCAACAGCTACCGCACGCCCGAGGTGTTCTTCCTCCAGAACAACCAGTGGGCGATCTCGGTGCCCGTCTCGACCCAGTCGCCGGTGCCGCTGGCCGATCGCGCCCGCGGCTACGGCATGGAGAGCATCCGCATCGACGGCAACGACGTGCTCGCGAGCTACGCCGTCACCCGGCTCGCGCTCGACGACGCCCGCTCCGGCGACGGACCGCGCGCCATCGAGGCCGTCACCTACCGCATGGGCGCCCACACCACCAGCGACGACCCGACGAAGTACCGCACGAGCGACGAGGAGGAGAGCTGGGCGCGGCGCGATCCGATCGAGCGCATGCGCGTCTACCTCCGCTCGCGCGGCGCGGCCGACGCGTTCTTCGCCGACGTCGACGCCGAGGCCGCGGCCTTCGCCGAGGACGTCCGGGTGCGCACGCTCGCACTGGAGGGCCCGTCGCCGGAGTCGATGTTCGCGCACGTGTACAGCGACCCGCATCCGCTCATGACCGAGCAGGCGGCGTGGCTGGCCGACTATGAGGCGTCGTTCGAGGGAGCGGGCGAGTGACCGTCGAGGTGATGACGTTCGGCAAGGCGCTCAACGCCGGCCTGCGCAAGGCGATGGCCGACAGCGACCGCGTGCTCATGATGGGCGAGGACATCGGCCGGCTCGGCGGCGTCTTCCGCGTGACCGAGGGCCTGCTCGCCTCGTTCGGTGAGCGGCGCGTGCTCGACACGCCCCTGGCCGAGTCCGGCATCGTCGGCACGGCGATCGGCCTGGCGATGGGCGGCTTCCGCCCCGTGGTCGAGATCCAGTTCGACGGCTTCGTCTTCCCGGCCTTCGACCAGATCACCACGCAGCTGGCCAAGCTCACCAATCGCCACGAGGGCGCGCTGTCGCTGCCGGTCGTCATCCGCATCCCTTACGGCGGGCACATCGGAGCCGTCGAGCACCACCAGGAGAGCCCTGAGGCGTACTTCGCGCACACCCCCGGCCTGCGCGTGGTGTCGCCGTCGACGCCCAACGACGCCTACTGGATGATCCAGGACGCGATCGCCTCGAACGATCCCGTGATCTTCATGGAGCCGAAGTCGCGCTACTGGCACAAGGGCGAGATCGACCTGGCCTCGCGCGCCATGCCGCTGCACGGCAGCCGCGTGGTCCGCAAGGGCGGCGACGTCACGCTCGTGGGGCACGGGGCGATGGTCACCACGCTGCTGCAGGCGGCCGCGCTCGCCGAGGCCGAGGGCACCAGCTGCGAGGTGATCGACCTGCGCTCGCTGTCGCCGATCGACTACGGCCCGCTGCTCGACTCGGTGCGCCGGACCGGCCGCATGGTCGTGGCGCAGGAGGCGCCCGGACACGTCAGCGTCGGCAGCGAGATCGCCGCCACGGTGACCGAGCGTGCCTTCTACTCGCTCGAGGCGCCCGTGATCCGGGTGTCCGGTTTCGATGTGCCGTTCCCTCCCGCCAAGCTGGAGGGGACGTACCTGCCCGACGCCGACCGCGTGCTCGAGGCCGTCGACCGGGCCCTGGCCTACTGATTTCGGAGGGAATCGGATGCAGACGTACAACCTGCCCGACGTGGGCGAGGGACTGACCGAGGCCGAGATCGTCCAGTGGCACGTCAAGCCCGGCGACACCGTGGCCGTCAACGACGTGGTCGCGGAGATCGAGACCGCCAAGTCGCTCGTGGAGCTGCCGTCGCCGTACGCCGGCACGGTGGCCGAGCTGCTCGTCGCCGAGGGCGACACGGTGGATGTCGGCACGCCGATCCTCGCGGTCGCGGGCGCCGATGACCAGCCGGCGCCCACCGCGCCCTCCGACCCGGCCCCCGCCGCGGCGGACGCGGGCGGTTCGGTGCTCGTGGGATACGGCACCGGGGGAGAGGTCAAGACCCGCCGCCGCAAGCCGCGGCACGAGGTCGCCGTCGCGTCGTCGGTCGGCGTGGTCGCCAAGCCCCCGATCCGCAAGCTCGCCCGCGACCTGGGCATCGACCTCGCCGATGTGACGGCGAGCGGCCCGGCCGGCGAGGTCACCCGCGACGACGTGCTCCGGCACGCCGAGCAGGCCAAGGTGTTCCGCAACCTCGAGACGCCGCAGTGGCCGACCGAGCGCGAGCGCCGCATCCCCGTGGCGCCCGCGAGCACCGACGACCGGTACGAGACGATCCCCGTCAAGGGCGTGCGCAAGGCGACCGCCAACGCGATGGTGGGCTCGGCCTACACCGCGCCGCACGTGTCGGTGTGGACCGACGTCGACGCCAGCCGCACGATGGAGTTCGTCAAGCGCCTCAAGCAGCAGCCGCAGTTCGCCGACGTGCGCGTCTCGCCGCTGCTCGTGTTCGCCAAGGCCCTGCTGTGGGCCGTGCAGCGCACGCCCGAGATCAACTCCGCGTGGGTCGACACCGAGCAGGGCGCTGAGATCCACGTGCGCAACTACGTCAATCTCGGCATCGCGGCCGCGACCCCGCGCGGCCTGCTCGTGCCCAACATCAAGGACGCGCACGCGCTCTCGATGCGCGAGCTCGCCGTCGCCCTGCAGAACCTCACGCAGACGGCGCGAGACGGGAAGACCACGCCCGAGGACCAGCAGGGCGGCACGATCACGATCACGAACATCGGCGTGTTCGGGATGGACGCCGGCACGCCGATCATCAACCCCGGCGAGGCCGGAATAGTGGCCATGGGGGCGATCCGTCAGAAGCCGTGGGTCGTCGACGGCGAGGTGCGCCCCGCGTGGGTCACGACCGTGTCCGGCTCGTTCGACCACCGCATCGTCGACGGCGACAAGATCAGCCGCTTCATCGCCGACATCGCCGCCGTCCTCGAGGAGCCCGCGCTGCTGCTCGACTGATCGCCGGGATGTGCGATTTTGAGAACCGTTATCGTTCGCGTAGGGTTCTCGCATGACCCGTCGTGTGCTGCCCGTGATCTCGCTCATCGCCCTCTCCGGGATCGCTCTCGCCGGCTGTGCCGGAACCGATGCGGAGGGCGCGGAGTCCGGCGGCGTGACGATCGTCGCCTCGACGAGCGTGTACGCCGACCTTGCGAGCGCGGTCGTCGGCGACGCGGTCGAGGTGACCGCGATCATCGACTCGGCCACCCAGGACCCGCACGAGTACGAGGCGAGCGCGCGCGACCAGCTCGCGGTCGACGAGGCTGACCTCGTGATCCTCAACGGCGGCGGATACGACCACTTCATGGAGGACGCCGTGGCCGCCGCCGGCGTCGCGCACGTCGTGACCGCGGTGGAGTACAACCACGACTACCCCGGCGCCGAGGGCGAGGAGCACTCGGAAGACGAGCGCGCCGAGGACGAGGAGCACGCCGAGGACGAGGAGCACGGCGAGCACGAGCACCACCACATCGAGGGCTTCAACGAGCACGTCTGGTACGACCCGCACACGATCGTGCACGTCGTCGAGGCGATCGCCGAGCAGGTCGGGGAGCTCGTGCCCGACGAGGTCGAGGCCTTCGAGGCGAACGCCGCCGAGCTGATCGCGCAGATCGAGGGGCTCGAGACGAGCCTCGACGAGATCGCGGCCGCGCACGAGGGCGAGACGGTGTTCTTCACCGAGCCCGTGGGCGGATACCTCGCCGCGGCGGCCGGACTCGACGACATCACGACCGAGGGCTTCGCCGAGGCCGTGGAGGAGGGTCAGGACGTCGCGCCGGCCACGCTCCTGGCGGCGACCGAATCGATCTCGGGTGGTGAGGTCGACGTGATCGTCGCGAACACGCAGACCGGCGGCCCCGAGACGCAGGCGGTGCTGGACGCGGCGGAGGCGGCGGGCGTGCCGATCGTCGAGTACGGCGAGACGCTGCCCGACGGCGAGACCTACGTCACCTGGATGCAGGCCAACATCGACGCCCTCGCCGACGCCCTGGCCTGACGAATCCGCAAGTCTCTGCCAAGTCCGCGCCACCGAACGCCCGGATTCGGCAGAGACTTGCGGACTTGGGCTCCGAGAACCGTTATCAGAATCACCGATAAGCTGGTCGGATGACCGATCCCCTGCTCGAGATCCGCGGCGCGGCGCTGCGGCTGCGAGGGCGCGAGCTGTGGTCCGGGCTCGACCTCGACGTGCGCCCCGGCGAGTTCATCGCCGTGCTCGGCCCGAGCGGCTCGGGCAAGACCACGCTGATGCGCGCGATCCTGGGCCTGCGCGAGCTGAGCGAGGGGTCGATCCGCGTGGCCGGGCAGCCCGCGCGCCGCGGCAACCGGCGCATCGGCTACATCCCGCAGCAGCTGCCCTTCCCCGCCGACACGAGCCTGCGCGCCCGTGACCTCGTGGGACTCGGCATCAACGGCGCCCGCTTCGGCCTGCCGATCCCGCCGCGCGGGGCGCGCGCCCGCGTCGACGCGCTGCTGGAGGCCGTGGGCGCCACCGGCTACGCCGACAGCCCCGTGGGTCGTCTCAGCGGCGGCGAGCAGCAGCGGCTGCGGGTGGGCCAGGCCCTCGCCGACGATCCCCGCCTGCTGCTGTGCGACGAGCCGCTGTCGAGCCTGGATCTCGCCAATCAGCAGGCGGTCACGGCGATCATCGAGGCGCAGCGGGCCAAGGGCGCCGCCGTGCTCTTCGTCACGCACGACGTGAACCCGATCCTCAATAAGGTCGACCGCATCCTCTACATCGCCGGCGGCCGGTTCATGCTCGGCACCCCGGCCGAGGTGCTGCAGACCAGCGTGCTCAGCGACCTGTACGGCGCGCCCGTGCACGTGCTGCGCGCGGGCAGCCAGCTCGTCGTCGTGGGCATCCCCGACGCCGATCCGCATCACGCCCACGAGCACGAGCACGACCACGAGGCGCACGCATGATCCGGCCCGCGCTCGACTGGGGCGACGTCATCTCGTTCCAGGACTACGACAAGCTGCTCGCGCTCGTCTCGAACTCCCTCATCGCCGGTGCCGTGCTCGGCATCGTGGGCGGGCTGATCGGCATCTTCATCATGCAGCGCGACATGGCGTTCGCCGTCCACGGCGTGAGCGAGCTGTCGTTCGCGGGCGCCGCCGCCGCGCTGCTGTTCGGGGGATCGGTCGTCGCGGGGTCGCTCGCCGGTGCGGTCGCCGCCGCGCTGCTGATCGGCCTGCTCGGCTCTCGGGCGCGGGATCGCAACTCGATCGTCGGCGTGCTGATGCCGTTCGGCCTGGGCCTGGGCATCCTCTTCCTGTCGCTGTACGAGGGGCGCAGCGCCAACCGGTTCAGCCTGCTGACCGGGCAGATCATCTCCGTCACCACGCCGGACCTCGGCTGGCTGATCGGGATCTCGGTGGCCGTGCTCGTCGCGCTCGTGCTCGTGTGGAACCCGCTCCGGTTCGACTCGCTCGACCCCGACTCCGCCGCCGCCCGCGGCGTGCCGTCGACGGCGATCAGCATGCTGTTCATGCTCCTCATGGGGCTCGTGGTCGCCGTGGCGGTGCACATCATCGGCGCGCTGCTCGTGATGGCGCTGCTCGTGACCCCGGCCGCCGCCGCCATGAAGGTCGTGCACGGGCCGCTGTCGGTGCCGCTGCTGTCGGCGCTGTTCGGCTTCGTGTCGGCCGTGGGCGGCATTCTCCTGGCGATCGCCGGCACGCTGCCGGTGAGCCCGTACATCACCTCGATCTCGTTCCTCATCTACGTGGTGTGCCGGGTGATCGCGTGGTCGCGCGACCGGGCGGTGCGCGGCCGTACCCAGCGGGCTCTGAACCCCGCGGAATAGGATCGACGCATGGCTCAGCGGAACACGTGGCAGCGCGAGCGGGTACGCGGCGCGCTCGCCGAGGCCGACGGCTTCGTGAGCGCCCAGACGCTGCACCAGTCCCTGCGGGAGGCGGACACGGGCATCGGCCTGGCCACCGTCTACCGCACCCTCGCCGGGCTCACCGCCGCGGGCGAGGCCGACTCGCTGCAGAGCCCCGACGGCGAGGCGCTGTATCGCGCGTGCCGCAGCACCGGCCACCACCACCACCTCATCTGCCGCTCGTGCGGCAAGGCCGTCGAGATCGAGGCGACCGCCGTCGAGCAGTGGGCCCGCGACACCGCGGCCGCGCACGGCTTCGTCGACGCCGAGCACGTCGTCGACATCTTCGGCCTCTGCCAGGACTGCGCCGCGAAGGCGTGACCCGCCCGCTCGCCCGAGCCCGTCGATGCACACCGAAGGCACACCGAGCGCGATGACGTCGATCCACCCCGAGGTCCGCCGCCGCGGCGGCGTGCTCCTGCCGCTGGGCATCGGAGCCGTCGCGGTCGTCGCTCTGTTCCTCATCGACGCCTTCGCGCCCGCCCTGTTCTCGGCGGATCTGCCCACGCGCGCGCAGGACGGCCTCACCCTCGCGCTGAGCGTGCTCATCGAGGCCCTGCCGTTCGTCGCGCTCGGCGTGATCCTCTCGATCGCGGTGCAGGTGTGGCTGCCCGACGGCGTCATCGAGCGGATCCTGCCGCGCGCGGGCTGGGCCCGGCGCGCGGTGCTGTCGCTGGTGGGCATGTTCATCCCCGTCTGCGAGTGCGGCAACGTGCCGTTCGCGCGCGGCCTCATGATGCGCGGAATCGGCCCCGCCGACACCCTCGCCTTCCTCGTGGCGGCGCCGATCGTGAACCCGATCGTGATCCTCACCACCCACCAGGCGTTCGGGTGGAGCGACGGGATCCTCGTCGCCCGGCTGCTCGGCGGGTACGCGATCGCCAACCTCATCGCCTGGCTGTACAGCCGCCACCCGGACCCGCAGCGCATGCTCACCGAGCGGTTCGCGCAGACGTGCGAGATCGTCGTGGGCGAGACGGGATCGCGCGCCCGGCGCAGCCTCGCGCAGTTCGTCGTGGAGCTGCGCGCCGTGATGCCCGCGCTCATCATCGGGTCGGCCGTCGCGGGCGCCGTGCAGGTGCTCGTGCCGCGCGACGCGCTCGTCGCGATCGGGTCCAACCCGGTGCTCTCGATCGCCGCGATGGTGCTGCTGGCCGTGACCGTGGCGATCTGCTCGAACGTCGACGCGTTCTTCGCGCTGTCGTTCGCGTCGACCTTCTCGCCCGGCTCGCTCGTGGCGTTCCTGCTCGTGGGCCCCCTCGTCGACGTGAAGATGCTGGCGCTGCTGCGCACCACCTTCACGTGGCGCGTGCTGGCCGGCATCGTCGTCGTGGTCGTGCTGGCGGCCTTCGCGATCGGGATCGGGGTGAACCTCGTTGCGTAGGGCGGGATCGATCGGCACGCGCTGGCTCGGGGCGGGACTCGCCTCGGTCCTGGCGGTGGTCACGCTCGGCCTGTGGGCCACCGACCGGCTCGCGCTGTACATCAACCCCGCGCAGTCCTGGTTCGCCGTCGGCATGGCCGTGGTGGTGCTCGCCGGCTCGATCGCCTCGTTCGCGCTGCCGCTGGGTGCCGAGGACGATCACGGGCACGGCGCCGACGAGCACGCGCATCACCACGAGCCGGGCCGCGGCTCGCTCGCCGTCGGGGTGGTCGGCGGCGTGCTGGCGACGGGCGTGGCCGCGGGGGCGATCCTCCTGCCGCCGGCGTCGTTGTCGGTCGAGCTGGCGATGGAGCGCGACACGGGCACGCCGCCGCTGTTCGCGGGGGCCGACGACGTCGTGCTCGCCGCGGGGTCGGACACGAGCGGATTCGGCGTGGGCGACTGGGCCGCGGTGTTCGCGCGGGCGACGAGCCCCGACGCGTTCGACGGCGCGGAGGTGACGCTGACCGGGTTCGTGACGCCGGCCGACGACGGGGAGGATGGCATCCGGCTCGGACGCCTCGTCATCACGCACTGCGTGATCGACGCGCAGCCGGCCACGCTCCCGGTCGCGGCGGTGGACGGCGATTTCCCCGTGGGGGAGTGGATCGAGGTGGCCGGCGTGGTCTCGGCCGGCGCCGACGGCGAGCTCGTGATCGAGCCGACGTCGGTCACCCCCGTGCCCGAGCCCGAGGACCCGTATGAGTACTGACTCGCGGCGGGCCACGCGCCTGCGCTCGGGGCGGCGGCGGTTCGCGGTCGCCTTCGTCGCGGTGGTGGGCGCGCTCGCGGTGCTCGTCGGCGGCGGCAGCGCCGTGAGCCTGCTGCAGGGGCCGCGGCTGAGCGACGCGCAGGTCGACCCGGCGGCGGCGATCGACGTGGCCGGCAGCCGCGTGATCCTCACGGCGAACCAGGCACTCGCCGAGATCGATCCGTCGCAGGTCACGGTCGAACCCGCCGCGGCCCACACGGTGGAGGCCGCGGGCCGCGGGATCGGCATCCGGTTCACCGCGCCGCTCGACGCCGAGACCGAGTACCGCGTCCGCGTGGCGGACGTGCGCGGGATCGGCGGCGGGCCGGCGACGACGCTCGAGACGTCGTTCGTCACGCCGGTCGCCCAGGTGCTGATGCTGGAGCGCAGCGAGCAGGGCGACGACACGATCTACCGCGAGAGCCTCGACGGCGAGCGGGTCGCGGTGCTCTCGCACCCCGAGATCGACGACTTCCGGGCCACGAGCGACGCGATCGTCGTGTCGGTGCGCGAGGACGGGCACGCCCGGCTGATCGTCACCGATCGCGACGGCTCCGATCCGCGCGACGTGACGCTGCCCGGCGACGGGATCGTCACGAGCCTGCAGGTGTCGGAGCGGGGCGGCACGATCGGCTACACCTACTCCGACATCCCCGACGCGAACGGCGACGCGGGCATGCAGTCGGTGCTGCACCTGTCGTCGCTGCGGGATCCGTCGGCCGAGCCGACGCCGATCGAGGTGGGCGGGGAGGCGCCGAGCGTCGACCGCTGGCGCTTCGTGCCGGACTCCTCGGCGCTGCTGATGATCGACTTCGACGGCGAGCTCATCCTCGTCGAGCCCGACGGTGCCGAGCCGGCCTTCCTCGGCAACGCGCTCACGATCGACGCGGTCACCCGCGGCACCTACACGGCGATCGTGGAGCGGATCGATGCGGGCGTGGTCTCGCTCGACCTGGCCACGGGGGAGGAGCAGCCGATCGTCGAGCCGGATCCCAGCCCCGGGCAGCTGGCGTTCGTCGCGCCGCTCCCCGACGGCGACACGGTCCGCCGGTACACCCTCCTCGGCGACGACGGCCTGCCCACGGGCGCGGCGATCGCGCACGTCACCGCCGACGGCGAGGCCCGCACGCTCACCGAGGTGTCGGCGCCCGACGTGCTGCAGCAGGTGTGCGTCTCGCCGAGCGGCCAGTACGCCGCCGCCGTCGTGGCGCCGAACCTCGTGGGCAACCCCTACGACTCGGGCGCGCAGCCGGTGCCGCAGACGCTCGAGACGCGGATCGTCGAGGTCGCCACGGGCGACGAGGTGGCGACGTTCGACGGCTTCGACATCTCGTGGTGCGCGGTGGGGCCGTGGTGAGTGGGCTGCGCCCGGCCACGCGCGACGACCTGCTGCCGCTCGCCGTCGAGGTGGCCCCGCGGCTGCTGGGCGCCGTGCTGACCACCACGATCGCCGGCGAGACGGTGGCCGTGCGCATCACCGAGGTGGAGGCGTATCACGGCGCCGGCTCGGGGGCGGTCCCCGACCCCGGCTCGCACGCCCGCATGGGGCGCACGGCGCGCAACGCGACGATGTGGGGCGAGCCCGGTCACCTGTACGTGTACCTCAGCCACGGCATCCACTCGTGCGTCAACGTCGTCTGCGGCCCCGAGGGGCGCGGCGACGGCTGCCTGCTGCGGGCGGGCGAGATCATCGGCGGCGCCGACATCGCCCGCCGACGCCGCACCGTGCGCGGCGTCGTGCGCAGCGACCGCGACCTCGCGCGCGGCCCCGGGCGCCTCGGCGACGCCATCGGCCTGCGCCATCCGCTGCACGACGGCATCGACGCGATCGGGGGTGCCGAGCTCGGCGGCGCGGTCGCGCGGCTCGAGCTCGCCGCCGAACCTGTGGCCGATCCCGCGGCCGGTCCGCGCGTGGGCGTGGCGGGCGTGGCCGGCACCTCGGCGTACCCGTGGCGGTTCTGGATCGCCGGGGATCCCACCGTGTCGGCCTTCCGCCCGGGACGCGGGGCGGTCGAGGCCGCGGGGCCGTGCTAGTATTGACGTTTGTCTGCGTGCACTCCTGCGCGTAGTTCGTGCATTCCCCACCTGAACACAGCCCGCGAGGGCGGGTGAGGCATGTGCAGACAAGAGATCTTGGGTGGTCCCGTCCGGGGCCACGGTATTGAAGGAGAGTGAACCATGGCTGCTGTGTGCCAGGTGACCGGCGCCACGCCTGGATTCGGTCACAACATTTCGCACTCGCACCGACGGACGAAGCGTCGCTTCGACCCGAACGTGCAGAAGAAGACGTACTACGTTCCGTCGCTCGGCCGTAAGGTCACGCTGAACGTCTCGGCCAAGGGCATCAAGGTGATCGACGTCCGCGGCATCGAGTCGGTCGTCAAGGACCTGATCGCGAAGGGTGTGAAGCTCTAATGGCCAAGAAGGCTCAGGACATCCGTCCGATCATCAAGCTGCGTTCGACCGCGGGCACGGGCTACACCTACGTGACCAAGAAGAACCGCCGCAACAACCCCGACCGCCTCGTGCTCAAGAAGTACGACCCGGTCGTCCGCAAGCACGTCGAGTTCCGAGAGGAGCGTTGATCCATGGCTAAGAAGAGCAAGATCGCGCGTAACGAGCAGCGCAAGGCGGTCGTGGCCCGCTACGCCGAGCAGCGCGCTCAGCTGAAGAAGACCCTCGTCGACCCGAACGCTTCGGACGACGAGCGCGAGGCCGCCCGCGTGGGCCTGCAGAAGCTGCCCCGCAACGCCTCGCCGGTGCGCGTGCGCTCGCGCGACGCCATCGACGGTCGCCCCCGCGGTGTGCTGACGAAGTTCGGCATCTCGCGTGTGCGCTTCCGCGACATGGCCCACCGTGGCGAGCTGCCCGGTGTGACCAAGTCGTCCTGGTAAGCACCACACCAGACGCCCAGGGCGGGATCTCCTTCGGGAGGTCCCGCCCTTTCGCATGCCGCCCGGCGGATACGATCGGATCATGCCGCTCGACCCGTTCTTCGCGGACCGACTGCGCAGCGACCGCAGGCACTGGTTCCGGCAGGCGACCCAGCGACTGAAGTCGCGCCTGGGCTGGCCGTGGTTCATGCGGCCCGCCGCCGACGAGGGCGTGCGCTCGGCCACCAGCGCCGAGAAGGACCGCGCCCGGCGCGGGGCGCGCGAGGACACCCGCGACGCGATCCGCGCGCACGAGCCGCACCCGTCGCAGAAGCGCGCGGTGCACCGGCGCCAGGCCAGGGCCTGGGATCGCAAGGAACTGGCGCGCTCGGGCACGCCCGGGCCCAAGGTCCGCGCGGAGGAGCACGTCGTCCCCGTCGACGGCTACCCGGACGTGCGCGTGCGCGTGTACTACCCGGCCGACGCGTGGGACATCGCGGCCGAGGGACCGATCCCCGCGTGCCTGATGTTCTTCGGCGGGGCCTTCCGGATCGGCGGGATCGACTACGCCACGACCGACGCGGCCAACCGCCGCAGGGCCGCCGACGCCCGCGTGGCGATCGTGGCCGTCGACTATGCCCTCGCCCCGGAGCACAAGTTCCCCACGCCCGTGGAGCAGGGCGTCGCCGCGCTGCGCTGGCTGTTCGATCGGGCGACCGCGCTCGGCATCGACCGCGAGCGGATCGCGGTGGGCGGCACCTCGGCCGGCGGCAACATCGCCGCGGCCGTGGCGCTGGCCAACCGCGATCGCGACGGCCTGCCGATCCGGCTGCAGCTGCTCGAGGTCCCGGTTGTGGACCTCACGGGGCGGCACATCGACTTCGCGGCCTCGCGCGCCCTGGGCATCCCGATGCCGATCATGGCGCGGGAGCTCATCTCGGTGTCGCGCACGTACCTGCCGCACCGCCGCGACGCCAAGAACCCGCTCGCCTCGCCGATCCTCGCCGCCTCGCTGGCCGGGCTGCCGCCCGCCGCGATCTTCACCGCCGAGTACGACCCGCTGCGCGGCGAGGGCGCGGCGTACGCGGCGGCGCTGCGGGCGGCCGGGGTGGAGGCCACCGCGGTGCAGTATCAGGGCATGGTGCACGACGGCGCGATCTACACCGCGGTCGTGCCGACCGCGCGCCGCTGGCAGGCCGACGTCGTGACGGCGCTGCGCAGCCTCCACGCCTGATCCCTACCTGCATAGGGCTACCGGCATAGGGAAACCTCGCCTATGCTGACGCGTGGCAATGCCGCCTGTAGCCGATGAAGGATACGAACACCGATGACGACGACTGTCACCCCCACCGCCCCCGCCCGTGACCTGCGCGATCACCTCGAGCGCGCGCCGATGTCGCTGTACCAATGGCTCATCGTCGCCTGCGCCGTGCTGCTGAACGCCCTCGATGGCTTCGACGTGGCCTCGATGTCGTTCGTGTCGGTGCGGGTCGAGGAGGAGTTCGGCCTCACCGGCACCGAGCTCGGCGTCGTCATCAGCGCCACGCTGATCGGCATGGCGATCGGATCGATCGCGATCGGCCGCATCGCCGATCTCATCGGCCGCCGCTGGACCGTGCTGGGCTCCACCGCGCTCGCGACGCTCGGCATGTACCTCGCCGCCAGCGCCACCGACGTGACCCAGCTCGGCATCTGGCGCGTGCTGACCGGCCTCGGCGTCGGCGGCATCCTCACGAGCATCACCGTGATCAGCGCCGAGTTCGCCTCCAACCGCTGGCGCGGCCTCGCGATCGGTATCTACGCCGCCGGCTACGGGGTCGGCGCCTTCGCGGGCGGCATCGCCGCCAACGGGCTGCAGGCCGACTTCGGCTGGCGCGCGGTGTTCCTCGCCGGCGCCCTCGCGAGCACCGTGCTGCTGGTGATCCTCGTCCTCGTGCTGCCCGAGTCGGTGCAGTTCCTCACGCGCCGCCCCGGGTCGGACAAGGCCCTGGCCCGCATCGCCCGCCGTGTGGGCTTCGACCCGGCGCGCGCCTCGGTCGTCGCCGAGCGCAGCGCGGCCACGGAGGGCACCCACGCCGGCCTCAAGGGCATCTTCGGCGGCGGTGCCGCCACCGTGACGCTGCTGCTGTGGCTGGCGTTCTTCACCGTGATGTTCGGCTTCTACTTCGTCAACTCGTGGACGCCGCGCCTCATGGTCGACGCGGGCATGACCGCCGAGCAGGGCGTGATCATCGGCATGATGCTCGCCATCGGCGGGGCGCTGGGCTCGGTGCTCTACGGCGTCGGCGCCGCCCGGATCGATCGCGAGAAGCTGCTGCTCGGCTTCCTCGGGCTCTCGGCGATCGCGATCATCGCGTTCGTGCTCACCACGTCGATCCTCGTGCTCGCGTTCGTGCTCGGCGTCGTGGTCGGCATGCTCGTCAACGGCTGCGTCGCCGGCCTGTACGCGGTCGCCCCGACCCGGTACGGCACCTTCGCCCGCGCGACCGGCGTGGGCGCGGCGCTCGGCGTGGGGCGCGCGGGGGCGATCCTCGCCCCGATCGCCGCCGGCTCGCTGATCGACGTCGGCTGGACCAACGTCGCGCTGTACTCGACCACGGCAGGCCTGCTGCTCGTCGGCGGCGTCGCCGTGTTCCTGCTCACCCGGCGCCCCGTCGCACCCGACGCCGTCTGAGCGATCGCTCCCTCGCTCTGCCCCTCGCGCCGCACGCGAGGGGCGGAGTGGTTTTCGGAGTGCTCATCCGTCACATCCGTCACGCGCGACCGGCGACACGCCGCGCGGATTACGCCAAAAAGCGCGAAAATCCGCGGAATGGCGGGCCCCGTTGATACATTCGAGGCGGTCGAACGACCACCCGGGGGCATCCGTTTCCGGCTGAATACACCAACGTTCTGCGGCGTCCTTCGCCGCTGGAGGATGACATGGCCGACAAGAACATCACCAAGACCGAGCTCGTTGCGAGCATCGCGAGCGCGACCGGTCAGAGCCAGGCCGCCGTCTCGGGCGTGCTCGACGCGCTCTTCACCACCGTCTCGGAGGCCGTCGCCAAGGGCTCGAAGGTCTCGATCCCCGGCTGGATCGCGTTCGAGCAGGTCGAGACCGCCGCTCGCACCGGCCGCAACCCGCAGACCGGCGCCGAGATCAAGATCCCGGCCGGCAAGCGCGTCAAGGTGACCGCCGGCTCGAAGCTGAAGGCCGCCGTCAAGTAAGACCGCGTCCGGCAGGGCCGTCCCTTCGGGGGCGGCCCTTTTGCGTTCCCGGGCCCGCGTCCCTGCTCCCGACTTCGTTTCGATCCGTCGGAGCCGTGGTTGGTCACCGTTCGTCGGATCGGCTGCGCCGGTGTCGGATCGGGCGGAGGGATGTCGCCACACTGGCCCCAGATCTTCACGCCAGCCCCACTGATCCGACGACGGGCGTCGCACCTCCGACGCCCGCGCGGGTCCCAGGCTCGTCGACCGGAGGCGCGAAGCGCCGGAGCGGAGACGGGTCGAGCGCAGCGGCGCAGCCGCGGAGTCGAGACCACGGGCCGCAACCGCGCATCGCCGGCGTTCAGGTGCCGGGAAATAGGCTGATCGGGTGACTCCCCGCCTCCTTCGAGCTGCCGGCCCGGCGATCCTCGTCCTCGCGGCGCTCGCGGCGGCGGTCTGGGCGCTCGCGTTCGCCGGCGGAGCGGATCCCCTCACGGTCGGCGACCCCGGGCCCGTCATCCGCTGGGGTCTGCCGGTCGCGAAGCTCCTCGTCAACCTCTCGGCGGCGGCGATGATCGGGGCGCTCGTCGTGGCGCTGTGGGCGCTGCGCGCGGGCGAGCGCGAGTTCGACGTCGCGCTGGACACGGCGTCGATCGGCGCCGCGGTCTTCACGGTCGCCAGCGGCACCGTCACGTTCTTCACCTTCCTCTCGGTGTTCAACCCGCAGCTCAGCGCGGGCCCGGAGTTCGGTGCCCAGCTGGGCCGCTTCCTCGTCGACACCGAGCTCGGCCGCGCCTGGCTGCTCACGACGATCGCCGCCGCGGCCGTCACCGTGCTGGCCTTCGCCGTCCGCGGCTGGATCCCCACGCTCGTCACCGCGATCCTGGCCGCCGCCTCGCTCATCCCCATGGCGACGCAGGGCCACTCGGGCGACCTCGCCAGCCACGGCCTCGTCGTGACCGCGCTCGCGATCCACATCCTCGGCGCCGCGGTCTGGCTGGGCGGCCTCGTGCTCATCGTCGTCGTGCGGCCCGTGCTCGCCGGCGATCGGGTGCGTACCGTGCTGGAGCGCTATTCGACCATCGCGCTCGCGGCCTTCGTCGTCGTCGCGGCCAGCGGCGTGCTGCGCTCGCTCGCGGCGATCGCCTCGCCGCTCGAGCTCGTGACCACGCCCTACGGCGTCGTGCTGAGCGTCAAGATCGTCGCACTCATCGCGATGGGCCTGCTCGGCGCCTGGTACCGGCTCCGCCTCATCGCCACCCACACCAGCGGCGTCTTCTGGCGGGTGGTCACGCTCGAGCTGGCGCTCATGGGCATCGCGTCCGGGGCGGCCGCGGCGCTCGCGCGCTCGGCGCCGCCCGTCGGCGAGGAGCCGCCCACCGCCCAGACGCCCGCCGAGATCCTCACCGGCGAGCCGCTGCCCCCCGAGCTCACGCCCATCCGCCTGCTGACCGAGTGGGACATCGATCCGCTGTGGCTGCTGGCGGGGGCCTTCGGCATCGCGCTGTACCTGGCGGGCGTGTGGCGCCTGCGCCGACGGGGCGATCACTGGCCGGTCTACCGCACGGTGCTGTGGGTGCTGGGCATGCTCCTGCTCGTGTGGGTGACCAACGGCGCGCTCAACGCCTACGGCCACACGCTCTTCAGCATGCACATGCTCATGCACATGCTGCTGAGCATGGCGATCCCGCTGCTGCTCGTGCCCGGCGCGCCCGTGACGCTCGCCGCGCGCGCGATCCCGAAGCGCGAGGACGGCTCCCGCGGCGGACGCGAGTGGATCCTGTGGATCGTGCACAACCCCGTCGCGAAGGTGCTGACGCACCCGCTCGTCGCCGCCGGGATCTTCATCGGATCGCTGTGGCTGTTCTACTTCAGCGAGCTGTTCCGCTGGAGCCTGTACGACCACCTGGGCCACGAGTGGATGGTCACCCACTTCCTCATCTCGGGCTACCTGTTCGTCATGTCGCTCGTGGGGATCGATCCCGTGCCGTACCGGCTGCCGCACGCCGGCCGGCTGGTGACGCTCATCGTCGTCATGGCGATGCACGCGTTCTTCGGCATCGCGATCATGAGCCAGAGCGGACTCATGGTGGCCGAGTGGTACGGCGCCATGGGCCGCACGTGGGGCGCGACGCCGCTCGAGGACCAGTACGCGGGCGGCGGCATCGCGTGGTCGATCGGCGAGATCCCCACGCTCATCACCGCGATCACCGTGGCGATCCAGTGGAGCCGCAGCGACGAGCGGCAGCAGCGCCGCCGCGATCGCCACGCCGACCGCACGGGCGATGCCGAGCTCGACGCCTACAACGCGCGCCTCGCGGCCCTCGCCGAGCGCGACCGCCGCGCCGGGGTCTGAGTCCGCGGGTCTGCGACGTCCGGGCGCTCGGCGCCGCGGACTCCGCGGACGTGTCAGTCGAGCAGCGGGGCCCCGATCCGGATCTGCGCCGAGCCGTCGGCGAGGATCTCGACCGTGCCGTCGATCGTGAACGGCACGTCCTCCGACACGTGGGTGATCGCGCCGGTGGCGATCGACTGCACGTCCATCTCGATGTGGGCGAGGCCGTCGGCCTGCTCGATGCGCCAGTAGGGGCCCTCGGGGACGAGCGTGATCTCGGGCTGCTGGACGATCGACCACTCCGGCAGCGACCCGCTCGCGAGGCGGTTCTCGACCGACACCCAGAACGGGCAGCCGGCCGGCTGCAGCACCTGCTGCGAGGCGCACTGCTCGGTGAGGAAGCTGGCGACCTGCTGGTCGACGACGTCGAGGAACTCGGGAGTGGGGGTCGCCACGATGTCGACGTCGACGGCCGTGAGCGGCGTCTGCGCGATCGCGGTGGTGGGCTCCGCCGACGTCGTCGCGGTGTCGACGGCGACCTCGTACGACATCGGCACGAACGTCAGCAGCGGCACGGAGGCCGTGGGGTCGGCGTCGAGGCCGTCGGGCGAGACCTGGCGCTTGTCGAGTTCGAAGCCGTTGACCGAGAACGTCATGGAGCCGTGCACCGACACGTCGAGCACGCCGAGCGGGCTGCTCGCGAAGCGCCACACCGGCACGAGTCCGTTCGATCCGGCCTCGGCCACGCGGTACGTGGTGCGGCCGGCCTCGCCCCCGATCGCGTACTCGAGGGTGACCTCGGTGATGCCGTCGGCGGTGGTCTCCGAGACCGCGTGGATGTCGGTGATCTCGGCGCCGAGGGCCGAGGAGCGCAGCAGCGCGTCGGAGGCGAAGCCCGACAGGCCGGCGCGTTCCAGCTCGATCGTGTCGATGCTCACGCCCGGGACGGCCAGCGCGTCGGCGGCACGGCCGTCGGCGAGCAGCTGCACGTAGCGCTCGACGAACGCGCTCGGCCCCCAGAACTCGCGGTACAGCGAGGCGAATCCGGCGGCGATCGCCGCGATCAGCAGCGCCGCGATGCCGACGCTCATGCCGATCTCGAGGGCGGCGCCGCGGCGCCGGGTGGGCACGGGCTCGACGACCAGAGCGGTGTCTGCCGGCGCCTGCTGCATGCCGGAAGTCTATGGAGAGCCGATGCGGACAAGCTGGGCGCCCCTCCGGTCGATATCGGACCGAGATGCGGCCGGCGTCGTCCACAGTTCGGCCGGGCGCAGCCCCGGGCGGCGGATGGTTCCCTACGATTGACGAGTGAGCGAGCCCGTGCTGTCGGCGGAACAGGAGGCCCTGTTCCGCCTCATCGAGGACACGCGCGAGCACGTCTTCATCACGGGCCGCGCGGGGACCGGCAAGTCGACCCTGCTGCGCCACCTCACCTGGAACACGTCGAAGCAGATCGCCATCTGCGCGCCCACGGGTGTGGCCGCCCTCAACGTGGAGGGCCAGACGATCCACTCGCTGTTCCGGCTGCCGATCGGTCTCATCGCCGACACGGACCTCGATCAGAACGAGTCGACGCGGAAGATCCTGGGCGCGATCGACACGCTCGTGATCGACGAGATCTCGATGGTCAACGCCGACCTCATGGACGGGATCGATCGCGCGCTGCGGCAGGCGCGCGGCCGGCGGGCCGAGCCCTTCGGGGGCGTGCAGGTGGTCATGTTCGGCGATCCGTACCAGCTGGCACCGGTGCCCCCGCGCGGCGACGAGGCGCGCTACATCGCCGATCACTACCGGTCGTTCTGGTTCTTCGACGCGCACGTGTGGGCGGGTGAGGCCCCCGCCGCCGACGGGCTCATCGACATCGGCCGCCACGGCGCCGACCTGCACATCCGCGAGCTCACGCACATCCACCGCCAGTCCGACGACGGGTTCAAGGCGATGCTCAACGCCGTCCGGTACGGGCGCGTCACCCAGGAGATCGCCGACGCGCTCAACGCCAAGGGCGCGCGGACGCCGCCGGACGATCCGCACGACCCGATCATCACGCTCGCCACGCGCAACGATCGCGTCAACGCGATCAACGCGAAGCATCTCGCCCAGCTGGGCGGCCGCGAGCAGACGGCGCGCGCCGAGATCAGCGGCGACTTCGGCAAGGGCGACGTGTACCCGGCCGATCCGGAGCTGAAGCTCAAGGTGGGGGCGCAGGTGATGTTCCTGCGCAACGACGTGGGCAGCAAGGGCGATCCGCCCCGCTGGGTCAACGGCACGATCGGCACCGTGACGAAGATCGTGGGCGAGACCGTCAAGGTCGAGGTGGACCGCGAGGAGTTCGAGGTGGAGCCGTCGGTGTGGGAGAAGTACCGCTACGCCTACGACCCGCACACGCGCAAGCTCACCCGCGAGGTGGTCGCCGAGTTCACGCAGTTCCCGCTGCGCCTGGCGTGGGCGGTGACGATCCACAAGTCGCAGGGCAAGACGTACGACCGCGCGATCGTCGACCTGGGCGCCGGAGCGTTCGCGCCCGGCCAGACCTACGTCGCCCTGAGCCGCCTCACCTCGCTCGACGGCCTGTACCTCAGCCGCCCGCTGCGCCCGAGCGACATCCGCGTCGACGAGGACGTGCGCCGCTTCATGCGGGGCGTCTGGGAGAAGCAGGGCGCGCAGATGCGCGTCGGCTGAGCGTGTGCGCGGCGGCGCCCGGCGCTCGGGGCACCCGCGTCCGCACCGCCTAGACTCGGAGCATCCAGACCAGGGGGTTGTATGCGGATCAAGGCTCGTCGCGCGGCAGCGGCGCTCGCGGCGGTGGTGGCGTTCGGGATCGCGCTGACCGGGTGCTCCGCCGACACGCAGGTCGAGGGCGTGGCGCTGCCCGCGCAGGCCGAGGGCAGCCTGCCCGATGACACCGTCGCGCAGATGCAGGCGGCCGTCGACCAGGCGATGCAGGCGACCGGATCGACCGGGGCCATCGTCGGCGTGTGGGTCCCCTGGAGCGGCAGCTGGGTCACGGCGCACGGCACGACCGAGCCCGAGGGCGCCGGCGCCCCCGTGACGACCGACATGTCGTTCCGCGTCGCCGACGTCACGCGCGCGATGACCTGCGACGTGCTCTACTCGCTGGCGGCCGAGGGCGTGCTCGATCCCGACGACCCGGTCACGGATCACGTCACGAGCGTGCCGAACCTGTCGAGCGAGGAGACGGGCGACGTCACGCTGCGGCAGCTGTGCGACAGCACGAGCGGGATCGGATCGTCGTGGGAGAGCGTGCGCACGGCGTTCTACGAGACGCCCGACCGCGAGTGGCACCCGCGCGAGCTCGCCTCGTACGGCATCACGCAGGACCGCGGGACCCCCGGCGCGGCGTTCCGCGACTCGGACGCCGGATACCTCCTGCTCGGCCAGGCGCTCGTGGACGCGAGCAACACGTCCGCCGCCGAGCTGATGCGCGAGTATGTCTTCGCCCCCAACGGGCTCTCCCAGACCGCCCTGCCGGGCGCCGACTCGTCCGTCCCCGCCACGAGCCCGTCGTACCTGCCGGGCTATCAGTCGTGGAACGCCGACGTCGAGGCCGGCTGCGTCGCGCCGACGGAGTACTCCAAGGCGTCGGCGAGCATGGGCTACACCGACTCGGGCGTGGTCTCGACGATCGAGGATCTCGGCCGCTACGGCAAGGTCCTCGCCGCCAAGGCGCTGGCGCAGCACGACCCCGGCCGCTTCGATCACAACCTGCCCGTCGACCCGTCGAAGGACAGCTGGTTCACCTACGGCGGCGGCGTGTATCAGGCCGGCTCGCTGCTGGGCCAGCAGGGCATGGTGCCCGGCTATGCCACGAGCGTGTGGGCCGATCCCGCGACGGGCATGGCGGTCGCCGTGGTGCTGAACAACACGGCCGGCAGCGAGCCGATCGCCGGGCTCCTGGGTCGCGAGCTGGCCGCGATCGCGTCGAAGGCGCCGGCTGCCAGCGGGCAGACGCAGCCCGAGTTCGGGCTGCCGTGGACCGCCGAGGCCGTGCACCAGCAGATCGCCGATGCGGCGGTCTGCCCCCTCGGCGAGTGAGCGCGCGCGGGAGGGCCGCGTGAGCGCGGCGATCCTGCGGCCCGGCACGCCGATGGCGCTCGGGCTCGTGGGCATCGGGCTGCTGTGCCAGGAGGTGGGCGCGGCGATCGCGGTGCTCGTGTTCCCGCACACCGGGCCGCTGGGCATGGTGATGCTGCGCCTGGCGTTCTCGGCGATCATGCTGCTGGTCATCGCGCGCCCCGCGCTGCGCGGCCACTCGCCCGCCGCCTGGTGGGCGGTCGTACGGTTCGGTGCCGTGCTCGCGAGCATGAACGGAACCTTCTACCTCGCGCTCGAACGCCTGGATCTGGGCGTCACCGTCACGATCGAGGTGCTCGGGCCGCTCGTGCTGTCGGTCGTGCTGGCGCGGCGGGCATCGGCCTGGCTGTGGGCGGGGCTCGCGCTCGCCGGCGTCATCGCCCTCGGCGCGGGCGGCTGGTCGGACCTCGACCCGATCGGCGTCGGCTTCGCGCTGCTGGCCGCGGCGAGCTGGGCCGGCTACATCCGCGGCAGCGCCGCCGTCGGTCGGGCCTTCGCCGGCGTCGACGGGCTCGCGCTGGCCATGGCGGTCGGGGCGGTGATCTCGCTGCCCTTCGGCATCGTCGACGCGGGCCCGGCGCTGCTCGACCCGGCGCTGCTCGGCCTCGGCGCCGCCGTGGCGCTGCTGTCGTCGACCATCCCCTACGCCGCCGAGCTGGCGGCCCTGCGGCGCCTGACCGAGTCGGCATTCGGCATCCTCACGAGCATCGGCCCGGCCACCGCGGCCACCGCCGGGTTCCTGCTGCTGGGCCAGGACCTGCAGTGGCTCGAGATCGTGGGCATCGCGCTGGTGATCGCCGCGAGCGCGGGCGCCGTGTGGACCTCGGCCCGCCGCACCTCGTTGCCGATCGCGGAGCCGGTGGCGTAGCGGGGAGCGGCATGGGCACGGGCGACAACGCGTGGCGACCGGTCGTCGCCGCGCTGGCGAACCCCGACACGCGCGCGGTGATCGGGCTGCTCATCGCCGGCGGTGATGTCGAGGGCCACCTGGCGGAGCTGTCGCCGTCGCGCCGGCGTCACGTCGTCGCCACCCTCGTGCGCGCCGGCGTCGTCGACGAGTCGCTCGCGTTCCGGCCCGAGGTCTTCGACGAGCTGCTCCGACGCGAGCCGGCGCGGAAGGCGACGGGGATCGATCGCTTCCTGCGCCACGGGCGGATCGCGCAGTACCCGTCGCGGCCGGCCGAGCGCGCGGAGCTGCTGCGCTGGGTCGCCGCGCGGGCGCTGCGGCCCGGCGAGGTCGTCCCCGAACGCGAGATGAACGAGCGGCTCGCGGCGTTCTCCGACGACACGGCGGTGCTGCGCCGGTACCTGGTCGACGCGGGGCTCGTGGAGCGCCGCCGCGACGGCACGGAGTATGCGCTCGTTCCCGGCGCTGCCGACGAGCGGTTGCGCGGGGACGACGCCCGCCCCTAGCGTCGGCGGTGATGGAACGCGCGGCGGAGGGACAGGGGCGCCGGGCGCCCGAGGCGAGGATCGATGCCGGTCGGCTCCGCGGTGCGTGGCGGGGAGACTGCGCCGCATTCCTCGGCGTGCCGTACGCGCAGGCCCCCGTCGGGCCGTTGCGCTTCGCCGCCCCGCAGCCGGCGGACCCGTGGGACGGGGTGCGCGAGGCGACGACGCCCGGGGCCACATCGCAGCGCGGCGCCACCGGCGTCACGCTCATCCCCGAGCCGTCGGTCCCGGGCGACGACATCCTCAACCTCAACGTCTTCACGCCCTCACCCGGGCCCGATGCGCGCCTGCCCGTGCTCGTGTACATCCACGGCGGCGGGTACGTGTCGGGATCGATCGCCTCGCCCTGGTACGACGGCTCGGCGTTCGCGCGCGACGGGATCGTCACCGTGACGATCGCCTACCGGGTCGGCTTCGACGGCTTCGGCTGGGTCGCCGACGGCGCCTCGAACCGCGGCGTGCGCGACTGGCTGCTGGCGCTCGACTGGGTGCAGCGCAACATCGCGGCCTTCGGCGGCGATCCGGATCGGGTCACGCTGGCCGGGCAATCCGCCGGCGGCGGCGCGGTCCTGACGCTGCTCGGCATGCCGGCGGCGCGGCCCCTGTTCCGGCGGGCATGGAGCATGTCGCCCACGGCCATGACGATCTCGGAGGCGGCGGCGCGCGCCGTGAGCGATGTCGTCGCCACGCGCGCCGGCGTCGGAGCGCCGACGGCCGCCGCGCTCTCCGCGGTGCCGAGCGAGCGGCTGCACGACCTCATCCCCAACCCGCTCCGCGGCGGGCTGCGCGCCCTGGCCCGCGGCCTGGACGGCGGCATCCCCAACATCGGGCCGGCCGTGGACGGCGATCTCATCCCGCGGCCGACGATCGAGGCGCTCGCGGCGGGCGAGGGCGGCGATCGTGCGCTCGTGGTCGGCGGCATGGAGGACGAGTTCTCGATGATCGCCGACGAGCTGCCGGGCGTGCTCCGGCTCGTCCCTGCGCCCCTGGTGCTGCGGTTCCTGGGGCTGCGCGGCGAGCGGCAGCGCGCCTACCTGGCGGCCAACGCTGAGCTGCGCTCGCGCGGCGCCGCCCGGCTCATCGGCCGGTTCGTGAGCGACATCACCATGCGCCGCGACGTGATCCGCGCGGCGCGCGCCCGGGCCGCCGCGGCGCCCGACACGTGGGTCTACGCGTTCACGTGGCCGTCGCCGACGCGGCGATGGGCGCTGCACTGCCTCGACGTGCCGTTCTTCTTCGACGTGCTCGGGGCGCCGGGTGTGGAGGCGATCGCCGGTGCGCACCCGCCCGCGGCGCTCGCGCGGGCCTACCACGGGGCCGCGGCGGACTTCATGCGCACCGGCGCGGTGGACTGGATCCGATGGCCCGCCGGCGAGACCGCGCGCGTGTTCGATGGCGCCGGCACGCACGACTCGCGCCGCGTCTACGCCGGCCTCATGCCGCTGGTGTGAGCGGATCACACCCGGCTGAGCTTCTCGGGGTTCGACACCTGTCGCACGCCCCGCACGAGCCCTGCCTCGGTGAGCTCGAGCACGACGACGTCGCGCCGGTCGGCCCGGCGGAAGTCCAGCGCGGCTTCGCCGTTCACCACGAGCGGGACGACCGTCACGGGTGTGCCCGCCCGCGCCGCCTTCTCCACCACGCCGAGGACGAAGCGCGCCACGGCGTCGGCGCCGATGAGCGGCCGGCGCGCGGCGCTCACCCGGCCGCCGCCGTCGCTCCACAGCACCACGTCGTCGTCGAGCAGCGCCAGCACCTCCGCGACCTCGCCGGTCTCGATGGCCGCGACGAGGCGCCGCAGCGCACCGGCATCGGCGGGGTGCGGGGCGGGGTCGCCGGGCGCGATGCGCAGCGATCGCTCCGCGCGCGAGATCGACTGCCGCACGGCGGCGGGGGAGCGCTCCAGGATCTCGCCGATCTCGCGCGCCGTCATGCCGAACGCGCGGTGCAGCACGAGCGCGGCGCGCGCCTCGGGGCGCAGCTGCTCGGCCAGGTGCAGCAGCGTGAGCGAGAGCAGCTCGCGCGTGGCCGCCACCTCGTCGGGCAGGCGATCGAGCGAGACGGGTTCCGGCAGCCACGGCCCGGGGTACGTCTCGCGGCGCGTGGCGAGCGCCCGCACGCGATCGATCGACCGCCGCACGCACGCCGTCGTCAGCCACGCGGGCCATGAGCGCACGTCGTCGCCGCGGCGCTCGGCCGCGAGCGCCGACTCGGCCACGTCGCTGGCGACGTCCTCGGCCTCGCCCAGATCGCCCAGCATGCGGTAGGCGATCCCGATCAGTCGGCCGCGCTCCCTGCCCCATGCCTCGGCCGCGAGCGATGTCGTCACGAAGCCAGCGTGTCAGACGACGGGGTGCTTGGCGTCGACCGGGGGCGTCATGCGCGTGGCGATCGCGATGCGGTTCCACACGTTGATCGTCGCGATCGCCAGCACCAGCGCGCCCAGCTCGCCGTCGTCGAAGTGCGCGGCGGCGCGATCCCACACCTCGTCGCTCACGGCGTCCTCCCCGAGCCGCGTGACGGCGTCGGTGAGGGCCAGCACCGCCTTCTCGCGCTCGTCGAGCAGGTCGCCGGCGTGCTCCCAGGCCGTCGCCGCGACGAGCACGCGCTGGGGGATGCCGGCGCGCAGCCCGTCGGTCATGTGCATGTCGACGCAGAACGTGCAGCCGTTCAGCACCGATGCGCGGATCTTCAGCAGCTCGAGGAGCCGCTTGTCGACGGAGGAGCGGGCGTGCCCCTCCATGCCGATCACGGCGGCGTAGCCGAGGCGGTTCGTGCGGCTGATGTCGATGCGGGTCATGGTGATCCTTTCTGGGGGGGGGTCACCATGTCCGTCGGACGCGGGGCACGGAGTGTGACATCCGTGCTCAGCCGCGCGTGCCGACGCCGAGAAGGATGACGAGCAGCAGTCCCGGGAAGAGCCGCCCGCGCCGGCGCGGGGTGGGCAGCACCGGCTGATTGCGTATGAGGGTCGGGTCGTCGGGGCCGCCCGGGGTGCTCATCCGGTCCGCCTCGTCGCGGGCGGGTGGGTCAGGGCACCGCGGGGTACGGGCGGGCGCGGAGCAGGCGGGCGAGGTGCGCGGCGTTGCTCGCGGCGCCGTCCATGGTCGAGGCGACCGCCTGCGGTGTCTCGGGCAGATCCTTGTAGTCGGTGGTGCTCATCGCCTCGCCGTTCCAGTACACGGCCGCCTGGGCCGGGATCGTGAACCCGATGTCGTTCAGCGCCTGGAACAGGATCGCCGAGATGTGGTGCGCGCCGTCCTCGTTGCCCACGACGCCGACGATCGCGACCTTGTCCCACAGGATCGGCCGCCCCTGGTCGTCGGTCGTCGACAGCTCGGCGTCGAGTCGCTCCAGGGCGCGCTGCGCCACGCTCGAGTGCTGTCCGAGCCAGGTGGGCGTGACGAAGACGAGGATGTCGGCGTCCAGAACCTGCTGCCGGATCCCGGGCCACGCGTCGCCCTCGCCCATGTCGGCCTCGACGCCCGGTGCGATGTCGTGGTCGACGAGCCGAAGTTCGTGCCCGTCGACGCCGTGCGCCGCGAGCCGATCGAGCAGCTGCCGCGACATCAGATGCGTGCTCGAGTCGGCCGGCGAGGGCTTGAGCGTGCAGTTCAGCGCGAGTGCCGTGATGTCGTTGTCCGCCATGCCTCGCACGCTACGTCGCGCAACGGGGGTCGCCCATCCGCTTCCGTCGCGCGGCGGCGGTGGCTACCATCCGCCGCCTGGCGTCGGCGCCCCGTGGCCGATCCGCGCCCTCGCCCCGGCGACGCGAGTCAGCGACGGCGCAGCTCGACGACCGGGATGATGCGATCCGTGCGGCGCTCGTACTCGGCGAAGCCGGAGCTCGACTCCGTGAAGCGCCGCCATGCCTCGTCGCGCTCGTCGCGCGGCAGGTCGCGTGCGCGCACCGGCACGAGGCCCTCTTCAGGCGTCTCGATCTCCACGTCCGGGTGCGCGAGGAGGTTGTGGTACCAGGCCGGGTTGTCGGGCGCCCCGCCCTTCGACGCGGCGATGTGCCACACGTCCGGTCCCTGTCGCTGGGCGGCGACGGGAGCGATCCGCTCGGCCCCGCTCTTCGCGCCGATGTGGTGCAGCAGCACCAGCCCGGTGCCGAAGCCCATGGTGGTGACGTTCCCGCCGTTGGCGCGGAACTCGTCGATGATCTGCTGGTTGAAGTCCGCCATGCGCCACACGCTACTCCCGGGCGGGGGAGGGCGGTACAACGAAGGCCCCCACCGTGGTGGAGGCCTTCAGGGTGGAGGGGCTGACGGGAATCGAACCCGCGCTGTCTGCTTGGGAAGCAGAAGTTCTGCCATTGAACTACAGCCCCGCGCGTACGCGTACCGACATGCTAACAGCGCGGGGGAGGAGTGCCGGCGCTGGCCGCCCCGGAACGCGGGTTCGGGATGTGCGTAGCCAGGCTCGGGACGGCCGGTCGGCGGTCGGCGCACCGACCCGACGGCCGCCTGAGTCCATTGCACCGCGAACCGACCACCGCCGGGGCCCCGAAGGTCCGAACTGAGTGGGGATCGGTGCGATCTGTGCGGGCACTCAACACGCCATAGGCTGGGGGCGTGCTGCTCTCGGATCGTGACATCAAGGCCGAACTCGAGTCGGGGCGGATCGGGCTCGACCCACTGGACCTGGGGATGGTCCAGCCGTCGAGCGTGGATGTGCGGATCGATCGGTTCTTCCGGCTGTTCGACAACCACAAGTACCCGTTCATCGACCCGGCGGAGGATCAGCCCGACCTCACGCGCCTCGTCGAGGTCGCCGCGGATGAGCCGTTCATCCTGCACCCCGGCGAGTTCGTGCTGGGCTCGACCTTCGAGGCCGTGACCCTGCCCGACGACGTCGCCGCGCGACTCGAGGGCAAGTCGTCGCTGGGCCGGCTCGGCCTGCTCACGCACTCGACCGCCGGGTTCATCGACCCCGGGTTCTCGGGCCACGTCACGCTGGAGCTGTCGAACGTCGCGACGCTGCCGATCAAGCTCTGGCCGGGCATGAAGATCGGCCAGCTGTGCTTCTTCCGCCTGACCTCGCCGGCCGAGAACCCCTATGGCTCCGGGCCCTACGGCAACCGCTACCAGGGCCAGCGCGGCCCGACCGCCTCGCGCTCGTTCCGCGGCTTCCACCGCACCGACGTCTCGGTCACCGACGCGGGCTCCCAGGCCGGCTGACCGGGCCGGGACCGCGGATCGGTGAGACTGCACGCCTGCGCCGAGACAGCTGGCACCGTACGCGGTCTCGGCGCAGAGCTGCAGTCTCGCGGAGCCTGAACCCCGGCGCGGGACCCGGCCCCCGGCCGCAGCGCGCCTGCGCTCGGGCGGATCCTCGGCGCCCACCGGAGGATGATCGCGCTCGGGCGGAGGAATCCGCGCGTATCCGCCCGCCGGCGCGCGGAACTCCGTCGCTGTGCGCAGATCCCCCGTCGCTGTGCGGATGCCCCGCGGCACGCGGGCGGCGGCACCCGCGCCCCCTGACGGCACCGCGAGACTGCACGCCTGCGCCGAGACAGCTGACGTTGCACGCTGTTTCGGCGCGGGGCTGCAGTCTCGCGGAACCCGCGTCCCAGCCCCGGCCCCGGCCCCGTGCCCCGGCCCCGCGACCCCCGCGCGCCGCAGCCCCCGCGTCAGCAACCCCCGCGTCAGCCCTTCTCGGCGCCCTCCGTGGTCGACATGATGCGGCGCTGGAAGAGGAAGAACACGATCGCGACCGGGATCGTCATGAGCACCGCGGCCGCGAGCTTGAGCGGGAACTGGTTGCCCGATCCGAGCTGACCCGACACGAGCGCGCCGACACCCGTGGTGAGGGTGTGCAGCTCGGGGCTCTGGCGCGAGATCACGAAGTGGCTGAACTCGTTCCACGAGCCCTGGAACGACAGGATCGTCAGCGTGATGATCGAGGGCGTCGCCATCGGCAGCGTCACCGACCAGAACGTGCGGAACACGCCGGCGCCGTCGATCCGCGCCGCCTCCTCGATCGAGGCGGGCAGCGAGTCGAAGAACTGCTTCATGATGAAGATGCCCGTGGCGTCGACGAGCAGCGGCAGGATCATGCCGGCGTAGGTGTCGTAGATGCCGAGCTCCTTGATCACGAGGAAGCGCGGGATCATCAGCACGACCGACGGCACCGCCATCACGCCCACGAAGATCGCGAACACCGCCTGGCGCCCCGCGAACCTCAGGCGCGACAGCGCGTAGCCGGCGAGGGAGTCGAAGAACACGCGGCAGATCGTGACGATGATCGTGATGACGAGCGAGTTCGCCGACAGCGGCAGGTCGGTGCCGGTGAACAGCCGCTCGTACGCGGCCCAGGTGAAGGTCTCGGGCAGCAGCGACATCGGGTTCTGCGTCGCGTCGGCGTCTGTCTTGAACGAGTTCGCCACCGAGATCACGAACGGCGAGATGTACACCGCCGCGAGGGCGACGAGCACGATGTAGGTCACGACGACGCCGGCGCTGAACCGCTGAGCGGTGGTCTTCATCGCTGCCCCTCCCCGACGCGGGCGAGGCGGCCCTCTTCCGCGGCGCGCAGGAACGAGCGCAGCTGGCGCCGCGATCCCGCCTCGCGATCGCGCAGCACCCACCGCTGGAACAGCGAGAGCACCACGATGATGAGGAACAGCACGAACGCGATCGCCGCCGCGATGCCCGGCTCGTGGTTCTCGAAGGCCTGGTTGTAGGCCATGTATGCCGGGCTCGTCAGGGTCTGCGCCGCCGGGGTGTTGGCCGTCAGGTAGACCTGATCGAACACCTGCCAGGTGCCGATGAGGCCGAGCGTCAGCACGGTGAACAGCGTGGGGCGCAGCATCGGGAGGGTGATCCGCCAGAACGCCGTCCACTTCGTCGCACCGTCGACCGCGGCCGCCTCGGAGATCTCGCCGCCGACGTTCTGCAGCCCCGCGAGGAAGAGCAGCATGAACGTGCCCGAGGTGGTGAACACCGCCAGGATGATGAGCACGCACTGCGCCACCGACGGCCCGCCGATCCAGCTCCACGCCGAGACGCCGAGGAACCCGGGCTCGTTCCAGCCGGCCGGCGGCGAATCCACGCCGAACACCCCGAGCAGGCTGTGGATCACGCCGTCGCCGTTCGCCATCCAGTTCGGCCCGGTGATCCCCACCCAGCTGAGCATCACGTTCACGACGCCCGAGGTGCTGAACAGGAACAGGAACACGCCCGTGATCGCGATCGACGACGTCACCGACGGGAAGTAGAACGCCGTGCGGAAGAAGCCCTTCGCCTTCAGCAGCCGGTTGTTCACCTGCACCGCCAGGAACAGCGCGAGCATCGTCTGCAGCGGCACGACGAACAGCACGTAGTACACGTTGTTGCGGATCGCCCGCCCGAACAGCTCGCGGGTGAGGCCGTCGTCGGTGAGGATCGTGCCGTAGTTCTCGCCGCCGACGAAGTCCACGCTGTCGTTGAACAGCGGGGAGCGGCGCCCGTTCCAGTCGGTGAAGCTCACCCACAGCGCCAGCAGGATCGGCAGGATCAAGAACACGCCGATGATCACGATCGCGGGCAGGGTGAACAGCCACCCCGCCGCCTGCTCGCCCCCGTTCGTGGCGCCCCGGCGCCGACCCCTTCGGGCCGGTGCCGGGGCGGTCGCGGTCGTCACGCGATCACTCCTGTGCGGCGTCGTACGCGGTCTGCAGCTGCGTCTGGATCCCCGCGAGGAACTCGGCGGGATCGGCCGACGCGAGCGTGGTGACCCCGTTGTTGAACTCGGTGACCACGTCGGCCGCGCCGGGGAAGCTCACCGGGTTGGTGGCGTACTCGGCTCCGGCCACGAAGGCCTCGTTCTCGGGGTAGGTCTCGGCGTACGTCGCGGCCGCCGACTCCGTGGACGGGATCACGCCGAACGCGTCGCTGAACGCGAGCTGCTGCTCGTCGCTCGTGAGGAACTCGACCAGATCGATCGCGTCATCGGCCGTCTCCGACCCCTCGGGAATGCCCCAGCAGTTCGAGAACGTGAACGTGCCCTTGCCGCCCGGGCCGGCCGGCAGCTCGACCACCCGGTACGACACGTCGGGGAAGTCGGTCTCGAGCGCGCCCGAGATCCACGGTCCCTCGACGACCATCGCCGCCTTGCCCTGGCCGAACGCCTCGCCCGCCCAGCCCGCGCCGAGGTCGGCGGGCCACTGCATCGTGCCGGCGTTCAGCAGGCCCTGCAGGTAGGTGAGCGCCTCGACGTTCTCGGGGGCGTCGGCGGTCACGGTGTCGCCGTCCATGAGCCCGCCGCCGGCCTGCGCCATGAACGCCCCGACGCGCTGGTACTCCGCGCCCATCGACAGCCCCGCGACGCCGTCGGAGGTGAGCCGCTCCGCGGCCGACTGCAGCTGCTCCCACGTGGTCGGGATGTCGGCGTCGGTCAGGCCCGCGGCCTCCCACAGCTGGGTGTTGATGACGAGCCCGAGCGTCGAGAAGTCCTTCGGCGCGCAGAAGAACTGGCCGTCGTAGCTGAAGGCGTCGACGAGGGCGGGGTAGAAGTCGTCCGCGTTGGGCAGGTCCTCTGCATAGGGCTCGAGGTAGTCGTCCGACGCGTAGGTCTGGAACTGATCCCAGCTCATGTAGAAGAGATCGGGCGGGGTGTCTCCGGCGTAGCCCTGCGCCAGCTCCTGGTTCAGGTCGCTGGCGGGGATGACCTCCACGTCGATGCCGGAGTCCTCGCTCCACGCGTCGACCGCGGTCTGCAGGGCGTTCGTCTCGGCGTCGCCCGAGGATCCGAACAGGATGGTCAGGCCCTCGTCGGAGCCGCCGCCCCCGTCGCCCCCGCCACAGCCCGCGAGAACGAGGGTCAGCCCGCCGAGAGCGGCGAGCGCTGTCACCTTTCGATTCATCAGATTGCCCCCAATCACGGCTTGGTCCGGCCGCTCGGTCGCACCGTCCGATGCTGATGTGCACATCCTCGTGCGTTCGATTGCGCGAGGCTAGGGGGTGGCGCGCGAGCGCCGGATCGTGCCAGCTTCCTCCCTGGCCGGGTGTCAGCGGCCGGGGCTAACGTGGACGGCATGCAGACGTCGACGGACGGCCCGGAGCACCTGCGGCAGCCGCTGCTCGATCGTGAACGGGTGGTGCTGGCCGCGCCCACCCAGGTGTGGTCCTCGCGTGACGGCGACGCGTGGGACATGCCGGTGCACGGCCTCTTCCACGGCGACTCGCGCATCCTGTCGGGCCTGAGGCTGCGTGTCAGCGGCGAGGTGCCCGAGGCGATCGGCCACTACGGCTGGAGCGGCGAGCTGGCGTTCGAGGGGATCGTCCGCGCGGTGGACGATCCCACCCCCGACCCGCGCGTGCGGGTGCTGCGCACACGCAGCGTGCGGGCCGGCGAGGTGACCGAGCGGATCCGGATCGACAGCGGCCTCGACGAGCCGGTCCGTGCGGACGTCGTGCTCGAGCTGCGCATCGGCATGGCGGAGCTCGGCGACGTGAAGGCCGGCCTGCGCCCGGCCAGCGCGCACGAGTTCGTGGCGTCGGAGCCCGGGGCGCATGCCACCGCCACCGATGGGCGCCGCCGCATCGCCGTCACCGCCGAGGGGGCGCACGTGCAGGCGGAGGGCGACATCATCCGGCTGCGCTGGGAGTGCGCGATCGCGCCGCGCGGGCAGGCCGAGGTCGCCGCCGTGATGGCGGTGGGCGACGCGCTCGGCGTCTTCGGCGGCTACGACGGCGACGAGCCGTGGCGCCCCCTGCCGCCCACGGGCGACCTGCTCCTGGACCGGTGGTCGTCGCGGGCGCGCGACGACCTCGGCGCGCTGCTGATGTCCGACCCCGCGTCCGGCGATGCGTTCCTCGCGGCGGGATCGCCGTGGTTCTTCACGCTGTTCGGCCGCGACTCGCTCATCGCCGCCCGCTTCCTGCTGCCGCAGGGACCGGAGTTGGCCTGGGGAACGCTGCGCACCCTCGCGTCGCGGCAGGGCACGAAGGTCGACATCGAGACGGCCGAGCAGCCGGGCAAGATCCTGCACGAGGTGCGCTCGAGCTACTTCGACATGCCGGGCGAGGGCATCCACCTGCCGCCGCTGTACTACGGCACGATCGACGCCACCCCGCTGTGGATCATCCTGCTGCACGGGGCGTGGCGGCACGGCATCGAGCTCGAGCGCATCCGCGAGCTGCAGCCGGCGCTGGAGGCGGCCCTCGCCTGGCTGCGGGATGACGGGTGCCCCGACGACACGGGCTTCCTCAAGTACATCGACGAGTCGGGCCACGGGCTGGCCAACCAGGGCTGGAAGGACTCGGGCGACTCGATCCGCTTCAGCGACGGGCGGATCGCGGAGGGGCCGATCGCGCTGTGCGAGGTGCAGGGCCAGGCGTACCAGGCGGCCGTGCTCGGCGCCGAGCTGCTCGATGCCCTCGGCGCCGATGGCGGCGACGCGTTCCGCGACTGGGCCGAGGCGCTCAAGCAGCGGTTCCGCCGTGAGTTCTGGGTGGAGCGGCGCGGGCTGCGCTTCCCGGCGATCGCGCTCGACGGGCACGGCGAGCCGGTCGACTCGCTCACCTCGAACATCGGCCAGCTGGTCGGCACCGGAATCCTCGATGCCGACGAGGAGAAGGCGATCGCGGATCTGCTGATCGATCCCCGCCTGTCGTCGGGCTTCGGGCTGCGCACGATGGCGTCGGACGAGGCGGCCTACTGGCCGCTGTCGTACCACTGCGGCACGGTGTGGCCGCACGACACGGCCGTGGCGATCGAGGGCCTGCTGGCCTCGGGCTTCCGGGTGCACGCGCGCGACCTCGCCCGCCAGCTGCTCGTCGCGGCCGAGTCGTTCGCCTGGCGCCTGCCCGAGCTCTACTCGGGCGAGCCCGCCGATCGCGCCGGCAAGCGGCTGCAGCCCGCGCGCTACCCCGCGGCGTGCCGCCCGCAGGCGTGGGCCGCGGCGGCGGTGGTGCCGGTGCACCGTGCGCTGACCGAGTAGGGCGTCAGCGCACGTCGCCGTCGACGTAGAACCAGCGGCCGCCGCGCCGGGCGAAGCGGCTGCGCTCGGTCATCGCGCCGTCGCCGCGCGGCGTGCGGTACCGGGCCGTGAACTCCACCTCGTCGCCCGTGGCGTCGTGGATCTCGAGCTCCGTCCACTCGGTGTCGTCGTCGAGGTCGAGCTCGGTCGGCCGCGTGCGCGGGTGCCACGTGCGCAGCAGGTAGTCGGCGTCCCGGCGGGCGAAGGCGCTGTAGCGCGATCGCATGAGCCGCGCGGGCGTCTCGGCGAGCGTCGCGCCGGTGTGGAGCGGGCCGCAGCACTGCGGGTACGGTCGCCCGGATCCGCAGGGGCAGGCGCTCGCGAAGCTCACCGCCCGACTGTACCGCGCGGGCGGGTCGTGCTCGCGGGTCTCGTGCGCTCGGGGCGGCGGCGGGGTCCGGCGCTTCCGGCGAGGCGATCGAGGATCGCGTTCTCCGGAAGCGCGCGGGCCCTCCGGCGATCATGCGCGGCCGCGCTCGAATCCGGCCCGGAAGCCTCGCTCGAACGCGCGCTCGGCGTGGTGGTGCGGGCCGAAGCCGTGGTGACCGGCGCCGAACGGGCGGCGCGGGTGGGGCAGGCGCTCGTCGAACGGGCGCGGACCGTCGAAGCCCGCGTGCTCGGCGAAGGGGCGCTCGGGGAAGGCGCGCTCCGGGAAGGGGCGGCGATCGCCGTGGCGGCGCGGGCGCGGAGGCATCCCGTCGCCGTCGGACCAGCCGAACGCGCGCGCGAGGGTCTCGAGGGTGCGCAGCGTCGTGGCGAGGTCGTCGGCGGGGACCGCATCGGCGACCCGGGAGCGGATCGCCGCGACCTTCTCGCCCAGGCGCTCCTTCGCGGCGCGACCGGCGTCGGTGAGCGCCCAGTCGCCGCCGACCCGCTCGATCCAGCCGAGCCGGGCGAGGCGCGCGAGCCGCTTGGATCGGCGCGGGTGGGCGGGCAGGGGCACCGCGACGGTGCCGTCGATCTGGTTGAGCGCCATCCAGTCGCGCCGATCGACGGGCTCGCCCTCGAAGGCGGCGTCGAAGGCGTGCGAGAGGAGGCGATCGACGGCCGTGAGCCAGAAGCCGATCGGCCGGGAGTCGGGAGTGTCGTCCGTGGTGTTCATGGGGTGTCCTTTCGAGGTCCGTGGGGACCGATGCATGTCAGGTGTTATGTGTATGCACTGTGACATGGAAGATGAGTGCATGTCAAGTGGCATGTATTCTGAGGGGCGTGACCGACGACAGCCCCGCCACCCGCATCGCCGATGCCCTCGCCCGCCTGCGCGGCGCCCGCACGCTTCCCAGCGGCCCGCGCCAGGGCGGCCCGCGGGGCCCGCGCACCTGGGGAGCCGTCACGCCCGACAGCCTCGGCGAACTGCGCGCGGAGTTCGCGCAGCGGCGAGCGGCGCACGCCTTCGGCCCGCACGGCCACGGGCCGAAGGGTGGTCCGGTCGGCCGCTCGATGGCGCGGGTGCGGATGCTCGAGGTGCTCTCGGAGGCCGGATCGCCGCTGTCGGTCGGCGACCTCGCCGCGCGGCTCCACGTCGATCAGCCTCGCGCCAGCCGCATCGTGCAGATGGCCGTGCAGCTGGGCCTCGCGCGGCGGGAGGCGGATCCCGCCGACGCCCGGCGCACGCTCATCGCGCTCACCGATCAGGGCGCGGCGGCGGTCGCCGAGGCGCGCGGCGCCCGCACCGATGCCGTGCGGCAGGCGCTGGCCTCGTTCTCGCCGGAGGAGCAGGCGCAGCTGGCGACCCTGCTCGGCCGCCTGGCCGACGCCTGGCCGCGACCCGGTCGCTGAGCCCGGCGCGGGTCAGCGCAGCTGCTTGACCGGCAGGAGCAGCAGCAGGCCGACGAGGATCACGCCGACGATGGCGAGGATGCCGAACTCGGTTCCCAGCCAGCCCACGATGAGCGCCCACGCGAGCGAGGCCATCCAGCTCGAAGCGCGGCCGGTGGTGGCGTAGAGGCCGAAGATCTCGCCCTCGCGACCGGCGGGGGTCACGCGCGCCAGGAACGACCGCGACGCCGCCTGGGCCGGGCCCACGAAGGCGCACAGCAGGAGGCCGCCGATCCAGTACACGATCGGGCCGAGATCGACGAGGAAGAACACCGCCAGCCCGGCGACGATCATCGACGAGAGCGCGAAGACGATGATCCGCTTGGCGCCGAAGCGATCGTCCAGCGGGCCGGCGGCGATCGTGGAGAGCCCGGCGATGAGGTTCGCCGCGACGCCGAAGATCACCATGTCGAGGAACTCGAAGCCGAACACCGAGCTGCCGATGATCGCGCCGAAGGCGAACACGCCGCCGAGGCCGTCGCGGAACACCGCGCTGGAGAGCAGGAAGAAGCCGGTGTGGCGCGTCTCGCGGTTGCGGAACAGGGCGATGACGTCCTGCACGAGCAGCCGGTACGAGGCGAAGAAGCTCACGCGGCGTTCGGGTCGCCCCAGCGACGGCTCCGGCACGTTGAGGAAGATCGGGATCGAGAACACGATCGCCCAGATCGCGCAGCCGAGCGCGATGATCCGGAACGGCAGCCCCGTGTCCTCGGGCAGCCCGAACCAGTCCGCGCTGTAGAACACCACCACGAGGATGAGCGCGATGATGCCGCCGACGTAGCCGAACCCCCAGCCGAGGCCCGAGATGCGGCCGATCGAGCGCTGGTTCGCGATGCCGATCAGCATGGCGTTGGAGCTGACCGCGGCGATCTCGCCGAACACCTGGCCGGCCGAGATGAGCGCGACGCCGAGCCAGAACAGGGTCGGCGTCGGCTCGACGAACCACAGGCCCAGCATGGAGGCGATGAGCGCGCCCGTGCCGATGGCGAGCCACGTCTTCTGTCGGCCGGCCGCGTCGGAGCGCTGGCCCAGCACCGGTGCGATGAGCAGGATCACGAGGCCCGCGATCGTGCCGCCCCAGCCGAAGTTCGAAGCGAGCTGATCAAGCGCCGCCTTGCGAACCGGATCCTCGGTCGGGAGCGCCTGGATGTCGGCGGGCAGGAAGACGTCGGTGGTGAGGTACAGCGAGACGAAGATGAAGGTCAGCACGACCGTGTTGAACGGCTGCGTCGCCCAGTCCCACAGCGCCCACGAGTAGATCTGCTTCTTGGGCGCGGTCTTGCCCTCGCGCAGGTCGAGGCCCATCACCCCGATCGCGCCGCTGTCGGCGGTGGCGGGCAGGTCGGTCCGGGGCGCGTTCGGGTCGCTCACGTCAGGGAACCTAGGGAGCGAAGGTGAACGGTTGGTGCCGTGCGCATGGCGCTCACCCTAGCGGGGCGGATGCGCGATTCCCGCAGGTGGGAGATCGGCATGCACACATCCTGCCCCGCGCAAAAGTTGAGCGTATTCATATCAAGTTCGTTTGACGCGGTCGGGGGTCGAGATCTACCCTTGAGTCAGCACGACTCAGATTCCGTGCGACGACTTTCCAGGCCGGCAACACAAAGGAGACAACATGGCACGCGCTGTGGGTATCGACCTCGGAACGACCAACTCGGTCGTCGCGGTCCTCGAGGGCGGCGAGCCCAAGGTCATCGCCAACGCCGAGGGCTTCCGGACCACCCCGTCGGTGGTCGCGTTCACGAAGGACGGCGAGGTGCTGGTCGGCGAGACCGCCAAGCGCCAGGCCGTCACCAACGTCGACCGCACCATCGCGTCGGTCAAGCGCCACATGGGCACCGACTGGAAGACCCAGGCGATCGACGGCAAGGCGTACACGCCGCAGGAGATCAGCGCGCGCATCCTCATGAAGCTCAAGCGCGACGCCGAGCAGTACCTGGGCGACACGGTCACCGACGCCGTCATCACCGTGCCCGCGTACTTCAACGACGCCGAGCGCCAGGCCACCAAGGAGGCTGGCGAGATCGCGGGCCTCAACGTGCTCCGCATCATCAACGAGCCCACCGCGGCCGCCCTGGCCTACGGCCTCGACAAGGGCAAGGAGGACGAGCTCATCCTCGTCTTCGACCTCGGTGGCGGTACCTTCGACGTCTCGCTGCTCGAGGTGGGCAAGGACGACGACTTCTCGACCATCCAGGTGCGCGCCACCGCCGGTGACAACCGCCTCGGCGGCGACGACTGGGACCAGCGCATCGTCGACTACCTGATCAAGCAGTTCAAGGACTCGACGGGCGTCGACGTCTCGAGCGACAAGATCGCGCTGCAGCGCCTCAAGGAGGCCGCGGAGCAGGCCAAGAAGGAGCTGTCGAGCTCGACGTCGACGAGCGTCAACCTGCCGTACCTGTCGCTCACCGAGAACGGCCCCGTGTCGCTGAGCGAGACGATCACCCGCGCCAAGTTCGAGGACCTCACCAAGGACCTCCTCGAGCGCACCAAGAAGCCGTTCGACGACGTCATCCGCGAGGCCGGCATCAAGGTGTCGGACATCGCGCACGTCGTGCTCGTCGGCGGCTCGACCCGCATGCCCGCCGTGAGCGACCTCGTCAAGCGCGAGGCCGGCAAGGAGCCCAACAAGGGCGTGAACCCGGACGAGGTCGTCGCCGTCGGCGCCGCCCTGCAGGCCGGTGTCCTCAAGGGCGAGCGCAAGGACGTCCTGCTCATCGATGTGACCCCCCTGAGCCTCGGCATCGAGACCAAGGGCGGCATCATGACCAAGCTCATCGAGCGCAACACGGCCATCCCGACCAAGCGCAGCGAGACCTTCACCACCGCCGACGACAACCAGCCGTCGGTGGCGATCCAGGTGTTCCAGGGCGAGCGCGAGTTCACCCGCGACAACAAGCCGCTCGGCACGTTCGAGCTGACCGGCATCGCCCCGGCCCCGCGCGGCATCCCGCAGATCGAGGTCACCTTCGACATCGACGCGAACGGCATCGTGCACGTCTCGGCGAAGGACAAGGGCACCGGCAAGGAGCAGTCGATGACCATCACGGGCGGCTCGTCGCTGCCCAAGGAGGACATCGAGCGCATGGTCCGCGAGGCCGAGGAGCACGCGGCCGAGGACAAGAAGCGCCGCGAGGCCGCCGAGGTCCGCAACCAGGCCGAGACGCTCTCGTACTCGATCGAGAAGCTGATCCAGGAGAACGCCGACAAGCTGCCCGCCGACGTCAAGGACTCGGTGCAGGCCGACGTCGACGCCCTCAAGACGGCGCTGGCCGGCGAGGACGACGACGCCGTGAAGACCGCGTTCGACAAGCTCAACGAGAGCCAGACGAAGCTCGGCGAGGCGATCTACGCGCAGTCGCAGGCGGACGCCGCGGCCGCATCCGAGAGCACCCCGACGGAGGAGACGTCCTCGGATGAGGACGTCATCGACGCCGAGGTCGTGGACGACGAGGACGAGAAGAAGTAATGGCCGGCAAGGACTTCGACGAGAACGACGAGGTCCAGCCTGGCGCCGAGGGGCCGGAGGCGAACGCTTCCGGCCCCGACGCGCAGGCGGACGAGCAGCCCGCGCCCGAGGCGGAGGCCGAGGCGCTGACGGTGGACGACATCCTCGGCGCCGAGCAGACCGACGAGGCCGCCGAGGCCGAGCACAGCGACTACGAGACGCAGCTGCTGCACGACCTCAAGCGGCTGCAGGCGGAGTACGCGAACTACCGCCGCCGCACCGAGGAGCAGCGCCAGCTCGAGATCGATCGCGCCAAGGGATCGGTCGCCAAGGGCCTGCTGCCCGTGCTCGACGACCTCGATCGCGCTGCCAAGCACGGCGACCTGCAAGAGGGAACCGCGTTCGCGCTCGTGGCCGAGAAGCTGCGCGGCGTGGCCGAGCGCATGGGCCTGACGACGTACGGGGCCGCGGGCGATGCCTTCGACCCGCAGCAGCACGAGGCCGTGTTCCAGCAGCCCGTGCCCGGCACGACCGAGTCGACCGTGCTCGAGGTGGTCGAGGTCGGGTACCGGCTGGGCGACGTCGAGCTGCGGCCGGCGAAGGTCGTGGTCGCCGTGCCGGCGGAGTAAGGCAGGAGACGGATGGCCAGTCAGGACTGGTTCGACAAGGACTTCTACAAGGTCCTGGGGGTCTCGAAGGACGTCTCCGAGAGCGATCTGAAGAAGACGTATCGCAAGCTCGCGCGGAAGTATCACCCGGACTCCAACCCGGGGGACACCGCCGCCGAGGCGAAGTTCAAGGAGATCAGCGAGGCCTACTCGGTGCTCTCCGACCCGGAGCAGCGCCGCGAGTACGACGAGCTGCGCGCCATGGGCTCGGGCGCCCGCTTCACGGCGAGCGGATCGAGCGGCGGCGGGTTCGAGGACGTCTTCAGCCGCTTCACGACCAGCCGCGGATCGTCGGCCGACTTCGACGACATCTTCTCGATTTTCAACCAGACCCGCGGCGGCGGGTTCGGGACGGGACGGTTCGGTCAACCCAGCGGCGGGTTCCAGGGCTTCGGCGGCCCCACGAAGGGGCAGGACCTGCGGGCGAACACGACGATCGACTTCGTCACCGCCGCGAAGGGCGAGACCGTGACGCTGCAGAGCGGCGACGGCAAGCCCTTCAAGATCAAGATCCCGGCGGGCGTGGCCGACGGCCAGAAGATCCGGCTGCGCGGTCGCGGGCGCCCGTCGCCCGACGGCGGCGACAACGGCGACATCGTCGTGGAGGTCAAGGTGCGCCCGCACCCGGTCTTCACCCGCGACGGGCTGAACCTGCGTGTCGCCGTGCCGGTGACCTTCACCGAGGCGGCCCTGGGCGCGACGATCGAGGTGCCGACGCTGGACGGCGACGTGGTGAAGCTGCGCGTCACGCCGGGCACGCCCTCGGGGCGGGTGCTGCGCGTCAAGGGCCGCGGCATCACGTCGAAGAACGGCACGGGCGATCTGCTCGCCGAGGTGCAGGTGGTGGTGCCGGGCCACCTCACCGACGCGCAGCGCGAGGCCCTCGAGCGCTTCCACGAGGTGGAGCCGCCCGAGAACCCGCGCGCCGACCTGATTGCGCGCGCAAAGGGCTGATCGCGATGACCCGCGAGACTGCAGCGCCGCGCCGAGACAGCAGACACGGGATGCTGTCTCGGCGCGGGCGTGCAGTCTCGGTGATGATGGCAGGACGAGCGAGGAGGTGGACGGATGAGCGACGAGTACGAGATCGATGAGGACGCGCCCGTCTTCGCCATCGCCGTCGCCGCGGAGCTGGCGGGCATGCACCCGCAGACGCTGCGCCAGTACGACCGGATCGGGCTGGTGGTGCCGGGGCGCACGCGCGGCGGGTCGCGCCGCTACTCGGCGCGCGACATCGCCCAGCTGCGCGAGGTGGCCCGGCTCTCGGGCGAGGGGATGAGCCTCGCCGCGATCGCGCGCGTGCTCGACCTGGAGGACGAGGTGCGCGACCTGCGCCGGCGGGTGCGCGCCCTGGAGGAGCGGCTGGAGGCCGAGATCGCCTCGCGCCCCGGCGCCCGGGTGTTCGCGGCGGGGGCGACGGGATCGGTCGTCACGCTGCGGGCGGGCACGCGCGTGCGCCGCAGCGCCGAGCTGATGCTCTGGACGCCGCCCTCGTCGCCGCGCTGACGGTCCCGCTGGGTCGCAAGACGCACCCGGCGCACCTGCCGGGCAATCGGCGGGGCCACGGCATCATGGGGGTATGAGCCCGCAGCTGTGGACCCGCCTCGGAGAGACCGTCGGCATCTGGCCGGGCCGGGAGTGGCCGCTCGGCGCGACGTGGACCCCCGAGAGCACGAACTTCGCCGTGTACGCCCCCAACGCCACGCGGGTGCACCTGTGCCTGTTCGGCGACGACGACCGCGAGACCTCGTACGAGCTCACCGAGCAGACCCTCGGCATCTGGCACGGCGCCCTGCCCGACATCCGGCCGGGGCAGCGCTACGGCTACCGCGTGGACGGTCCGTGGGATCCGGCGAACGGGTACCGCTTCAATCCGCACAAGCTGCTGCTGGATCCGTACGGCCTCGCCACGAGCGGCACGGTCATCGCCGAGCAGCCGATCTTCGGCGCCCGCGAGGACGACCCGGCGGTGCGCGACGACACCGACTCGTCCGCCTACACCGGGCGCAGCGTCGTGGTCGACCCGTCGTTCGACTGGGAGGGCGATCGACCCCTCGGCACCCGCTGGCGCGACACGGTCATCTACGAGCTGCACGTGAAGGGCTTCACGAAGCTGCACGATCGGGTGCCCGAGCCGCTGCGGGGCACGTACGCCGGCCTGGCCCAGCCCGCCGTGATCGAGTACCTCCGCGACCTCGGCGTCACCGCCGTGGAGCTGCTGCCCGTGCAGCAGTTCTTCTCGGAGCCGGCGCTGCTCGAGCGGGGCCTGAGCAACTACTGGGGCTACAACACCATCTCGTACTTCGCGCCCGACGCCTCGTACAGCTCGTCGGGCGACCGCGGCGGCCAGGTCGCGGAGTTCAAGAGCATGGTCAAGGAGCTGCACCGGGCGGGGATCGAGGTGATCCTCGACGTCGTCTACAACCACACCGCCGAGGCCGGTCCCGACGGCCCCACGCTGTCGTTCCGCGGGCTGGACGATCGCGGGTTCTACAAGCGCGTCATCCCGGCCGAGGGTGCCGGCTTCGACGACACGTACTGGGACGTCACCGGCTGCGGCAACACGGTCGACGCCTGGAACCCGCTCGCGCTGCGGCTCATCCTCGATTCGCTGCGCTACTGGGTCACCGAGATGCACGTCGACGGCTTCCGGTTCGACCTCATGTCGGCCCTCACCCGCACCGGCTACGAGGTCGACTTCGCGTGCGCCCTGCTCATCGCGATCGATCAGGACCCGATCCTGCGCCACGTCAAGCTCATCGCCGAGCCGTGGGACGTCTCGATGGACGGGTATCTCGTCGGGCGCATGCCCCCGCCCTGGGCGGAGTGGAACGATCAGTACCGCGACACCATCCGCGACTTCTGGCGCGGTCAGGGGACGATCCGCAACGTCGCCACGCGGCTGGCCGGCTCGAGCGACCTGTACGCCGACGACGGCCGCTCCGCCTCGAACTCGGTCAACTTCATCACCGCGCACGACGGCTTCACCGTGCGCGACCTGGTCAGCTACGACCACAAGCACAACGAGGCCAACGGCGAGGACAACCGCGACGGCACCGACAACAACCGCTCCTGGAACCACGGCGCCGAGGGCGAGACCGACGACGCGGCGATCGTGGCCGAGCGGCGGCGCCAGGCCGCCAACCTCATGCTCACGCTGTGCCTGTCGAACGGCGTGCCCATGATCACGGCCGGCGACGAGCGGGGCCGCACCCAGGGCGGCAACAACAACGCCTACTGCCAGGACAACGAGATCTCGTGGGTCGACTGGAGCGCCGACAACGCCTGGCTCGACGTGTACGAGCTCACGAAGGCCGCGCTGCGGCTGCGGCGCGAGCACCCCGCGCTGCGGCAGCGGCACTGGTTCGAGGGGCGTCCGACGATCGAGGGCGGACCGTTCGATCTGGCCTGGCTGCACCCGGACGGCCGCGTCATGACCGACGCCGACTGGGGCGACGCCGGGCAGCGGGCGATCGGCATGTACGTGTCGGGGCGCCCGCTGCGCGAGCCCGGCCCGCGCGGCGAGCAGCTCACCGACGCGTCGTTCCTGATCTGGTTCACCTCGGGCGCCGACCCGATCGAAGCCCGCATCATGCCGCAGCAGTGGGAGCCCGCGTTCCGCGTGGTGCTCTCGACCGACCCCGGGGTGACCGAGGGCACCGTCTGCCGCGCGGGCGAGGGGATCACCGTGGGCGGCCGCTCCGTCGTCGTGATGCAGTCGCTCGACGACGGGGCCGACTGACCCCGCCTACGCCAGCGCGGCCAGGCCGAGCTCGGTGGTGGTGGCGAGGAGCGGATGGACCGGCACCACGCGCACGGTGTAGCCGAACGGGCCCGCCCGATCCAGCAGCACCTCGCCCGTGAAGGCCGCGCGCGATTCCTCGAACCGCTCGCTCAGCGAGAGCGGGGCCACCCGCAGCGAGGTGAGACGATCGTCGCCCTCGGCGCGGCCGTGCACGAGCTGCACCTGGACGTCGTCGGGCGAGAGGTCGCCCAGGGCCACGTCGGCGCGGACCCGCAGCGAGGCCCCGACCTCGGCGACCTCGTCCACGCCGCTGGATTCCACGTGCTCCACCCGCACGCCCGGCCACGCCGTGCGCACGCGGCCCTTCCACGCTGCCAGCTCGACGGCCCCGGCGTAGTCGGCGCCGAGCGCCCGCGCGTTGCGCGCGGCGGGCGTGTACAGGGCGTTCACGTAGTCGCGCACCATCCGCGACGCCAGCACCTTCGGGCCCAGCGACTCGAGGGTGTGGCGCATCATCTCCATCCATCGCACCGGGATCCCGGCCGCGTCGCGGTCGTAGAACCGGGGCGCGATCTCGCGCTCCAGCAGCTCGTACAGCGCGGCCGCCTCGAGATCGTCGCGGTGGTTCGGGTCGTCCACGCCGTCGGCCGACGGGATCGCCCACCCGTTCTCGCCGTCGAACCACTCGTCCCACCAGCCGTCGAGGATCGACAGGTTCAGCCCGCCGTTGAGCGCCGCCTTCATGCCGCTCGTGCCGCACGCCTCGTAGGGGCGCAGCGGGTTGTTCAGCCACACGTCGCAGCCCGGGTAGAGCACCTGGGCCATCTGGATCTCGTAGTCGGGCAGGAACACGATGCGATGGCGCACCTCGGCGTCGTCGGCGAAGCGCACGAGCTGCTGGATGAGCGCCTTGCCGCCGTCGTCGGCGGGGTGCGACTTGCCGGCGATGACGAGCTGGATGGGCCGCTCGGGGTCGAGCAGCAGCGCCTTGAGGCGCTCGGGGTCGCGCAGCATCAGGGTGAGGCGCTTGTACGAGGGCACGCGGCGGGCGAAGCCGATCGTGAGCACATCGGGCGAGAGCGCGTCGTCGATCCAGGTCAGCTCGGCGTCCACGGCGCCGCGGTGCAGCCACGAGGCCCGCACCCGGCGGCGCGCGTCGTGCACGAGGCGCTCGCGCATGCGCCGCTTGGCCGCCCAGATGCGCTCGAAGCCGATGTCGTTGAACACCCGGGCGAGGGCGCCCGCCTCACCGTCGAGCTCGGCACCCGACTCGTCGAACATGTCGAGGAACTCGCGTGCCACCCACGTGCGGGCGTGCACGCCGTTGGTGATCGATCCGATCGGCACCTCGGCCTCGTCGAAGTCGGGCCACAGGCCGTTGAACATCTCGCGGCTCACGTGCCCGTGCAGCGTCGAGACGCCGTTGGCCCGCTGCCCGAGGCGGAAGCCCATCACCGCCATGTTGAACACGCCGGGGTCGCCGCCCTCGTAGTCCTCGGCGCCCAGGGCGAGCACCCGATCGGTGGGCACTCCCGGGAGCACGCCGCCGTCGGCGGCGAAGTACTGCTCGATGAGCGAGCGCGGGAACCGGTCGATGCCCGCCGGTACCGGCGTGTGGGTGGTGAACACCGTCGACGCGCGCGACATCTCCAGCGCGTCGTCGAAGCCGAGGCCCGGGCCGCCGTCGCCGACCGTGAGCTCGCGGATGCGCTCCAGGCCCTGGAACCCGGCGTGGCCCTCGTTGGTGTGGTAGACCTCGGGCTCCGGGGCGCCCGTGATCCGGCAGTAGGCACGCAGGGCTCGCACGCCGCCCACGCCGAGCAGCAGCTCCTGGCGCAGCCGGTGCTCGCCGCCGCCGCCGTAGAGGCGATCGGTGATGTCGGCGTAGTTCTGCGGGTTGCCGTCGACGTCGGTGTCGAGCATGAGCAGCGGCACGCGGCCGACGCGGGCCACCCAGATCCGCGCCTTCAGGTCGGGCCCGCCGGGCAGGGCGAGCGAGATCGTCGCGATCTGCCCGTCCGCCTCGCGCAGCGGGCTGATCGGCAGCTCGTCGGGGTCGAGCAACGGGTACGACTCCTGCTGCCACCCCTCGCGCGAGAGCGCCTGCGTGAAGTAGCCGTGGCGGTAGAGCAGGCCGACGCCGATCAGCGGCACGCCGAGGTCGCTCGCGGCCTTGAGGTGGTCGCCGGCGAGGATGCCCAGGCCGCCGGAGTACTGCGGCAGCGCCGCGGCGATGCCGAACTCGGGCGAGAAGTACGCGATCGCGCGGGGGCCGTCGCCGAGTTCGCGCTGATACCAGTGGTCGTCGGCGAGGTACGCGCGCAGATCGTCACGCACCCGCGCGAGCCGATCGAGGAAGCCGTCGTCGCGCGCGAGCTCGTCGAGCCGCGTCGGATCGACCCCGCCGAGCACCTCGACCGGGTCCTGCGTGCGCGCCCACAGGTCGGCGTCGACGTGTGCGAACACGTCCTGCGTCTCGTGGTGCCAGCTCCAGCGCAGGTTGCCGGCGAGCTCGCCGAGCGCGGTGAGGGGCTCGGGCAGGACGGGCCGGACGGTGAATCGTCGGATCGCGCGCATGCGCCCACCGTAGCGCCGCGGCCCCACCCGCGCGTTACACCTCCGTGAACGCGCGACGGCCGGGGCCGTTCCTGGACGAGCGGTGACGGGAGTCTGAATCGCCGGGGGCGCGTTCGCCCGTTGCGATGCATCTCGTTCACGATCCGGTCGCCGTCCCGTAGGCAGGATGTCCCGCGGCATCCATACCGTCTTGCCGTGCCCACTGCCACCGAGCCCGCATCGCTGGCGCCGGCCGCGCCACCGCCGGCCGCGCCGGCCGCCGCGCCCGCGCCCCGACGCGCGCGGTTCGATCCCGCGGCGCTGTGGCGCAACCCGCGCCGGCGCCGCGACCTCTGGGTCTTCCTGGCGTTCGCGGGGCCGAACGTCGCCCTGATCGTCGTGTTCTGCTGGCGCCCCGTCTTCCAGAACCTGCAGTACTCGTTCCTCGACTGGACGCTCGGCAATGCCACGGCCCGCCCCGTGGGCCTGGGCAACTACATCGAGTTCTTCACGGGCAGCGGGCCGGGGATCCTCTGGACGACCTTCCTGTTCACGGTTGCGACGGTCGGCGGGTCGATGGTGCTCGGCCTGCTCGTCTCCCTGGCCCTCAACCGGCGGCTGGTCGGCACCACCTTCGCGCGCAGCGCCGTGTTCGCGCCTTTCGTGCTGTCGGGCGTCGGCGTGGGCCTGGTCTGGCTGTTCATCTTCGACCCGATCGTCGGCGTGCTCTCGCACATCCTGCGGGGACTCAGCCTGGCGGTGCCGGACTGGTTCCTGCAGCCCGGGCCCGCCCTGGCGATGGTGTGCATCGTCTTCATCTGGAAGAACCTGGGCTACTGCGCGGTGATCTACCTCGCCGGCCTGCAGTCGGTCCCGTCCGACCTCATGGAGGCCGCGGCGCTGGACGGCGCCGGCCCGGTGCGGCGGTTCTTCCGGATCACGCTGCCCCTGCTGTCGCCCACGACCTTCTTCCTGCTCATCACGACCATCCTCAGCTCGCTGCAGGCCTTCGACCTCATCCGCATCATGACGCCGGCCAATCCCGGCACGCGGACGCTGATGTTCGAGGTGTACCTGCAGGCGTTCGGCGGCTACAACCGGGCGGGGTACTCGTCGGCGCTGGCGACGATCCTCTTCGTCATCCTCGTCGTGATCACCCTTCTGCAGATGCGCTACCTCGAGCGGCGGGTGCACTACTCATGACCTCCGGCGCCGTCCGCACCCGCTCCCGCGCGGCCCGCCTCCTCGGCGATGCGCTCGGCGGCTACCTGCCGCTCGTCGTGGCGACCCTGATCGTCGCGCTGCCGCTCATCTGGATGATCCTGGGCTCCCTCAAGTCGCCGGCCGAGATCATCACGCAGGACCTCGTGGTGCTGCCGAGCAATCCGAGCCTCGACGCCTATGCCGACGCCTCGGCGCGCATCGACTTCGCCCGCCTCACGCTGAACTCGACGATCGTCACGGTCGTCGGCGGCGCGATCAAGGTGGTCCTCGCGCTCACCACCGCCTACGCGCTGGTGTTCGTGCAGTTCCCGTTCAAGCGCCTGGTCTTCGGCGTCATCCTCGTCGCCCTGATGGTGCCGGCGCAGGTCGCGCTCGTGCCGAACTACGTGCTGATCGCGGGGATGGGAGGCGTCAACACGTACTGGGGCATCATCCTCCCGGGGCTGGGGACCGCCTTCGGCACGTTCCTGCTGCGGCAGCAGTTCCTCGCCCTGCCGAAGGAGATCGTCGAGGCCGCCGAGATGGACGGCGCGGGGCACGTCACGCGCCTGTTCCGGGTGATCGTCCCGGTGACGACGCCGACCATCGCGACGGTCGCCCTCGTCACGGTCGTGAACGAGTGGAACGACTACCTGTGGCCGCTCATCGTGACCAACTCGGGCGACATGATGACGCTCCCCGTCGGGCTGTCCCAGCTCAGCAACAGCGAGGGCGACCTGGGGCAGTACCCGATGCTCATGGCCGGCGCCGTCGTGGTCATCGTGCCGGTGCTCATCCTCTTCGCCTTCCTGCAGCGGTACATCGTCGCCGGCCTCACCCAGGGCGCCGTGCGCTGAACGACCTCAGGCTTCCTTCCCTCCCCGTCATCGCCCCACCCTCGAAAGGACACCGCATGATCCGCCGTCGTCTTCTCCCGCTCGCGGGACTCACCGTGGGAGCCCTCGCGCTCGCCGCGTGCGCAGGGCCGTCCGTCGCACCCGGCGGCGCCGACGCCGCCGCCTCCGTCGAGGGCGCCGGTGGCGGCCCCGACTTCGCGGGCGTGGAGCCCGCCGACAGCATCACCTTCTGGTCGGCCAACCCGGGCAACTCGGGCGAGGTCACGCAGGAGATCATCGACGCGTTCACGGCCGAGACGGGCATCGAGGTCGAGCTGGTGCCGACCGCGAGCTACGAGGAGGTCGCGCAGAAGTTCCAGACCGCCCAGGCCGGCGGCGGGCTGCCCGACGTGGTCACCCTCTCGGACGTGTGGTGGTTCCGCTTCTACCTGAACGACCAGATCATCCCGCTCGGCAACGTGCTCGAGGCCGCGGACGTGGACACCGACGACTACCGTCCCGTCTTCTACGGCGACTACACCTACGACGGCGAGCAGTGGGGCGTGCCGTTCGCGCGCTCGACGCCGCTGTTCTACTACAACAAGCAGCTCTGGGAGGCCGCGGGCCTGCCCGACCGCGGTCCGGAGACGTGGGAGGAGCTGGCGGAGTGGGCGCCGAAGCTGGCCGAGGCGAACGGCGGCAAGCCGGCGTTCGAGTGGCCGGAGATCGCCGGCTACGCCGGCTGGGTCGCGCAGAACGTGCTGTGGGGCTACGGCGGATCGTGGTCGCTCGAGGACTCGTTCGAGCCGAACACCACGTCGGAGGAGTCGATCGCGGCGATGCAGTTCGTGCAGGACTCGGTCTACACCGACAAGTGGGCCGCGCAGGCCTCGACCGACTCGACGCTCTCGCTCGTCGCGGGCGCGTCGGCCGCCACGATCGCGTCGTCCGGCTCGGGCGTCGGCATCCTCAAGGCCCTCGCGGACGCGGGCGATCCGTTCGAGCTCGGTGCCGCGCCGCTGCCCGGCGGCCCGGTCGCCACGTCGGGCGTCGTCCCCACCGGCGGCACGGGCGTGTCGATCCCCGCGGGCATCGAGCCGGAGAAGCAGCTGGCCGCCGCGATGTTCATCGGCTTCCTCACCAACCCCGAGAACGCGGTCAAGTTCTCGGGCGCGACGGGGTACATCCCGGTGCGCAGCTCGGCCGACCCGAGCGCGCTCTACGCGGACAACCCGGCGCTCGAGGTGGCCGTCGGCCAGGCCGACGCGACCCGTTCGCAGGACTGGGCGCGCGTGTTCCTCCCGGGCGCCGACCAGGAGCTGAACGCCGCGTTCTCCGACATCGTCACGCAGCAGGCGGACGTGGCCGAGACGATGAGCACGCTCGGCGACACCCTCGAGAAGATCTACACCTCGCAGGTGGAGCCGAATCTGAAGTGACGGCGGTCTGACGGGCGGGGCCGGTGCGCGAGCGCCGGCCCCGCTTCGTCGCGTGCGGCGCGGCCGTGCCGATGGTGGCCCGCCGGGCCGCGGTGTGGAAGGTTGGAGCCATGGTCGGACGCATTCCCGTCATCGAGGTCCACCCCGTCGTGCACGGCGGAGAACGGCCGGCGAAGGCGACCGTGGGCGAGCCGCTCCCGATCCGCGCGACCGTCTTCCGCGAGGGGCACGATCAGCTCGGCACCGAGGCGGTGCTGATCGGCCCCGACGGCACCCGCCGCCCGCCGGTGCGGATGCGCGAGCTCGTCCCCGGCACCGATCGCTACGAGGCCTGGGTCACCCCCGACGCCGAGGGGGCGTGGGCCTTCGAGGTGCAGGCGTTCAGCGATCCGCTGCACACGTGGACGCACGACGCGGGCCTGAAGATCCCCGCGGGCGTCGACGTCGACCTCATGTTCCTCGAGGCGCGGCTGCTGCTGGAGCGGATCGCCGACGCGCACAGCCTGGCCGGCCCCCATCGCACCGCGCACGCCGCCGCGCTCGCCGCGGCGACCGATGCCTCGCGTCCGCCCGAGGCGCGGCTGGCGGTGCTCACCGGGCCTGAGACGCAGGAGCTGTTCGAGACGCACCCGCTGCGCGATCTGCTCACCGTCGCCGGCCCCTACCCGCTGTTCGCCGACCGCGCCCGCGCGCTCTTCGGATCCTGGTACGAATTCTTCCCCCGCTCGGAGGGCGCGAAGATCGACCGCAGGACCAAGAAGCTCGTCAGCGGCACGTTCCGCACCGCGGCCAAGAGCCTCGATCGCGTCGCCGCGATGGGCTTCGACGTGCTGTACCTGCCGCCGATCCACCCGATCGGCGAGGTGAATCGCAAGGGCCGGAACAACACGCTGGCCCCCGGGCCCGACGACCCGGGGTCGCCGTGGGCGATCGGATCCCGCCACGGCGGACACGACGCGATCCACCCCGACCTCGGCACGTTCGCCGACTTCGACGCCTTCGTGCGCCGGGCGAAGCGGCTCGGGATCGAGGTCGCGCTCGACCTCGCGCTGCAGGCCGCGCCCGATCACCCCTGGGTGAGCGAGCACCCGTCGTTCTTCCGGCACCGCGCCGACGGATCGATCGCCTACGCCGAGAACCCGCCGAAGAAATACCAGGACATCTACCCGATCTTCTTCGACGACGACCTCGAGGGCGTCCTCGCCGAGGTGGAGCGGGTGGTCCGGCTGTGGATGAGCCACGGCGTGCGCATCTTCCGCGTCGACAACCCGCACACCAAGCCCGTGGCGTTCTGGGAGCGGCTGCTCGGATCGATCCGCGAGACCGATCCCGACGTGATCTTCCTCAGCGAGGCGTTCACGCGGCCGGCGATGATGCGCACACTCGGCGCGATCGGCTTCCACCAGTCGTACACGTACTTCACGTGGCGCGTGGAGAAGGGCGAGATCGAGGACTACCTGCGCGAGGTGACGAGCGAGACCGATCACCTCATGCGGCCGAGCTTCTGGGTGAACACCCCCGACATCCTGCACGCGAGTCTGCAGTACGGCGGACCGGCCATGTTCGCCATCCGGGCCACGCTCGCGGCCATGGCCACGCCCACGTGGGGCATGTACGCCGGCTACGAGCTGTTCGAGCACGTGGCGCTGCGCCCGGGCAGCGAGGAGTACCTCGACAGCGAGAAGTACCAGATCCGCGTGCGCGACTGGACGGGCGCCGAGGAGAGCGGCAAGACCCTCGCCCCGTACATCGCGCGGCTCAACGAGCTGCGCCGCGCCCACCCGGCGCTGCAGCTCCTGCGCAACCTCGTGGTGCACCGCACCGACGACGATCACGTCCTCTGCTTCTCGAAGACCCACGGCGACGACACCGTGATCGTCGTCATCAACCTCGACCCGCACGGCGCGCGCGAGACGACCGTGCACCTCGATCTGGAGGCGGCGGGCCTGCCCGAGCGCTTCCTCGTACACGACGAGCTCACCGGCGCCGAGTGGGTCTGGGGCGAGCACGACTACGTGCGCCTGGAGCCGACCGGCGACGTGGCGCACATCCTGAGCGTGAGGGCGGTGCCGTGATGCCCGAGATCCTGCCCGTCGACACCGACGAGCTCGCCGCGATCGCCGCCGGGACGCACCGCGACCCGCACGCGGTGCTCGGCCCGCACCCGCACGGGGGCGACGTGACGGTGCGGGTGCTGCGGCCGCTGGCCAGCGGGGTCGCCGTCACCTACATCGCGCCGCCGAGCCGCCGGCACCCGGACGGGCGGCACCGCGTGGAGCTGGAGCACGAGCAGGACGGCATCTGGGTGGGGGTGCTCACCGGCGTGCCCGAGGGCGACGTGCCGGCGTACCGGATCGAGACCAGCTACGCCGACGGATCGACGCACGAGGCCGACGACCCGTACCGGTTCCTGCCCACCCTCGGCCCGCTCGATCTCCACCTGATCGGCGAGGGGCGGCACGAGCGGCTGTGGCAGGTGCTCGGCGCGCACGTGCACGAGTACGACGGGCTCGGCGCATGGCCGAACGTGCGGGGCACGGCGTTCGCGGTGTGGGCCCCGCGGGCGCGGGCCGTTCGCGTGAAGGCGGACTTCAACAACTGGGACGGCCGCGAGCACCCCATGCGGCAGCTGGGCACGAGCGGCGTCTGGGAGCTGTTCGTACCGGATGTGGGCAGCGGCACGCACTACAAGTACGACATCCTCGGCGCCGATGGGCGGTGGCGCCTCAAGGCCGATCCGATGGCCCAGTACGCCGAGGTGCCGCCGCTGACGGCCTCGGTGGTGCACGAGTCGCGGTACGCGTGGAACGACGCGGCCTGGCTCGAGCGGCGCGTCGCGAGCGCCGCGCGCGGGCACACCGATCAGCCGATGTCGATCTACGAGGTGCACCTGGCCTCGTGGCGCAAGGACCGCTCGTACGCGCAGCTGGCCGACGAGCTCGTCGCCTACGTGGCCGACCTGGGCTTCACGCACGTGGAGCTCATGCCCGTCATGCAGCACCCCTTCGGCGGGTCGTGGGGCTACCACGTGACCGGCTACTACGCGCCCGACAGCCGGTTCGGCGATCCCGACGGCCTGCGCCTGCTCATCGATCGCCTGCACCAGGCGGGCATCGGGGTGATCCTCGACTGGGTGCCGGGGCACTTCGCCACCGACGAGTGGGCGCTGGCCCGCTTCGACGGGCAGCCGCTGTACGAGGACCCCAACCCGCAGCGCGGCTGGCACAAGGAGTGGGGATCGCACATCTTCGACTTCGGCCACCGCGAGGTGCGCAACTTCCTCTACGCCAACGCCGTCTACTGGCTCGAGGAGTTCCACGCCGACGGCCTGCGGGTGGACGGCGTCGCCTCGATGCTCTACCTCGACTACGCCCGCGAGGCGGGGGAGTGGTCGCCGAACGTGCACGGCGGGCGCGAGAACCTCGAGGCCGTGGCGTTCCTGCAGGAGATGAACGCGACCGTGTACCGCCGCGTGCCCGGCGTCGTGACGATCGCCGAGGAGTCGACGGCCTGGCCGGGCGTGACCCGGCCCACCTCGGAGGGCGGGCTCGGCTTCGGGTTCAAGTGGAACATGGGCTGGATGCACGACACGCTCGGCTACGTCTCGCGCGACCCCGTGCACCGCTCGCACCACCACCACGACATGACGTTCTCGCTCACCTACGCCTGGAGCGAGAACTACGTCCTCCCGCTGTCGCACGACGAGGTGGTCCACGGCAAGGGGTCGCTGCTGCGCAAGGTGCCGGGCGATCGCTGGCGGCAGCTGGCCACCCTGCGCGCCTACCTCGCCTTCATGTGGGCGCACCCCGGCAAGCAGCTGCTGTTCATGGGCGGCGAGCTCGGCCAGGAGTCCGAGTGGGCGGAGTCGCGCGAGCTGGACTGGTGGCTGCTCGACCTGCCCGATCACCGGGGCGTGCAGCAGGCGGTGCGCGACCTCAACGCGCGCTACCGCGAGACGCCGGCGCTGTGGGCGCGCGACGCCTCCCCCGAGGGCTTCGCGTGGATCGAGGCCGACGACGCGGCGGCCAACGTGCTCGCCTTCGCGCGACGATCGCCCGACGGATCCCTGCTGGTGTGCGCGAGCAACTTCTCGGCCATGCCGCACGAGCGCTACGTGCTGCGCTTCCCGGCCGCGGGCGCGTGGGACGAGATCCTCAACACCGACGCCGCCGAGTACGGCGGGTCGGGCGTCGGCAACCTCGGGCGCATCGAGGTGCCCGAGGGCCTCGCGACCGCCGTCGCGCTGCCGCCGCTCGGCACGGTCTGGTTCCGCCTCGCCGGGTGACGGCGGGTCGCTGCCGTTCGGGGCCGAGCGGGTTCCGCCTCGCCGGGTCATGCGCAAGGTGGCGCAGCGGGCACGACGAAACGCCGGCCCCAGGGGACCGGCGTCACGTCGCGCGTGGTGGCTTAGGAGCGCGTACCGCTTCGGCGCCCCGTGATGAGGCCCCAGATCAGCAGCACGACGATGGCGCCACCGATCGCAAGCAGCCAGCTCTCCAGGCTCCAGAACTCCTCGAGTCCGACGCCGAAGATCGCGGTGCCGATCCAGCCGCCGACGACCGCGCCGACGACACCGAGAAGCAGCGTGGCGAGCCATCCGCCGCCCTGCTCGCCCGGCAGGATCGCCTTCGCAATAGCTCCAGCGATGAGGCCGAGGATGATGAAAGCGATGAAGCCCATGGTCAGCTCCTTTCGTGCGGGCCCGTTGCCCGATGCCCCCACGCTAGGGACGCCGCCGGAGCCAGACGAGAGGCTTGACAAACGCCTCGCGGCTCGGGATCAGGCCGGATCCAGGCGCAGCACGTTCGACTCGCCCACGGTGAGGTCGTCGTCGAGTCGCAGCGAGCGGGCGAGCTCGTCGATCGCGCCGAGCACGGTGCCGAAGCGCTCGCGGTCGGGGCTCATCGCGGTGAGCGTGACGAGGTGCGATCCCGTGTCCCACGTGTAGGTCGCCGTGGGCGGGGCGTTCTCGCCGCGCGGCAGATCGATGACGAGGCGCTCGCCCGTGCCGAGATGCGGGCTGTGGAACGCCTCGGTGTCGTCGAACTCCATCGGCATCATGGCCCGCGCCGCCCGCAGGTGCGGGGTCAGCTCCTGCAGCTGCGCCGTCGCGATGAGCAGCTCCGGGTCGTCGCGCCAGACCCACGCGAGCACGCGGCCGTCCATGCGCTTCATGATCATCGGCACGAACTGGCTCATGAGCCACGGAGCCATCCGGCCGCTCGGGGTCTCGAGCCCCATCTGGCGGCGCGACGAGTCCAGCAGCATCCGGATCGCCGCCTTGCGGTGACGCCGCCCGCGCAGTCCCAGGCTGCCGGTGACGGGCACCCAGAGCCGCTCGTCGGCGGTGGCGGTCAGGCGGGGCATGGCTCCAGCGTACGGCGCGGCGCTGAGAGGCGGCCCGCCGTCCCGGCTGTCGTCCATCTCGCCCCGATACCCTGTGCGACGTGACCAACGCCCTCGCCCGAGCCGAGTCGCTCATCGCCGTGACCCCCGACTACCCGGAACCCGGCGTGCTGTTCCGCGACATCTCGCCGCTCCTCGCCGACGGGCCCGCGCTGCGCGCCGTCGCCGACGAGCTCATCCGCCCGTTCGACGGGGCGTTCGACATCGTCGGCGGCATCGAGGCGCGCGGGTTTCTGCTCGCCGGCTACGTGTCGGCGCTCACCGGCGTGGGCATGCTGCCCATCCGCAAGGCCGGCAAGCTGCCGCGCCCGGCCGCCGCGGTCTCGTACGCGCTCGAGTACGGCACGGCCACCATCGAGGGCCCCGACGTGCTCGCCCCGGGCCAGCGCGTGCTGCTGCTCGACGACGTGCTCGCCACGGGCGGCACGCTCACCGCGGCGCAGGAGCTGGTGCGCGAGCTCGGCGCCGTCGTGGCCGGCTCGGCGGTGATCCTCGAGCTCGAGGGCCTGCGCGGCCGCGAGCACGCCGGCGACGTGCACACCGTCTTCACCGCGTAGACCGCAGACACAAAACGGGCCCGGACACCGCGCGGTGTCCGGGCCCGTTCGCGTCCGGTCAGACGCCGAGCGCGGCGCGGATCGGGTCGAGCGTGAAGTACACGACGAACAGCGCCGAGGCGAGCCACATCAGCCAGTGGATCTCGCGCGCCTTGCCCTGGGCGAGCTTGACGATCACGTAGGCGATGAAGCCGGCGCCGATGCCGTCCGAGATCGAGTAGGTGAACGGCATGATCGCGATCGTCAGGAACGCCGGGATCGCGACCTCCATCTTCGTCCAGTCGATGCCGGAGATCTGAGTCATCATGAGGAACCCGACGAGCACGAGCGCGGGGGCCGCGGCCTCGTAGGGCACCAGCGCCACGAGCGGCGACAGGAACGTGGCCAGCAGGAAGGCGATGCCCGTCACCACGGACGCCAGGCCCGTGCGCGCGCCGTCGCCGACGCCCGAGGTCGACTCGACGTACGAGGTGTTCGACGACACCGACCCCACGCCACCGGCGACCGCGGCGAGCGAGTCGACGATGAGGATGCGGCGGGTCTGCGGCGGGTTGCCCTTCTCGTCGAGCAGCTTCGCCTCGGCGCCGACGGCGACCATCGTGCCCATCGTGTCGAAGAAGTCGGCCAGCAGCAGCGTGAAGATCAGCAGCACGGCGGTGACGATGCCGATCCGATCCCACGAGGTGAGGATGTTGAACTGACCCAGCAGCGAGAAGTCGGGGGCGCTCACGACGCCCGTGAACCGCGGCGCCGAGTTCCAGCCGCCGGGGTTGTCCTCGCTCGCGGCGCCGATGCGCAGCGTGGCCTCGAGGATCACGGCCAGGACGGTGGCCACGAGGATCGCGATGAGCATGGCGCCGCGCACCTTGCGCACCCACAGCACGATGGCCAGCACGAGGCCGACGACGAAGACGAGGATCGGCCAGGTGCCGAGGTTGCCCAGGGCCAGGATCGTCGATCCGGTCTCGACGAAGCCGGCGTTGGTGAGGCCGATGAGCGTGATGAACAGGCCGATGCCCACGCCGATCGCGACCTTCAGCTCGCGCGGCACGGCGTTGAACACCGCCTCGCGGAACCCGGTCAGCACGAGCAGCAGGATGATGAGGCCCTCGATGACCACGAGGCCCATCGCGTCGGCCCACGTCACGCCCGGCAGGCCGGCGATCGAGAACGCGACGACGGCGTTGAGGCCGAGACCGGCGGCCAGCGCCATGGGGTAGTTGGCGACGACGCCCATGAGGATCGTCATGATGCCGGCGATCAGCGCCGTGGCAGACGCGATCATCTGCACGTTGGGCGCATCACCGCCGCCGAGGAAGCTGCCGGTGCCGTCGGGCACCGTGCCGATGATCAGCGGGTTCAGGATCACGATGTAGCACATCGCGAAGAAGGTCACCAGGCCGCCGCGCACCTCGGTGCCGATGGTGGAGCCGCGCTCGGTGATCTTGAAGAAACGGTCGATCGCGCCGCCCCGTCCGGGGGCGCGCGTCACCGTGGAGGTCTCGTTCGCCATGAGAGAAATTCTTTCATGCCCGTATTGCCTCCTCGTTTCCGGGCAGGTAGAGGGAGGCGTCGCCGGCGTCAGGCGGGGTGCACGATGAGCCAGCGGGCGACGACCGGCTCGGTGCCCGTGTTGTGCAGGCGGTGCGGCCGGCTGCACGGGTACGTCACGGAGTCGCCGGCGCGCAGCACGACGATCTCGTCGTCGAAGTCGATCGTGAGCTCGCCCGACAGGACGTGCCCGACCTCGTAGCCCTCGTGCCGGAAGAGCCCGTCCTTCGTCGCGGTGCTTCCCGGCGGATACACCGACTCGAAGTAGTCCACGCCCGGCGTCTCGGCTGGCGACAGTCGGCGGAACACGACGCCGCTTCCCAGCTCGACATAGTCGACATCGGCGGCGCGCTCGATCGCGACGTCGGACGGCTCGTCCGGGCGCGCGGTGAGGACGGCCGACATCGGCACGCCGAGCGCGTCGGTGATCGTGATCAGGCGGGACACGCTCGGCTGCATGACGCCGCGCTCGATCTGCGAGACCGCGCTCGTCGAGACGCCGATGCGACGGGCGAGCGCGGCCGCCGACAGCCCCGCCCGCAGGCGCACCTCGCGGAGGCGTCGTCCGACATGCATCGGGGCGTCGGAAGGGGCGGGCACAGGGGGATCGTAACCGGCCCCGGCCGCCGGAGACGGTTTTACATCGCCGCAACACACGCGACACAGGAACGGGAGCGTGAAGCGATAGCTTCACACCCCAGGTGAAGTGATCGCTTCACACGGCGCATCGTCCGGGGCACCTGACCGGAGCTCCACTCCGACACCCCACACCTCTTCGAAAGGTGCACTCGTGCCACACAACGGATCTTCCCTCAGCTCACCGCTCACCAAGCCGCAGGACGTCATCGAGGCCGCCGGTTTCCCCGCCGGGTCGGGCAACGTGCGCCCCGGCTACGACCGTCGCCTGGCGAACGAGGATCTCGCCCCGCTGCGCAAGCAGAAGTGGTCGGCGTACAACATCTTCGCGTTCTGGATGAGCGACGTGCACTCCGTCGGCGGATACGTCACCGCCGGATCGCTCTTCGCCCTCGGCATCGCCAGCTGGCAGGTGCTCATCGCCCTCGTCGTCGGCATCGTCATCGTCCAGTGCTTCGCGAACCTCGTCGCCAAGCCGTCGCAGCGGACGGGCGTCCCGTACCCCGTCGTCAACCGCTTCATCTTCGGCGTCAAGGGCGCGAACATCCCCGCGGTCATCCGCGGCGTCATCGCGATCGCCTGGTACGGCGTGCAGACGTTCCTCGCCGCGGAGTCGCTCAACATCGTCATCCTCAAGTTCATCCCGGGCTCGGCCGCGCTCGTCGAGCCGAGCTTCCTGGGCCTGAACGCCCTGGGCTGGATCTCCTACGCGATCCTGTGGGTGGCGCAGGCGGCGGTGTTCTGGAACGGGATGGAGGCCATCCGCCGGTTCATCGACTGGGCGGGCCCCGCGGTGTACGTGGTGATGATCATCCTCGCGGTCTATCTCGTCTCGCGGGCGGGATGGGAGAACATCAGCTTCAGCCTCTCCTCGGGGGAGCCCCTCGGCTTCGTGGAGTCCCTTCCGGTGATGCTGACCGCGATCGCCATCGTGGTGTCGTACTTCTCGGGCCCCATGCTGAACTTCGGCGACTTCGCCCGCTACGGCAAGAGCTTCACGGCGGTCAAGCGCGGCAACTTCTGGGGCCTGCCGATCAACTTCCTCTTCTTCTCGATCCTCACGGTCCTCACGGCGTCGGCGACCGTGCCGGTGTTCGGCGAGCTCATCACCGATCCGATCCACACGGTCGAGCGCATCGACCACTGGTTCGCGATCCTGCTCGGTGGCCTGACCTTCGTCACGGCCACGGTCGGCATCAACATCGTCGCGAACTTCATCTCGCCGGCGTTCGACTTCTCGAACGTCGCGCCCCACCGCATCTCGTGGCGCGCCGGCGGAATGATCGCGGCCGTGGGGTCGGTCATCCTCACGCCGTGGAACTGGTACAACAACGACGAGGCGATCCACTACACCCTCGGCATCCTGTCGGCCCTCATCGGCCCGCTCTTCGGCGTGCTCATCGCCGGGTACTACGTCGTGGCGCGGCAGCGCATCAAGGTCGACGACATGTACACGATGTCCGAGAACGGTGCCTATTGGTACCGCAAGGGCTACAACGTCAACGCCCTCGCCGCGGTGCTCGGCGCCGGCGTGCCGACGATCCTCACCGCGATCGTGCCGAAGTCGCTCGTCTTCGCGGGCGTCGCCCCGGCCGGCGCCGGCGCGATCAGCGATTTCAGCTGGTTCATCGGCTGCGGGCTGGGCTTCGCGATCTTCACGATCCTCGAGCGGGTCCGCCCCCGCGTCCCGCGGCTGGAGGGCGAGGGCGGCGTCTCGGACGGCACCGTCGCGGAGCCCGTCGAGGGGTATCCCGACACCGCCACCGCCGCGATCGCGGTGACCGAGGCGGCGCGGATCGTCGCGCAGCCCGCATCCGAAGAGACGACGACGACGAAGGCCTGACGTGCGCATCACCCTGATCAACCCCAACACCTCGCGGGCGATGACCGAGAAAGTCGCGGTCGCCGCCCGCGAGGTGGCGGCTCCCGATGTCGAGATCCTCGCCGTGTGCCCCGCACCCGGCGAGGGCCCCGACGCGATCGAGAGCCACTACGACGAGGTCCGCGCGAGCGCCGCGATCCTCGACCTCGTCTCGCGTGACCTCGCCGCGGGCGGATCGGACGCCTACGTCATCGCCTGCTTCGGCGACCCGGGCGTCGACGCGGTGCGCGAGCTCGTCGACGTACCGGTCGTCGGCATCGCCGAGGCGGCCATGCACGTCGCGTCGATGGCGGGGCGCACCTTCGGCATCGTCACCACGCTCTCGCGAACGCTCGGCCGGGCCGAGGACCTCGTGCTCCGTCACGGCTTCGAGCGCGCCTGTGTGTCGGCGTGCGGCACGGGCATCCCCGTGCTCGCGCTCGAACGGGAGGATCCCGCGGCGATCGAGCGCATCGCCGGATGGTGCGAGCGCGTGGTTCGGGAGGACGGGGCGGATGCCGTGGTGCTCGGCTGCGCCGGGATGGCCGACCTGTGCCGCGAGCTGTCGGAGCGCGTCGGGGTGCCCGTCGTCGACGGCGTTGCCGCCGGTGTCGGCCTCGTGCAGGCCATGGTCCGCATGGGTGTGGGCACGAGCAAGCGCGACGAGTACGCGCGGCCGCCGCGGCTCGCGCCGGAACACCGCGCCGCGGGCGACGACACATCGGCGACACACGAGCCCGTTAGCCTGACCGCGTGAACCGCGCGCTCCCGTCCTCCGTCGCCGCGCGCCGGGTGTTCCTCGACGGAGGCTTCCGTGCCGCCACCGTGCGCATCGCGAACGGCGTCGTCGCGGCCGTCGACGCATTCGACGCCAGGGCCGACGTCGTCGTCGACGACGGACACGTGCTGCTGCCGGGTCTCGTCGACTCCCACGTGCACTTCAACGAGCCCGGCCGCACGGGCTGGGAGGGCTTCGCCACGGGAACGGCGGCCGCGGCCGCCGGCGGGGTCACGACCGTCGTCGAGATGCCGCTGAACTCCATCCCGGTCACGACGACGCCCGCGGCGCTCGCGGCGAAGCGCGAGGCGGCCGCGGGTCAGCTGGCCGTCGACATCGCGTACTGGGGCGGCGCCGTCCCCGAGAACCTCGGCTCGCTCGACACCCTGCTGGACGCGGGCGTCGTGGGGGTGAAGTGCTTCCTCGCGCCGAGCGGCATCGACGAGTTCGGCCACCTCGATGCCGACCAGCTGGAGCGCGCCCTCGCGGAGCTGGCCGCGCATGACGGGCTCCTCATCGCTCACGCCGAGCTGCAGGAGCACCTGGGCGACGCGCACGGTCCGGTCTTCACCGACTTCGTGGCCTCGCGACCGCCCGCCGCCGAGGTCGAGGCGATCCGTCGCGTGATCGACGCGGCGCGCCGGACCGATGCGCGGGCGCACATCGTGCACGTGGCCGCGGCCGGGGCCCTCGATCTCGTGCGGGCGGCGAAGGCGGAGGGCGTCCGGCTCACGATCGAGACCTGCCCGCACTACCTCACGCTGCGCGCGGAGGAGGTGCCCGACGGGCAGGGGAGGTTCAAGTGCTGCCCGCCGATCCGCGACGGCGCGAACCAGGACCTGCTGTGGGAGGGCGTGCTGGACGGCACGATCGACGCCATCGTCAGCGACCACTCACCGGCCACCGCGGAGCTCAAGGACAACGCCGACCTCGGCGCGGCGTGGGGCGGGATCTCCGGCGTCCAGACCGGTCTGCGCGCCGTCTGGACCGAGGCGCGGCGACGCGGGATCGCTCTGGAGCGCATCGTGCCGCTGTTCACGACCGGACCGGCCGGCCTGGTGCGACTCGACCGCGGCAGCATCGCCACCGGCGCCCCCGCCCACCTCGCGGTCTTCGACCCCGAGGCCGAGCGCACCCTCACGGTGGACGAGCTCGCCTATCGGAACCGGATGTCGCCCTGGGTGGGGCGGCGCCTGCGGGGCGCCGTCGTCGAGACCTATCTTCGCGGTGAGCGGATCTATACGCAGGGGGCGGGGCTCCTCTCCCGGAACGGACGCGAGGTGCTGGTGTGACACGCGACGACACGATGACGCGCAACCGATTCGGCACGGGGCCGGCGCCCGACTTCGCGGCGCTGCCGATCCTGCAGCCGGGGGTTTTCCCACCCGGAGCCGAGCCCGCGGAAGGCGTGGCGTACCTCCCCGCGAGCCCCGAGACGGTGCTCTGGGGACGCCTGCCGGGACGCCGCGATGCGCCGGTGCTGACGATCGCCTCGGGCGACACGGTCGTGATCGACACCGTCAGTCACGAGGGGATCCTCCCGGACCAGGGGCAGGACCCGGCGGCCTTCTTCGCCCAGCACGGCGTCGCTGCCGAGGCGGTGCTCGACGACGCGATCGCGATCGCCTCCCGCGCGCCGCGCGACGCGGTGGCGGACGGGCCCCACGTGATCACGGGCCCGATCCGCGTCGAGGGCGCGCGCCCGGGCGACGTGCTGCGCATCGGCATCGAGCGCCTCGAGCCCCGGGTGCCGTACGGCGTGATCAGCAACCGGCACGGCAGGGGAGCCCTGCCCGCCGTGCTGCCGAGAGACGGGCAGACGGTCAGTGTGTTCGCGCCGGTCGAGGAGCGTGCGGGCGCGCTGTGCGGCACCCTGCCGCGCACGGAGGGCGGCACGCGCGACGTCGCGTTCCCGCTGGCGCCATTCCTCGGCACGATCGGCGTCGCCCCCGACAGCGACGAGCGGCCCCACTCGGTGCCCCCGTCCGACTTCGGCGGGAACATCGACATCCGGCTCCTCGTCGAGGGCACCTCGCTCTACCTGCCCGTGCAGGTCGACGGCGCCCTCGCGTACGTCGGCGACCCCCACTTCGCGCAGGGCGACGGCGAGGTGGCGCTCACCGCGCTTGAGGCGTCGCTGCGCGCCACCCTGACGTTCGAGGTCGTCCCGGCCGACGTCGCGCGCCGGGAGTTCGGTGCTCTTGCCGGGCCGCTCGTGCGCACCCCGGACTACCTCGTGCCGACGGGGCTCGACCCCGACCTCGGAGAGGCGATGCGCAAGGCGGTCCGCGCGGCGCTCGATCTGATCCGGGCACGGTGGGGGATGGACGAGCATCTTGCCTACGCGTACCTCTCGGCGGCAGCCGACTTCGACATCTCGCAGGTGGTCGATGTGGTGTGCGGTGTCCACGCGCGCATCCGGGAGGCCGACTTCCCCGCTCTCGCGGTCGCGGGCGGAGCCGGCGCATGACCGCGCGCGAGATCCCCGGTGCGGCCGATGTGCCGGCGGACCTGCTCGAGGCGCTCTTCGCCTACGAGGCCGCGATCCTCGCCGACGACCTCGACGAGCTCGATCGCTGGTTCCTCGACTCCCCGGCGACGTTGCGCGGCGACGACGCCGGCCTGCTCGTCGGCCACGACGCGATCAGCGCGTTCCGCGGCCTGCGCGGGGGAGTGGCCGACCGCGTGATCGAGCGGATCGAGTATCGCCCCCTCGGCGACGGCATCGCCCTCGTGGTGTCGGTCTCGCGCTTCACCATCGGCGGGCGCGGGTTGCAGACGCAGGTGTGGCAGCGGACCGCGGACGGCTGGCGCATCACCGCCGCACACGTCTCGGGGCGGCCGCAGCCGTTCAACCGCGCGATGTGGCGCACGGTGGGCGATCCCCTGTTCCAGGGCGCATGGCAGGGGCCCCTCGCGGGGCTCACGGTCGCCGTGAAGGACCTCTTCGCGATCAAGGGCTACCGGATCGGCGCGGGCAACCCGACGTATGTCGACAGCGTGGCTCCCGAGCCGCGCACCGCGCCGGCCGTCGCCGATCTGCTGCGGGGCGGGGCGTCGCTGCGCGGCATAGCGCGCACCGACGAGTTCGCGTACTCGATCGCCGGAGACAACGCCCACTACGGCACGCCGCCCAACGGCGCACTGCCCGGCGCGCTGCCCGGAGGCTCGTCGTCGGGACCGGCGAGCGCGGTGGCGACGGGGCAGGCCGACATCGGGCTCGCCACCGACACCGCGGGCTCGATCCGCGTGCCCGCGTCGTATCAGGGGCTGTGGGGACTGCGCACGACGCACAACCTCGTGCCGCGCGCGGGGCTGCTTCCGCTGGCCCAGTCGTTCGACACGATCGGCTGGATCACCCGCGACGGCGAGACGCTGCAGCGCGTGGCCGAGTGGTGCCTGTCGTACGACGGTTCGGCGTCCACCGAGCGCGTGTTCGGCGCGTCGAGCGGAGATCTGCCGTGGGAGTTCCGCGTGCCGACCGAGGTGCTCGACGCCGTCGAGCCGGACACGCGCGCGGCGTTCGAGGAGTTCCTCGACACCCTGGGGGCGCCCGTGCAGCGTGTCCCGATCGGCGCGCTCGTCGGCTACCAGGAGCCCTTCCGCGTGGTGCAGGCCGCGGAGGCCTGGCGCAACAACGGGGACTGGATCCGCGAGCACCCCGATGCGCTCGGTCCCGCGGTCGCCGCGCGGTTCCGCGACGCGGCCCGGGTGACGGCCGACGACGAGCGCGCCGCCCGGGCGGCCCTCGAACCGCTCAAGGCCCGGCTCGACGACATCCTCGGCGGGGCGCAGCTCATCCTGCCGACGGTGCCGGGCCCCGCCCCGATGCGCACATCCGACGGCGCGCAGGTCGATGCCACCCGCGCGGCCACCCTGCGCATGACCACGCCCGCCGCCGTCGCCGGGGTGCCGGCCGTGTCGATCCCGCTGCTCACCGTGCCCTCGCCGCTCGGTCCTGCGCCCGTGGGCGTGTGCGTGATCGCCCGCGCCGAGACCGACATCGCGCTCGTCCGGCAGGCCCGCCGGATCGCCTCGCTCATCTGATCCGCCCGAGGAAGAACCATGACCCGCCCCACCCCGCTCGATCCCCCCGCCCGCCTGCTCATGGGGCCCGGCCCCATCTCCGCGTACCCGCGCGTGCTGCGCGCCATGTCGGCACCGCTCGTGGGCCAGTACGACCCGTTCATGACCGGCGCGATGGGCGAGGTGCAGGAGCTGTATCGCGAGGTGTGGGCGACGCGCAACGAGCAGACGTTCGTCATCGACGGCACGTCGCGGGCGGGGATCGAGGCGGCGCTGGTCTCGCTCATCCGGCCCGGCGATCGCGTGCTCGTTCCCGTGTTCGGGCGGTTCGGCCACCTTCTCGCCGAGATCGCGGAGCGCGCGCTCGCCGAGGTCCACACGATCGAGGTCGAGTGGGGTCAGGTCGTGCCGGTGTCGATGATCGAGGAGGCGATCGTCCGCGTGAGGCCGACGCTCCTCGCGCTCGTGCAGGGCGACACGTCGACGACGATGAACCAGCCGCTCGACGAGATCGGCGCGCTGTGCGAGAAGCACGGCGTGCTGTTCTACTGCGACGCCACCGCGTCGCTCGGCGGCAACGACTTCGAGGCCGACCGCTGGGGTCTCGACGCCGCGACCGCGGGGCTGCAGAAGTGCCTCGGCGGCCCGAGCGGCTCGAGCCCCATCACGCTGTCGGATCGCGCCGTCGAGGTGATCCGTTCGCGCGCCCGCGTCGAGGCCGGGATCAGAGAGGCGGGCGACGAGAGCGCCGCGGACTTCATCCGCAGCAACTACTTCGACCTCGGCATGATCATCGACTACTGGGGGCCGCGGCGCCTCAACCACCACACGGAGGCCACGAGCATGCTCTACGCCGCCCGCGAGTGCGCCGCCGTGCTGCTCTCCGAGGGCCGCGCGAACGTCATCGCGCGGCACCGCCTCGCCGGCGACGCGATGCTCGCGGGCGTGCGGGGCCTCGGACTGACGGTGTTCGGCGACGTGGCGCACAAGATGAACAACGTCGTCGCCGTCGAGATCCCCGATGGGGTTCCCGGGGACGCCGCGCGTCAGGCGATGCTCGAGGACTTCGGCATCGAGATCGGCACGTCGTTCGGTCCGCTGCACGGCCGCGTCTGGCGCATCGGCACCATGGGCTACAACGCCCGCAAGGATGCCGTGCTGACCACGCTCGCCGCCCTCGAGCAGGTGCTGCGCCGCCACATCCCGGTGCCCGCCGGCGGCGGCGTCGACGCCGCCCTCGACGTGTACCGCGTGTCCGCATGACCGACGCGCGGCTCGCCGGGATCGCCCCGGAGGTCTTCGCCGCGGCGGCCCGCCGGGTGATGGCGCGGTGCGACGAGCTCGCCCGCGTCACGGCCGACGACGGTGCGATCACCCGCGTGTACCTCTCGCCCGAGCACGCGCGCGTCAACCGCCTCGCCGCAGAGTGGATGCGCGAGGTCGGCATGACGACGCGCCAGGACCCGGCGGGCAACCAGCTCGGCCGCCTCGCCGCGGCCGACCCGGACGCCCCGGCGCTGATGCTCGGCTCTCACCTCGACACCGTGATCGACGCGGGCCGCTTCGACGGCATCATCGGCGTGCTCATGGCTATCGAGGTCGTGCGCGTGCTGCGGGTGCCCGGCGCCGTCGACGGATCGTGGCGCAGCCCGTTCCCCTTCGCGATCGAGGTCGCCGCGTTCAGCGATGAGGAGGGCACGCGCTTCGGCAAGGCCCTGCTCGGCTCGTCCGCCGTGGCCGGCGCGTGGGACGACGACTGGTGGGCCCTCACCGACTCCGACGGCATCACCCTGCGCGAGGCCTACCGCGAGTTCGGGCTCGACCCCGGCCGCATCGGCGAGGCGGCGCGCACGGGCGACCAGCTCGTCGGCTATCTCGAGGCGCACATCGAGCAGGGGCCCGAGCTCGACCGGCGCGGCGAGGCGCTCGCCGTGGTGTCGTCGATCGCGTCGGCGCGGCGCTTCCAGCTCACGGTCGAGGGCGAGGCGCGCCACGCGGGCGGCACGCCCTACGACATGCGGCGCGACGCGCTGCTCGGCGCCTCGGAGGCGGCGCTCGCCGTGGAGCGGATCTGCGCCGCCGAGCACCACATCATCGGCACGGTGGGTCGGCTCGAGGCGTTCCCGGGCGCCGTCAACGTCGTCCCCGGCGAGGCGCGCTTCAGCCTCGACCTGCGCGGCGAGTTCGACGAGGCCCGGGACCGCGTGTGGCAGTCGCTCTCGCGCGAGCTGGACGAGATCATGGGCCGCCGCGGCCTCCGCTGGAGCGCCCGGGAGATGCACTCGGCACCGGCGCTGTTCTGCGATCCACTGCTGCAGGACGTCGTACGCGCCGGCATCGGATCGACCCTCGGCTCCCGGCCGGCGGAGCCGATCACGCTCTTCAGCCCCGCGGGCCACGACGGCATGACGATCGGCTCGGTCGCGCCGGTGGGGATGCTCTTCCTGCGCAATCCCGACGGCATCAGCCACCACCCCGACGAGGCGGTGAGCGTGGCGGACGTCGCCGTCGGCCTGCGTGCGTTCGCCGAGGCGGTGGCGCATCTCGGCGCCGAGCCGGCGCGCTGAGGGCGGGGGAGGCCTCCGCCGAAGCGGTGCCCATCGGTCGCGACAGGCGTAGGCTGTCAGATATCGGTTCCATTCGAATGAATGCGTCGCGATCCCTGCGTCGCAGCCGGGTGGAGCACTGGCAGAGGAGTGATCGAATGGCATTGCGAAGGCAAGGTCGCGATCGTCACGGGCGGCGGTTCGGGCATCGGTGAGGCCACCGCGAAGGAGCTCGCCGCGCTCGGTGTGAAGGTGATCGTCACCGACATCAAGCTGGAGGCCGCGCAGCGCGTGGTCGACGAGATCGCCGCCGCGGGCGGCGAGGCCGCGGCATTCCAGGGCAACACCGCCGTCGCCGAGGACAGCAAGAAGGCCGTCGACTTCGCGGTCGAGACCTACGGCAAGCTCAACTACGCCTTCAACAACGCCGGCATCGGCGGCCCCAGCGCGCCCACCGGCGAGATGGACCTGGGCGGCTGGGACACGGTCGTCGGCATCAACCTCAACGGTGTCGCCTACGGTCTGCGCTACCAGATCCCGGCGATCCTCGAGGCCGGCGCGGGCGAGGGCGCGATCGTCAACATGGCCTCGATCCACGGCACCGTCGCGGCGCTCGGCAGCTCGGCCTACACCGCCACCAAGCACGCGGTGGTCGGTCTCACCAAGAACGCGGCCGCGGAGTACGGCGCCGCGGGCCTGCGGATCAACGCCGTCGGCCCCGGCTACATCGACACCCCGTTGCTCGCCGGCGCCCCGGCCGAGATCAAGGAGGGCCTCGTCGCGAAGCACCCGCTCGGTCGCCTGGGCCGCCCGGAGGAGATCGCCAAGGTCGTCCGCTTCCTGCTGTCGGACGACGCCTCGTTCGTCACGGGCGCGTACTACCTGGTCGACGGCGGCTACACCACCGTCTGATCGCCCCGCTCGTCGGCCCCCGCCCCGGTTCGCCGGGCGGGGGCCGACGTCGTTCACACGCCGAGACAGCACGTGTGCGCCGAGACAGCATGCAGCGCCGGCTGTCTCGGCGCAGCGATGCAGTCTCGCGGTGAGGAGAGCGGGTGATGCGTGCGGGCGGCGTTCAGACGCGGACCTGGCGCGTGAGGCGATCGTTGATCTGCCGCGAGATGCCGACGAGGATCGCGTCGGCGCCGAGGGCGGCGGGACTGATGTCGAGGTCGCGGGTCATGAGCGGGTGCGCGCCCTCATACACCTGGCTGCGGAACGCGGAGACGAAGGGCTCGAGCGTGGACAGCGCGCCGCCGAGGTAGATCGCCCCGGGGTTGAAGAAGTTCACCACGGCGCACAGCACCTCGCCGAGATGACGACCGGCGGCGCGGGTGAGGATCATCGCCGTCGGATCGGCGTCGCGTACGAGACGGATGACATCGGGGGTGCTCGTGACGTCGTAGCCCTCGGCGCGCAGCAGCCGCACGAGGGCGGCGCCCGACGCCACGGTCTCGAGGCACCCGCGGTTGCCGCACGAGCAGGGGAGATCGCCCGCGGCCGAGACACGCGTGTGCGTGATGTCGCCGGCGGCGCCCGACGAGCCGCGGTACACGGCCCCATCGATGACGATGCCCGCGCCGATCGCCGTGCCCACCTTGGGGGCGTTCGGCGTGACGATCGCGGGCACGCTGGATCCGGGCACGGGCGTCGTCGGGCGCAGCACCAACCTGCCGTGGCTCGACGGCACGGCGCCCGCCGAGACCCTGTCACGTGCGCTGGGCATACCCGGCGTCGCGGTGCAGGACGGCGAGGCCGCGGCGCTCGCGGAGGCGCGTGTCGGCGCGGGCCGGGGCGCGGGCGACGTGTTCGTGATCGCCCTCGGCACGGGCATCGCGGGGGCACACGTCGTGAACGGCGCCGTGCACCGTGGCGCGCACGGCGCGGCCGGCGAAATCGGCCACCTGCGTGCGACCGACGCGGACCACGCCTGCTCGTGCGGCGGCCGCGGCTGCCTCGAGACCGTCATCGGCGGATCGCAGCTCGGCGTCCGGTGGCGCGAGCGCGGGGGAGAGGGCGGCACGGCGCGCGACGTCGTCGCGGCCGCCGGCGCGGGGGACGCCGCGGCGATCGCGACCCTCGACGCCGCGGCCCGGGGCTTCGGCCGCGCGCTGCTCGCCCTGTCGGCGCTCGTCGATCCGGCGCTCGTGGTGGTCGGCGGCGGCGTCGCACGATCGCCGGAGTGGACGGTCGAGCCCGCCCTCCGGCATGCGCGCGCCGAGTCGACGTTCCACACCCTGCCCCCGGTCCTCCCGGCCGCGCTCGGCGTGTGGGCGGGCGCGCACGGCGCGGCGCTCGCGGCGGCGGCCTGACGCCCGGCCGCGGGCCCGGCGTCCCGGTCGGGGCCCGGGGCGTCTCCCGCGAGACTGCAGCCCTGCGCCGAGACAGCGTGCAGTGCCGGCAGTCTCGGCGCAGGCGTGCAGTCTCGCGGTCAGGGGGCCCGCTCAGGTGCGGATGACGACGTTGATCGGGTCCTCGCCGCGCACCATCCGCTCGGCCTGCGTCGCGACGAGGCGGGCGATCCGGGGCCGCATGGCCTCGCTCAGCCCGCCGACGTGCGGCGTGATGAAGACGTTGGGCAGCGACCACAGCGGGTGGTCGGCGGGCAGGGGCTCGGGATCGAACACGTCGCTCGCCACGCGCAGCCGCCCGCGCTGCACGTGCTCGACGAGCGCTGCGGTGTCGACGGTCGGGCCGCGGCCGACATTCACGACGAGGGCGCCGTCCGGAAGCGCCGAGAGCACGGCGTCGTCGATGAGGTGGTGGGTCTGCTCGCCCCCGGGGAGCACGTTGATGAGGATGTCGGCGGTCGGGGCGAGGTCCGGCAGCTCCTCGATGCCGTGCACGTGGCGGCCGTCCTCGTCCCGCGCGGTCGAGGCCACCGGGACGATCTCGACCTCGAACGGCTCCAGGCGAGCCGCGATGGCCTTGCCGACGCCGCCGTACCCGAGCAGCACGACCCGGCGATCGGCGAGCCCCGGGGTGACCGACTTGGTCCACACGGCGCGATCCTGGTTGCGCACGACGTCGACGAGTCCGCGCTGGGCCACGAGGATCAGCGCCAGGGTCAGCTCGCTCGTCGCCGTCTCGTGCACGCCCGAGGCGTTGGCGTAGACGAGCCCGGCCGGCAGGGTGTCGGCGACGCCGTCGTACCCGATCGCCTGCCCCTGCACGAGGCGGGGCATCAGGGCCGTGAGCGCCCGCAGCGTGGCGCCCTGCTTCATGTACGGCGGCACGACGATGTCGATCGGCCCCTCGGGCGTCGACGCCTCGTCCTTCCACAGCACGACCTCGACGCCGAGGGAAGGATCCAGCAGCGCCCGCACGTCGTCGGCGAGCTGTTCGGTCGGGACGGAGACGGTGAGAGCGGTCACCCGATCCACGCTACCGCGACCGCACGCCTCGGCAGACCGGGCGTCAGGCCGCGGCGGCGACGGTGGCGGCGATGGCGCTGCGGAAGAAGGCCAGGCCGTCCACGCCCGAGCGCATGGCGGCCGGGGTGCCGGGGCCGAAGCCGGGCTCGACCGCGTGCTCCGGGTGCGGCATGAGGCCCACGACGTTGCCGGCCTCGTTGCTCACGCCCGCGATGTCGTTGAGCGAGCCGTTGGGGTTCACGCCGAGGTAGCGGAACACCACCCGGCCGTCGCCCTCGATGCGCTTGAGGGTCTCCTCGTCGGCGATGTAGCCGCCGTCGGCGTTCTTGAGGGGGATGACGATCTCCTGGCCCGCGGCGAACTCGCTCGTCCAGGCGGTGGACGCGTTCTCCACGCGCAGGCGCTGATCGCGGCGGATGAACTGCTGATGCGCGTTGCGGATCAGGCCGCCGGGCAGCAGGTGCGCCTCGACGAGCATCTGGAAGCCGTTGCAGATGCCCAGCACCGGCATGCCCTTGGCGGCGGCGTCCTTGACCTCGGCCATGATCGGCGCGTGCGCGGCGATCGCCCCGGCGCGCAGGTAGTCGCCGTACGAGAAGCCGCCGGGCAGGATCACGGCGTCGACGCCCTCGAGGTCGTGCGAGCCGTGCCACAGGGCGACGGGCTCGGCGCCGGCGATGCGGATCGCGCGGCGGGCATCGCCGTCGTCGAGCGATCCCGGGAAGGTGATGACGCCGATGCGTGCGGTCATCGGTCCGCGACCTCCACGCTGACGACGTCCTCGATCACCGAGTTGGAGAGGATCTCGTCGGCGATCTGGCGTGCCTCGGCGAGCACCGCGTCGGTGACCTCGCCCTCGACGGTCAGCTCGATGCGCTTGCCGATCCGGACGTTCTGGAACGCGCCGTGGCCCAGGCGCGCGAGCGATCCGGTGACCGCCTTGCCCTGCGGGTCCAGCAGCTCGGCCTTGGGCATGACGTCGACGACGATGGTGGGCATGTGTGAGCCTTCGGATCGCGCGGGCAGGGTTTCCCCATGATTCTAGGCGACCAGCCGGGGTTGCCGATCACGGCGTTCGCGCGCAGATCTGCGATCCGGCGCATCGCACGGCGCGAGATCTACGCTGCTGTGCAGATCTGCGCCACAACGCCGGGGCCGTTTCGAGCCGGGTGGTCTTGACAGGTGTGGGAGCGCTCCCATAGTGTCGCCGTCAACAGCGTGGGAGCGCTCCCACACCCCTGCACACCACGAAGGAGTGGAACCGTGACACATCGTGCTCTCCGCCGGACTCTCGCCGGCGTCGCACTCGCATCGGTCGGCGGGCTCGTGCTCGCCGGCTGCACCGGCGGCAATGGTGACGGCGGCGGCGACGCCGGCGGCGACATCGAGCTGACCATCGCCACCTTCAACGACTTCGGCTACAGCGACGAGCTGCTGCAGGAGTACGAGGACGCGCACCCCGGCGTGACGATCGTCCACAACCGCGCGGCGACGTCGAACGACGCGCGCGCGAACTTCTTCCAGAAGCTCGGCAACACCGGCCTGGCCGACATCGAGGCGATCGAGATCGACTGGCTCGCCGAGGGCATGCAGTACTCCGACCTGCTTGCGCCGGTGCCCGACGACCTCAAGGGCCGCTGGCTCGACTGGAAGGAGGCCGCGGCCACCGACGCCGAGGGCAACCTGATCGGCTACGGCACCGACATCGGTCCGCAGGCCGTCTGCTACCGCGCCGACCTGTTCGAGGCCGCCGGGCTCCCCACCGACCGCGAGGAGGTCGCGGGCCTGTTCACCACGTGGGACGACCTGTTCGCCGTCGGCGCCGAGTACAAGGAGAAGACCGGCAAGCCGTTCCTCGACTCGGCCAACTCGATCCTGCAGGGCCTCGCCAACCAGCTCGAGGAGACCTACGAGGACGCGGACGGCAACGTCATCGCCACCGAGAACCCCGACGTGCGCGAGATGTTCGACACCGTCATCGAGAAGGGCGTGCCGATCTCGGCCTACGCCGGCCAGTGGAGCGAGGACTGGTACGCCTCGATGGCCAACGGCGAGTTCGCCGCGATGCTGTGCCCGCCGTGGATGCACGGCATCATCTCGGGCGAGGCGCCCGACGTGACCGGCTGGGACATCGCGGACGTCTTCCCCGGCGGCGGCAGCAACTGGGGTGGCTCGTACCTGACCATCCCCGCCAACGGCGACAACGTCGAGGCGGCCCAGGAGCTCGCCGACTGGCTGACCTCGCCCGAGATCCAGGCGCGCGCGTTCGCGAACGTCGGGGCCTTCCCGAGCCAGCCCGATGCGTACGAGATGACCGAGGTCAGCGACGCCACCAACGAGTACTTCAACGACGCACCCGTCGGCGAGATCAACTCGAACCGCGCGGCCGCCATCACGGTCACGCCGATCAAGGGCCCGAAGTACTTCCAGTTCCACGAGGCGCTGAACCAGGCGGTCACCCGCGTGTTCGACGGCCTCGAGACGCCCGAAGAGGCGTGGGACTCGTGGGTCACCGAGGTGTCGGCCTTCTGAGCATGACCGCCACGATCACGGATCGCGGCACGGCGTCCGGGGCTCCGAGCCCCGGACGCCCGGTCCGCGTCCTCTCCTTCTCCCAGCGCCTCAGCCGCTGGGACGTGAAGCTCTCGCCCTACCTCTACATCTCGCCGTTCTTCATCGTCTTCGCGGTGGCCGGGCTCTTCCCGATCGTCTACACCGCCGTGATCTCGTTCATGGACTGGGACCAGATCCGGCGCTCGGGCGAGTGGGTCGGCTTCGACCAGTACGCGTGGATCCTGCAGCAGCCCAAGTTCTGGGTCGCGCTGGGCAACACGTTCAGCATCTTCCTGCTCTCGAGCGTGCCGCAGCTGATCCTCGCGACCTTCATCGCGGCGATGCTCGACCGGCACATCCGTGCCCGCACGTTCTGGCGCATGAGCGCCCTGCTGCCCTACGTGGTCGCCCCCGTGGCGGTGGGCCTCATCTTCAACGCGCTCTTCGCCGACAACTCCGGCCAGGTGAACGAGTGGCTCGGGTTCTTCGGCATCGGCCCGATCCCGTGGCACGTCGAGCCGTTCTGGAGCCACGTCGCCATCGCGACCATGGTCAACTACCGCTGGACGGGCTACAACGCGCTCATCCTGCTCGCGGCCATGCAGGCGATCCCGCGCGACTACTACGAGGCCGCGACCGTGGACGGCGCCGGCCCGTTCCGCCAGTTCTGGAGCGTCACGCTGCCGTCGCTGCGGCCCACCCTCATCTTCGTGATCATCACCTCGACGATCGGCGGCCTGCAGATCTTCGACGAGCCGCGCATGTTCGATCAGTTCGGCCGCGGCGGCGCCGGATCGCAGTGGCTCACGATCACGCTCTACCTCTACGACATCGGCTGGGGCGAGTGGAACTTCGGACGCGCCTCCGCGATGGCGTGGATCCTGTTCATCATCATCCTCGCGATCGGGCTCATCAACCTCCTCGTCACCCGCTCGCTCGTGCGCGACGAGGGCGGCCGAGGCCCGGTGCTCACGCGCGCCGAGCGGCGTGCGGCGGCCCGCGCGCGCAGAAGGGAGGCCCGCGCATGAGCGCTGCGAACCCGGCCGGCGGCGACGCCACGGCCGCGATCATCACGCCCATGGCCAAGCGCGGCAAGACCGTGCGGATCCGAGGCTCCCGGCCCGGCTTCTGGGTGTACGCGGGGCTGGCGGTCGTGCTCGTCGCGAGCGTGTTCCCGCTGTACTTCTCGTTCCTCATCGGCTCGGGCGACGCCTCGACGCTGCGCGACCCGAACCGTTCGTGGATTCCGGGCGGCAACTTCTTCGCCAACGCCGCCGCGGTCATGAACGACGGCGCCGTGAACTTCTGGCTCGCGCTGTGGAACAGCATCTGGAGCTCGACGATCATCGCCGTGAGCGTGGTGGTGTTCTCCACGCTGGCCGGATGGGCGTTCGCGAAGCTGCGCTTCCCGGGCGGCCCCGCGCTGCTGGCCTTCGTCGTCGCCACCATGGCGGTGCCGCAGCAGCTGGGCGTCGTGCCGCTCTACGTGCTCTTCAGCGAGATCGGCTGGACCGGGCAGATCGGCGCGATCATCGTGCCGGCCCTCACGAGCGCGTTCGGCGTGTTCTGGATGACGCAGTACCTGCGCCAGTCGGTGCCCGACGAGCTCATCGAGGCGGCGCGCGTGGACGGGGCCTCCATGATCCGCGTGTTCTGGACCGTCGGCGTCACCGCCGCGCGCCCGGCCGCGGCCATGCTGTTCCTGTTCACCTTCGTGACCGCGTGGAACAACTTCTTCTGGCCGTTCATCGTGCTCGACCGCCAGAACCCCACGCTGCCGGTGGCGCTGTCGCTGCTGCAGTCGAACTACTTCGTGGACTATTCGATCGTGCTCGCCGGTGTGGTGCTGGCCACGCTGCCCCTCCTGCTCCTCTTCGTGGTGGCGGGCAAGCAGCTGGTCAGCGGCATCATGGCCGGCGCCGTGAAGGGATGACAATGACCCGCTCGTTTCCGGATGACTTCCTCTTCGGAGCCGCGACCGCGGCGTTCCAGGTCGAGGGAGCGGCGTTCGAGGACGGCCGCACCGCCTCGATCTGGGACGCGTTCAGCCGCGTGCCCGGCGCGGTGATCAACGCCGACAACGGCGATGTCGCGTGCGACCACTACCACCGCTACCGCGACGACGTGGCGCTCATGAAGAGCCTTGGCCTGCAGGCGTACCGCTTCTCGACGTCGTGGGCGCGCGTGCGCCCCGACGGCGGCGCGGTCAACCCGAAGGGCGTCGACTTCTACAGCCGGCTCGTCGACGAGCTGCTCGAGGCGGGGATCGTGCCCTGGCCGACGCTCTACCACTGGGACATGCCGCAGGCGCTCGAGGAGCGCGGCGGCTGGACCGCGCGCGAGACGACCGATCGCTTCGTGGAGTTCGCCGTCACGATGCACGAGGCGCTCGGCGATCGCGTGCCCACGTGGACCACGCTCAACGAGCCGTGGTGCTCGTCGTTCCTGTCGTACACGGCCGGCGCCCACGCGCCGGGACGGCAGAGCGTGCGCGACGGCCTGCTGGCCTCGCACCACCTGCTGCTCGCGCACGGCCGCGCCGCGCAGGAGCTGCGGGCGCGCGGCGCGCAGGTGGGCATCACGCTGAACCTCACCGTGGCCGACCCCGTCGACCCCTCGGACCTCGAGGATCAGGATGCCGCCCGCCGCATCGACGGGCAGTTCAATCGCTGGTTCCTCGACCCGCTGCGGGTGGGCGCCTATCCGGTCGACATCGTCTCGGACTTCCGCGCGGTCGACGAGGCCGCCGTCGCGGAGTTCGAGAGCGCGGTGCGCCCCGGCGACCTGGAGATCATCTCGCAGCCGCTCGACTTCCTCGGCGTGAACTACTACCACGGCGAGCTCGTGTCGGGTCATGCCGCCGAGGAGCCGCCGGTGGGCGGCGAGGCGCCGACGGATCGGCCCACGCGGTCGCCGTACCCGGCCGACGAGGACATCCACTGGCACGACCGCGGCCTGCCGCGCACCAACATGGGCTGGGAGGTGCAGCCGGAGGGGCTCACCCGCCTGCTCCAGCGCGTGGCCGCCGACCTGCCGGGCGTGCCGCTGTACGTCACCGAGAACGGCGCCGCCTACGACGACGAGCTCGTCGACGGCGCGGTCGACGACCCGGAGCGCACGGAGTTCGTGCGGGCGCACCTGTCGGCCGTGCTCGACGCGATCGAGCGCGGGGTGGACGTGCGCGGCTACTACTACTGGTCGCTCTTCGACAACTTCGAGTGGGCCTGGGGATACGAGAAGCGGTTCGGGATCGTCCACGTGGACTACGCGACGCAGCAGCGCACCGTCAAGCGCAGTGGTCGGGAGTACGCGCGGATCGCGGCCGAGCGGGCCCTCGATATTCCGGTGAGTGCATACTGAGAGCTCCATGAGTCAGGGATCCGATGTCGACGCCGTCACGATCGAGCAGGTCGCGGCGCGCGCCGGCGTGTCCCGGTCGACCGTGTCGCGCGTCGTCAACGGCGGTTCGCGGGTCAGCCCCGACGCGCTGGAGGCGGTGCGCCGCGCCATCGCGGAGCTGAACTACGTGCCCAACCGGGCGGCCCGATCGCTGGCGTCGCGCCAGACGCACGCGATCGCGCTGGTCGTGCCCGAGGACACCACCCGGTTCTTCGGCGACCCGTTCTTCGCGGCCGTCGTCACCGGGATCAGCGAGCGGATGTCGGGGTCGGATCACGTGCTCAACCTCTTCATCGCCTCGGACGATCCGGGCAACAAGACGACGAGCTACCTGCGCGGCGGCAACGTGGACGGGGCGATCGTGGTGTCGCACCACACGAGCGACACGTACCTCGAGCGGATCGCGGACGCCGTGCCCGTGGTCTTCGGTGGCCGGCCGATCCGCGAGCGGGCCCGCGACTACTGGGTCGACGTCGACAACGTGGCGGGGGCGCGCGCGGCGGTCGAGCACCTCGTGGCGCAGGGGCGGCGGCGCATCGGCACCGTCACCGGGCCGCTCGACATGCCCGCCGCGATCGACCGACTGCGCGGGTTCGATGCCGCGCTCGCCGCGGCGGGCCTGGAGCCGGGCCCGATCGTCGACGGCGGCTTCACGATCGACGGCGGCGCGGAGGCGGCCCGGAGGCTCGTGGACGAGGGGGAGCCCTTCGACGCGCTCTTCGTGGCGAGCGATCTCATGGCGCGCGGGGTCATCCCGGCGCTGCGCGACGCCGGGATCCGCATCCCGGACGACGTCGCGATCGTCGGCTTCGACGACTCGCCGCTGGCGACGAGCATCGCGCCGGCGCTGACGACGATGCGCCAGCCGTCGCGCCTGCAGGGCTGGACGATGGTCGACGTGCTCCTCGCGCGCCTGGCGGGCCAATCGCCCCCGCGCGTCACGATCCTCCCGACGGAGCTCGTCATCCGCGACACCGCCTGACGCGCGCGGGCCGCCCCACGAGGCTGGGGTGGTACGGGCTCGTCGACCGGAGGCGCGAAGTCGAGACCGAGGGGTTCAACCCTGAGCTCTCGACTCCGCTGCGCTTCGCTCGAGCCGTCTCGGCTGCGTTCGCTGCGCTCACTCCGCTCGACGAGCCCGTGGTCACGGTTCGTCGACCGGAGGCGCGGAGCGCCGGAGTGGAGACGGGTCGAGCGCAGCGGCGAAGCCGCGCAGTCGAGGCCGAGGGTTGAAGCCCGGTGCTCTCGACTCCGCTGCGCTCCGCTCGAGCCGTCTCCGCTCGCTTCGCTCGGTCGACGAGCCCGGGTGGTCACGGCTCGTCGAGCGCAGCGGCGCAGCCGCGGAGTCGAGACGGGGCCTCAGCCCGCGCTCGACCCCGCTGCGATCGCGTCAGTCCTGGGGGTCGCCGCCGAGCGGGCCGACCGCGGGGATCGGGCCGCCGTCGTCCGCACCGTTCTTGGTGGCGCGGGCGAGGAGGTTGCCGAGGTGGTAGATCGCGAAGGCGGCGATCGTGCCGAGCGCGATGCCCGCGAGCTGGAAGTCGCCCCACTGCATCGTGTAGTTCGCGATCGCGATGACCAGCGCCACACCGGCGGTGTACTGGTTGACGGGCCGCGAGAAGTCCGAGCGGTTGTCGACCCAGATCTTCACGCCGATGACGCCGATGAGGCCGTACAGGGCGGTGGTGGCGCCGCCGAGCACCCCCGGCGGGATCGAGTTGAACACCGCGCCGATCTTGGGCGAGAACGCGAGCAGGATCGCGGTGAGGCCGGCCACCCAGTACACGGCCGTGGAGTACACGCGCGTGGCGGCCATGACGCCGATGTTCTCGCCGTAGGTGGTGGTGCCCGAGCCGCCGAACGTGCCGGCCAGCGCGGTGGCGGCACCGTCGGCGATCAGCGCGCGACCGGTCTCGCGGTTGAGGCGGCCGTCGGTCATCGTGGCCACGCCGCGGACGTGGCCGACGTTCTCGGCGATGAGCACGAGCACCACGGGCAGGAACATCGGCAGCAGCGCCCACGTGCTCGGCGAGACGAAGTCGGGGAACGCGAAGGTCGGCGGGCCGAACCAGGCGGCGTCGGCGATCGTGTCGGCCGGCGTGACGCCCTGCGCGTTCGCCTCGCCGAAGTACCCCGTGGCGGCCTCGTAGACGAAGCCGATGAGCACGCCGACGAAGATCGAGATGCGGCCGAGGAACCCCTTGAACAGCACCGAGCACAGGATGATCGCGATGAGCGTGACGATCGCGCCGTCGGCGCCCGCCTGCACGCTGCCCCACGCCGCGGGGGCGAGGTTGAAGCCGATGAGGGCGACGATCGTGCCGGCGAGCACGGGCGGCATCGCCTTGTCGACCCAGCCCACGCCGAGCACGTTGACGACGAAGCCGATCAGCGCGAGCAGCACACCGACGGCGACGATGCCGGCCAGTGCCGATCCCATGCCGTTCGTCGCGGTCGCCGCCTGCAGCGGTGCGATGAACGCGAACGACGAGCCCAGGTAGCTGGGGAGGCGATTGCGCGTGATGAGCAGGAACAGCAGCGTGCCGAGGCCGCTGAACAGCAGCGTCGTCGAGACGGGGAAGCCGGTGAGCGTCGGCACGAGGAACGTCGCGCCGAACATCGCGACGACGTGCTGCAGGCCCATCGCGATCGTCGCCGACCAGTTCAGACGCTCATCGGGCGCGACGACGGCGCCGCGGGCGACGGTGCGGCCGTCGCCGTGCAGGGACCAGAGAGGCATGGGGCTCCTTGGGGCAGGGGAGAACAAATCGATCCACGATACAGCCCGCGTGGTTTCGGGCACGTTCCGGGGCGGGCGCCAGAATGATCACGGCGCGGTAACGGTCCGACCGGCCCGGGTGTGATCCGGCGGCCCGGTCCGTACCGTTGCCCCGAACGACCCCGTGCGCACCGCGTGCGGCCGATCGACGAATGAGCGGACATCATGAGCGCCACATCGCCCGAGAAGCCCCAGCCGAAGAAGCCCGTCACGAAGGTCCTGCGGGAGGTGACGCACCCTGCGCTGATCCCGGGAATCGGCGTCGAGGACACGGGGAAGACCTTCTCCACCAACTGGACCGTGTTCGGTGTGGCGGGGGCCCTCGTCCTCGTCGTGGTGATCTGGGGCTTCCTCGCGCCGCAGAGCATCGCCGGCACCGGCAGTGCGTCGCTGGCGTGGGTGATGGAGAACTTCGGCTGGCTGTTCTCGGTGCTGGCCATCGTGACGATCGCGTTCATGCTCGTCATCGGATACGGGCGCACCGGCGGCGTGCGACTCGGCGCCGATGACGAGGAGCCCGAGTTCTCGACCATCTCGTGGATCGCGATGCTGTTCTCCGCCGGCATGGGCATCGGCCTGCTGTTCTGGGGGCCGGCGGAGCCGCTCGGCTACTTCCTCGACGTGCCCTACGGCTTCGACGCCGAGGCGGGTTCGCGCGACGCCATGCACGTGGCGCTCGCCCAGTCGATCCTGCACTGGGGCCCGATGGCCTGGGCCTTCTACGCGCTCGTGGGCGGCGCGATCGCCTACGCCGCGTACCGGCGGGGCCGCCCGCCGCTCATCTCGGCGATCTTCGCCCCGATCTTCAAGGAGCGCACCGAGGGCTGGGCCGGCGCCGTCATCGACGTGTTCGCGATCATCGTCACCCTGTTCGGCACGGCGGTGACGCTCGGCATGGGCGCGCTGCAGATCGCCAGCGGCATCGAGTACGTCACCGGCATCGGGCCGCTGGGCAACATCGGGCTGATCGTGATCGTCACGGTGCTGACCGCCGCGTTCGTCGTCTCGGCCGTGTCGGGCATCAAGCGCGGCATCCGCGCCCTGTCGAACATCAACATGGTGATCGCGCTGATCATCGGAGTGATCATCTTCGTCGCGGGGCCCACGCTGTTCCTGCTCAACATCATCCCGTCGTCGGTGTCGGCGTTCCTCGCCGAGCTGTGGACCATGCTGATGCGCAACCCGGCGCAGGGCGAGGACGCCGCGACGTTCGTCTCGGCGTGGACGAACTACTACTGGGCGTGGTGGGTCTCGTGGACCCCGTTCGTCGGCATGTTCATCGCCAAGATCTCGCGGGGCCGCACGCTGCGCGAGTTCGCGACCGTCGTGATCGTCGTGCCCGCCGCCGTGTGCATCGTGTGGTTCGGGATCATGGGCGGCACCACGATGTTCTTCGAGGAGGCCGGTGCCGCGATCAGCGAGGCGGGGGCCCCCGAGGCGATCCTCTTCGCGGTCCTGAACGAGCTGCCGTTCGCGGCGGTGCTGTCGGTGCTCGCGATGATCTCGATCGTCCTGTTCTTCGTCACCTCGGCCGACTCGGCGGCGATCGTCATGGGCTCGATGAGCCAGCGCGGCAAGCCCGAGCCGTCGTCGTGGGTCACGCTGACGTGGGGCGTGCTCCTCGGCGCCGCAGCCCTCGCGCTGCTGCTGGCGGGCGGCGAGACCGCGCTGTCGGGGCTGCAGTCGATCATGGTGGTGACGGCGCTGCCGTTCGCGATCATCGTGATCGGCATCATGTTCGCCTGGGGCCGCGAGCTCACCACCGATCCGTACATCCTGCGGCGGCGCTTCGCGCGGGCGGCGATCGCGCAGGGCGTGCGCCTGGGCATCGAGGAGCACGGCGACGACTTCGTCTTCGGCGCCACCGAGGTCGCCCCGGAGCAGGGCGCCGGCGCGGGCATCGACACCGAGGACCCCGCCCTCACCGAGTGGTACGAGACGGCGACGGAGCAGGTCCCCGTCGTCAGCGCGCAGGACGTCACCCGCACGCTCGAGCCCGGCCGCATCCAGCCCAAGGGCCCGGAGCGCCCGGACCACGTCGCCTCGGGCGACGCCTCGCTCACGGTGGGCGAGGAGCGTCGTGCCCAGCGCGAGCGCGAGCGCCGGCGCGAGGAGCCGCCCGCCGAGTGAGCGGCGCCGGCCCCCTCGCGGCCGCCCTAACCTGGGAGGCATGCCCGCCACCATGAAGGCGCTCGTGCTCGACGCGCACGGCCCGATCGACGACCTCCGCCTCCGCCCCGACCACGAGATCCCCGAGGTCACCCCGGGCCACGTGCTCGTGCGGGTGACGGCGGCCTCGTTCAACCACCACGACATCTTCACGGTGCGGGGCATGCCCGGCATCCGCCTGCCGCTGCCCGTGATCATCGGGCTCGACATGGCCGGCGAGGTCGCCGAGGTGGGCGAGGGCGTCGACGGCTGGGTGCCGGGCGACCGCGTGGTCGTCGTGCCGCTCGCCTCCGACGGGCACCTGATGGGCGAGATGCACGACGGCGGCATGGCGCAGTACTGCCTCGTCGAGGCCGAGCAGCTCGTGCGCCTTCCCGACGAGGTCAGCGACGTGCAGGCGGCCGCCCTGCCGGTGGCCTACGGCGCGGCCCACCGGATGATGGTGGGCAAGGGCGCCGTGCACACCGGCGACAAGGTGCTCGTCCTCGGGGCCTCGGGCGGCGTCGGTACGGCGTGCGTGCAGCTGGCGCGCGGGATGGGCTGCCACGTCGTCGCGGCGGCCGGCTCCGAGGAGAAGGGTCGGGCGCTGCTCGAGCTCGGTGCCGACGAGTTCCTCGACTACACGCAGCACGACATCGCGCAGTGGGTGCGCGAGCACCACGGCAAGCCGCACCGCTTCGATTCCGGTCCCGGCATGGACGTGGTGGTCAACTTCACCGGCGGCGACACCTGGGCGCCCACGCTGCGCTCGGTCGGCCGCGGCGGGCGCATCCTCGTGTGCGGGGCGTCGGCCGGCTACGACCCGGTGGAGGACCTGCGCTACATCTTCTCCTTCGAGCTGCAGATCATCGGCTCGAACGCGTTCGAGAAGTCCGACATCGAGCAGCTCGTCGCCCTGGTGGCCGAGGGGCGGCTCGACCCGGTGATCGGCGCGGAGCTCGCGCTCGACGAGGCGGTCGAGGGCCTGCGGATGATGGAGCGCCGCGAGGTGTTCGGGAAGGTCGTGGTGCGGCCGTGGGCGTGACCGATCCGTACCCGGGCGGCGGGGGAGCGCTCGCCGCGGCCTACGTGAACCAGGGCGCGGCCATCCGCCTCGACCGCCCCGACGTCGACACGATCACCGATCTGTCGGGTGCCGAGCCGCTGACCGTCACCTTCGGCGAGTTCGACCGCCGCGCGGCCGTGCTCGCCGGCGCGCTGGCCGAGCGGTTCGCGCGCGGCGCCACCGTCGCGATCCTCGGCGAGAACTCGCTGCCGTGGCTGGTGACGTTCATGGCGATCCAGCGGGCGGGGCTCGTGGCCGTGCCGATCAGCTACCGGTCGCCGGCCGAGGTGGTGGAGTACATCGCCGCGGACGCGGGCGCCGCGGCCGTGTTCGCCGACGCCGCGCACGCCACCGGCTACGACTTCGCCGTGCCCGTGATCCCGCTCGCCGACGCCTGGGCGTGGAGCGAGCAGGGCGATCCGTTCCCCGCGGTCGTGCCCGATCCGGAGGAGCCGGCGATGTTCCTCTACACGTCCGGATCGACCGGCCGGCCCAAGGGCGTGGTGCTCTCGCACCGCAGCCACCTCTGGGTGATCGGGCGGGGGATCGAGGGCGACAGCCGGGACTCGCGCCTGCTCATCTCGGCCCCGCTGTACCACATGGGGGCGCTGAGCCCCGTGCAGCGGGCGCTGGGTGCCGGCCAGTCGGTGGTGCTGCTGCCGCGCTTCGACGTGCGCCGCGTCGTCGACGCGATCGAGCGGTATCGCGTGACCGATCTCAACGGCGTGCCGCCGATGATCGCGATGCTCCTCAACGACGCCGAGGCGATCGCCGGTGCCGACCTGTCCAGCGTGCGCACGGTGATCCTCAACTCCGCTCCCGCCAGCAGCGAGCTGCTGAACGCGCTCGACGAGGCCTTCGACCACCCGCGGCTCGTCTTCACGTTCGGCACGACCGAGTCGAGCCCGATCGCCTTCACGGCTCCCGCCGACGGCCGGACGGTGCCCCTGGGGTCGGTGGGCGTGCCGCACCCCGACGTGGAGATCCGGCTCGTGGGGCCGGACGGATCGGTGCAGCCCGACTTCGGCGTGCTGCAGATCCGCAACGGCGCGCTGATGTCGGGCTACCACAACCGGCCCGACGTGCCGTCCCCGCTGACCGACGACGGCTTCTACCACACCAAGGACCTGTTCCAGAGGGACGCCGAGGGGTTCTACTTCTTCGTCGGCCGCGAGGACGACATGTTCGTCTCGGGCGGGGAGAACCTCTACCCGCGCGCGATCGAGATCGCCCTGGAGTCGCACGCCGAGGTCTCGCAGGCGGCGGTCGTGCCCGTGCCCGACCGGATCAAGGGCACCAAGCCCGTGGCCTTTGTGGTCCGCGTGGCGGGGTCGGCCATCGGCGAGGAGGAGCTGCGGCGGTACTCGCTCACCAAGCTCGACCCGGCCGCCCACCCGCGGCGGATCTGGTTCCTCGACGCGCTGCCCCTGGCGGCGACCAACAAGATCGACAAGAAGCCGCTCGCCGAGGAGGCCGCCCGGCGGATGGCGGAGTGAGCGGGCTCAGGCCCGGGCGCGGGCGTAGCTGGCGAGGATGAGCCGCTCGGAGCTGTCGAGGTAGGCCTCCAGCAGCGAGGCCGCCTCGGCGACCCGGCCCTGGGCGTAGGTCGCCGCGATGCGCGCGTTCTCCTCGACATACGGCCCGTGCAGGTACTCGGGGTCGTCGATCATGCCGAACACGAGCCGCAACTCCGTCTGCAGCGAGGCGTACACGGCCTCCAGGCGCGGGCTGTCGGCCAGACGGACGATCGCCCGGTGGAACTCGTGGTTGGCCGTGCCGACCGCGACCCAGTCGTCGCGCTCGCGGGCGGCGTGCGCGGCCTCGACCGCGGCGTGCATCTCGGCGCCGGACGGGTGGCGGGGCAGCGCGCCGCGCATGACGTTGACCTCGATGAGGCGCCGCACGCGATAGATGTCGATGACGGCCGCCATGGTCGGCAGCGCCACGTGCACGCCCTTGTGCGGCTCGTGCACCAGGAGACCCTCGGCCGCGAGCAGCCGGAAGGCCTCGCGGAGGGTGTTGCGCGAGACGCCGAGCTCCTCGGCGAGGCGCGCCTCGCTGAGCCGGTCGCCGGGCCGCAGGGCCGCCGCCGCGATCGCCGCCCGGAGCTGCTCGGCCGCGCCCACGGCGCGCGAGCGCGGGGTGAGGGCGCCGTCCGCGTCGGTGCTCACGGGCACTCCTTCCTGCTGTTCCGGGGCGTCTCAGCGAAGCCTACGGTGTGAAGAGCGTGTTACATCACGCGTCTCGAGTAGGCAGACGGTTCCATCGTCCGCTATAGATTGTTGAACGATTTCGCTCCACCCACCCGACCCTCTTCCCCAGGAGAACCCATGAGCGACACACCCGAGACCGTCACTGCGCCCAAGGTGACCGACTACCTCAAGGCGCGCCGTGGCGCCCTGGTGGGAGCGATCTTCCTCATGGCCACCTCGGCCATCGGCCCCGGCTTCATCTCGCAGACCGCCCAGTTCACGATCACCCTCGGCTCGGCGTTCGCGTTCGGCATCCTCATCTCGGTGATCATCGACTTCATCGTGCAGATGAACGTCTGGCGCATGCTGTCGCTGTCGGGCAAGTACGTCTTCCAGCTCGTGGGGCAGGCGGTGCCCTACAGCGGCCACGTGCTCGCCGTGCTGGTCATCTTCGGTGGCATCGTGTTCAACGTCGGCAACATCGCCGGCGCCGGCCTCGGCCTCAACGCCGCGCTGGGACTGGACACCAAGATCGGCGGCGCGATCAGCGCGCTCCTGGCGGTCGGCATCTTCCTCTACAAGCGCGCGGGCGTGGTCATGGACCGCTTCCTCGTGGTGCTCGGCATCGTCATGATCGTGCTCACGGCGATCGTCGCGATCGTCTCGCAGCCGCCGATCGGCGACGCGCTGCGGCAGACGGTGTGGCCCGACACGATCGACATCGCCACGATCACGACGATCGTCGGCGGCACGGTCGGCGGCTACATCACCTATTCGGGCGCCCACCGCCTCATCGACAACGGCACGGTCGGCCCCGACCGCGCCAAGGAGGTCAACCGCGCGGCGCTGCTCGGCATCGGCGTGACCGGCATCATGCGCTACGTGCTGTTCCTGGCGATCCTCGGCGTCGCGGCCAGCGGTGTGACGATCGACCTCGCCTCCAGCTCGGCCAACCCCGCCGCCCAGGCCTTCGGCCACGCGCTCGGCGACGCCGGCCTGCGCATCTTCGGCGTGGTCATGTGGGGCGCCGGCATCAGCTCGGTGATCGGCGCCGCCTACACCTCGGTGAGCTTCTTCGCGGCGTTCTCGATGCGCGCCCTCGAGCCGAAGATCCGCTCCTGGTCGACCGTGATCTTCATCGCCGTCTCGCTGGTCGTCTTCCTGCTGCTCGGCGCGGCCCCGCAGGCCCTGCTCGTCTTCGCCGGCGGCTTCAACGGCCTCATCCTGCCGATCGGCCTCACGCTGCTGATGTACGTCGGGTTCTTCCGCAAGGACCTGATCGGCCACAAGTTCCCGACCTGGCTGCTCGTGCTCGGCTCGCTCGTGTGCATCCTCACCTGGTACATGGGCATCACCTCCGCGTCGACGATCTTCCAGTTCCTCTTCCCGCCCGCTGCGTGAGGATGGAACACGCACCACTGATCGACCGAAAGGACGGCGCGACGTGACCACGATCGACCTCAACTCCGACATGGGCGAGAGCTTCGGCCGGTGGACCCTCGGTGACGACGAGGCGATGCTCGACATCGTCACGAGCGCCAACGTCGCGTGCGGCTTCCACGCGGGCGACCCGGAGGGCATCCTCGCCACGCTCACGGCCGCGCAGGCCAAGGGCGTCGTCGTCGGCGCCCACCCGGCCTATCGCGACCTCGCCGGCTTCGGGCGGCGCAACCTCGACGCCTCGCCGAAGGAGCTGTACGGCGACGTGCTGTATCAGCTCGGCGCGATCGCCGGCCTGGCGCGGTCGATCGGCGCGGAGGTGCGCTACGTCAAGCCGCACGGCGCGCTCTACAACACGATCGCCTACGACGAGAAGCACGCCCCCGCCGTGATCGACGCGATCGGGTCCTTCGACGAGAGCCTCGTCGTGATGGGCCTGGCCGGCTCGCCCTTCGTCGAGAAGGCCAAGGCGGCCGGGCTCACCACGGTGCAGGAGGCGTTCGCCGACCGGGCCTACACCCCGGGCGGCGAGCTGGTCTCGCGGCGCGAGCCGGGATCGGTGCTGCACGACACGGCCCTCGTGGCCGAGCGCATGGTCCGGCTCGTGCAGGAGGGCGTGATCGAGGCGATCGACGGCACCATCGTGCCGGTGGAGGCCGACTCGATCTGCGTGCACAGCGACTCGCCCGGCGCGGTCGAGATCGCCCGCGCCGTCCGCGACGCACTGGTGGGCGCGGGGGTCGAGCTGCGCTCCTTCGCCGCCTGATGCGCATCCTGCCCGCCGGCGTCGACGGCCTCATCGTCGAGCTCGACGACCTCGAGCACGCGCTCGCCCTCTACCGCGCGCTGCAGGCCGACCCGATCCCCGGCGTGGCCGAGCTGATCCCGGCCGCCCGCACCGTGTACGCGCGGTTCCGGCCGGCGCTCGTCACGGCCGAGGAGGTGGCCGGGGAGGTGCGCTCGCGCACGGTGGCCGCCGGCGGCGGGCAGGCGGGCGAGCTCGTGCGCATCCCGGTCGTCTACGACGGCGAGGACCTGGCCGAGGTCGCGGCGCTCGTGGGCATGAGCGTCGACGAGGTCGTCGCCCGCCACCACGCGCCGACGTACTCCGTGGCGTTCACGGGGTTCGCGCCCGGGTTCGCGTACATCTCCGGCGGAGACCCGGCGCTGCACGTGCCGCGCCGGTCGACGCCGCGCACGGTGATCCCGGCCGGCGCCCTCGCGATCGCGGGCGAGTTCACGGGGATCTACCCGCGCTCCAGCCCCGGCGGCTGGCAGCTGATCGGCCACACCACCGAGGCGATGTGGGACCTGCGCCGCGACCCGCCCGCGCTGCTGCAGCCCGGCGCCCGCGTGGAGTTCGTGCCGACGCGCGAGCAGGCGGCGGGCTCCGCGGAGTCCGCGGCCGTAGCCCCCGCGGGCTCGATGGGGTCCGCCACGGCCGCCACCCCCGCGGGCTCGATGGGGTCCGCCGCGGCCGTAGCCACCACGGGCTCGTCGAGCGAAGCGCGCAGCGCGGAGCCGAGACGGGTCGAGCGCAGCGCAGCGGAGTCGAGACCTGGGCTGGAGATCCTCGCCGCAGGACCCCACGCGCTGCTGCAGGACCTCGGCCGCACCGGCGTCGCCTCGCTCGGCGTCTCTCCCTCCGGCGCCATGGACCGCGGCGCCCTGCGCCGGGCGAACCGCCTCGTCGGCAACCACGAGGCCGCCCCGGCGATCGAGGCGGCGCTCGGCGGGCTCGAGCTCCGCGCGCGCGGCCCGGTCACGATCGCGGTCTCCGGCGCCCCCGCGCCGCTGCTCATCCGCACCGCCGACGGCGCGAGCCTCGAGGCTCCGGCGGAGTCCGCGTTCGCCCTCGACGACGGCGACGTGCTCGCGCTCGGCGCCGCCGATTGCGGCGTGTACTCGTACGTCGCGGCGCGCGGCTCGTTCGACGTGGCGCCCGTGCTCGGATCGGCGGCCCGCGACGTGCTCGCCGCCCTCGGACCGGATCCGCTCGCCGCGGGAGCGGTGCTGCCGATCGGCACCCGCGTCGCCGGATCCGTGCCCGGCTGGCACGAGCCCGTCGACCCGCTGCCGTCGGCGTCCGAGATTACCTGGCTCGACGTCGTGCTCGGGCCCCGCACCGACTGGTGCACGCCCGAGGCGCTCGCGACCCTCGCCGAGCAGGAGTGGGTGGTCACCCCCCAGTCCAACCGCGTCGGGCTGCGCCTGCAGGGCGAGCGGCCGATCGAGCGGGCGATCACGGCGGAGCTGCCCAGCGAGGCGACCGCGGCCGGCTCGCTGCAGATCCCCGCGAGCGGCCAGCCCGTCCTGTTCACGGCCGACCACCCGCTGACGGGCGGATACCCGGTCATCGGCGTCGTCGCCGATGCCGACCTCGACCGCGCCGCACAGGTGCCGGTCGGTGGGCGCATCCGGTTCCGCATCGCCGCGCCCTTCGTCGACTACGCGGATGCGTCCGCTCGCACCACCCCGGAGTGATCCCATGAAGAAGGTCCTGATCGCCAACCGCGGCGAGATCGCCGTGCGCGTCGCCCGCGCCTGCGCCGAGTACGGCGTGGCCTCGGTGGCGGTGTACGCCGATCCCGACGCCGAGGCGCCGCACGTCGCGGCGGCGACCGAGGCGTGGGGGCTGCCGAGCACCGCGCCGGCCGACACGTACCTCAACATCGACGCGCTGCTCGACGTCGCGGCGCGTTCGGGGGCCGACGCCGTGCACCCCGGCTACGGCTTCCTGTCCGAGAGCGCGGAGTTCGCCGCGCGGGTGATCGCCGCCGGCCTGACATGGATCGGGCCTTCGCCCGAGTCGATCGCGCAGCTGGGCGACAAGGTCACCGCGCGCGAGCTGGCGGCCTCCGTGGGCGCGCCGCTCGTGGCCGGCTCGGACGGCGTGGTGACCTCGGCCGCCGAGGTCGTGGCGTTCGCGCGGGAGCACGGGCTGCCCGTGGCGATCAAGGCCGCGTTCGGCGGCGGCGGTCGCGGCATGCGCGTGGCCCGCACCGAGGAGGAGATCCCCGACCTCTACGACGCCGCCGTGCGCGAGGCCGTCGCGGCCTTCGGGCGGGGCGAGAGCTTCGTCGAGCAGTTCCTCGAGAACCCGCGGCACGTCGAGGTGCAGGTGGTCGGCGACGGCCGCGGCGGCGTGGCCGTGGTGGGCACGCGCGACTGCTCCGTGCAGCGGCGCAACCAGAAGCTCGTCGAGGAGGCGCCGGCCCCGTTCCTCACCGACGCGCAGCGCACGGCGATGGCCACCGCCGCGCGCGACATCTGCGCGGCCGTCGGCTACGCCGGCGCGGGGACGGTCGAGTTCCTCGTCGGTGCGAACGGCGTGGTGTCGTTCCTCGAGGTCAACACGCGCCTGCAGGTGGAGCACCCCGTCACGGAGGAGACGGCGGGCGTCGATCTCGTGCGCCAGCAGCTGCTCGTCGCCGACGGGCTGCCGCTCGAGATCCCGCTTGCCCCCGCCGAGGGGCCGGTCGAGCCGCTGCCCGCGCAAGGTCACGCGTTCGAGTTCCGCCTCAACGCCGAGGACCCCGGTCGCGGCTTCCTGCCCGAGCCCGGCGCGGTCACGCGCTTCGACCTGCCCGGCGGCCCCGGCGTCCGTGTCGACGCGGGTGTGGTCGCGGGCTCGTCGGTCCCCGGGGCGTACGACTCGATGCTGGGCAAGCTGATCGTGTGGGGCCCCGACCGCGACGCCGCGCTGCGCCGCGCGCGCACCGCGCTCGCCGAGCTGCGGATCGAGGGCGTGCCCACGGTCGTGCCGTTCCACCGCCGCCTCGCGGCCGACGCCGCGCTCGCGGGCGACGGCGCGTCGTTCGGCGTGCACACGCGCTGGATCGAGACGGAGTGCGACTGGCTCGACGAGCTCGTCGCGCCCCGGGCCGAGGCCGCGCCCGAGGGCGGCATCACCCGCACGTGGATCGAGGTCGACGGCCGCCGCGCCGAGCTCGCGCTGCCGACCGCCCTGCTCGGGGGTCTCGGGGTGCCCGCGCCGGCCGCGGCTCCCGATGCCGCTGCGCCCGCGGATCCCGCGGTGCTCGCGGCGCCGATCGCCGGCACGGTGGTGTCGTGGAAGGCCGCCGACGGCGCGGAGGTCGCCGAGGGCGAGGTCGTCGCCGTGATGGAGGCGATGAAGATGGAGACCCCGGTCACCGCGCACCGCGCCGGCACGCTCGCGCACGGTGCGGCGGCGGGCGCCTACCTCGCCGCCGGGGCGGAGCTGGGCCGCATCGGCTGATCCGCGTCAGTCGACGGCGGTGACCTCGATCGCGAACGCCTGCTCGGGGTCGAGCGGGGGCAGCTCCACGCCGAGCGCGCCGAGCAGCTCGCCGCGATGCGCCAGCTCGGCGCCATCCCACCATGCGGGCACACGCGGCGGCCGCGGCAGCAGGTCGGGCCCGGGCAGCGGCCGCACGCGGTAGCGCGCGGCGGGGTCCAGGCCCGGCAGCGCGATGCGCCCCGGGGGCCAGGAGGCCACGACCTCGAGCATCGCCACGGTGTAGACCGCGCGCGAGCGATCGGGGGCGACGACGCCGCGCAGCACGACGGCGCCGCCGTGCGCCTCGGCGTTGACGGTCGTGCCGGTGTGGATGAGCGCGCGCAGTGATCGGTGCAGCCCGATCCAGCCCGCGAGCCGGGCGCGCTCGTCCTCGGCGAGCAGTCGCACGTCGAGCTCGGCGCCGAAGTGACCGAGGAGGGCGGTGAGCGCGCGGAACGCCAGCTCGTGCGTGCGCCCCGTGGAGTGCGTGCGCGTGGCCCCGATGTGCGCGCCCATCATCTCGGGCGGCACGAGCAGCCCGGTGTAGCGGTGGATGCGGTGGCGTTCGATCGGGTCGAGGTTGTCGCTCGGCCAGACGCGGTCCACCCGCTCGAGCACGCCCATGTCGATCCGCGCCCCGCCGCTCGAGCATGACTCGATCTCGAGCCGCGGGAAGCGCTCGCGCAGCTCATCAATCAGGGCGTAGAAGGCCCGCGTCTGCCCGTGCGTCGCCGCGCGGCCGTCCGCCCCGCCCGCCTCGACGAGATCGCGATTGTGGTCCCACTTGATGTAGTCGACCGAGAGCTCCTCGACGAGCGCCACGACCCCGTCGCGGATCGCCCCGTACGCGTCGGGGTTGGTCAGGTCCAGCACCTGCTGGGACCGCGCGGCCGGGGGCAGCCGATCGCCGACGTGCAGGATCCACTCCGGGTGCTCGGCGGCCAGCCGCGAGCGCTCGCTGATCATCTCGGGCTCGAACCACAGGCCGAACTCCATGCCCAACTCGTGCACGTGATCGGCCAGCACGCCCAGCCCATCGGGCCACACGTCGGGATCGACCTGCCAGTCGCCCAGCGACGTCTCGGCGTCGCGGCGCCCGAGGAACCAGCCGTCGTCGAGCACGAACCGCTCCACCCCGACGGCCGCGCCGGCCTCGGCGAGCGCGATCATCGCGGCCGGGTCCTGCGCGAAGTACACCGCCTCCCACGAGTTCAGCGTCACGGGGCGCGGGCGCCGCGGGTGGCGCGCCCGGGTGCGCAGGCGCGCGTGGAAGCGAGCGGCCAGCTCGTCGAGGCCCTCGCCGTGCGAGGCGTAGACGACGGGCGTGTCATAGCGGTCGCCCTCGCCCAGCACGACCTCGCCGGGGAACAGCAGCTCGCCGGCCGCGATCGTCGTGATCCCCGTCACGAGGCGCTCCACCGCCACCGAGCGGTTGCCCGACCAGCCCACGTGCACGCCGCGCACCGCGCCGCGGCGGAAGTCGAATCCGGGCCGGCCGACGACGGTGAGGAACTCCGATTCGTGACCCGTGCGCCCTCCGCGGTTCTCGCGCAGGTGGATCCCATCGCGGATCCGGCCCCGGCGGGGGACGCGCTCGCGCGCCCACAGGCCGGTGAAGTCGAGCAGCTCGTCGGCGTCGGCGGGCACGGGCACCGAGAGCGAGAGGCGCTCGACCCGGTACGGCGCGGTGCCGAGGTTGGTCACGCCCGCGCGCAGCAGCAGGAGGCCGGCTTCATCGATCTCCACATCGATCGCGACCTCCAGGGCCGCGGTCTCGTCGCGCGCGACGAGCGCGGCGCGAGCGGGGGTCGCCTCCAGCGCGCGGAGCCGGAACGCGGTGGACCAGTCGCGGCCCTCGCGATCTCCCACGAGACCCGGGCGTCCCATCCATCCCGTGCCGTGCTCGGGCAGCAGGCTCGCCGGCACCACGGCATCGACCGTCGTCTTCACCGGCAGCGTGGCGATCGCCGCGGCGGCGGCCGCGATGTCCGCGGCGTCGGCGTGGGTGAACGAGGGCCCCCAGTACGCGATCGCGGGGATGCGGTGATCGCTCCAGGTGAGCACCACGTCGGTGCCGGCGCGGCGCAGCAGGATCGTGCCGGCCTCGGGCGCGGCGGTTCGGGGCGACGTCATGCGATCTCCGTTGATCCGGTCGTCGGCGGGCGGCCTCAGGCCGTCATCCGCTCCAGCAGCTCGCGGTAGCGGGCGACGGTGCGGTCGATGATCTCGGCCGGCAGCGGCGGCGGGGTGCCCTGCTTGTCCCAGCGGGCCGAGAGCCAGTCGCGCACGATCTGCTTGTCGAAGCTCGCCATCCGCTCTTTCGGCGTCGCGCCCGTCTCCCAGGACTGGCGGTCCCAGTACCGCGAGGAGTCGCTCGTGAGCACCTCGTCGGCCAGCCGCAGCACGCCGTCCTCGTCAACCCCGAACTCGAACTTCGTGTCGGCGAGGATGAGCCCGCGCGCCTCGGCCGCCGCGGCCGCCCGCCGGTAGATCGACAGCGAGGCGTCGCGCAGCTCGGCGGCGCGCTCGGCGCCCACCAGCTCCACGGTGCGCTCGAATGAGATGTTCTCGTCGTGCTCGCCCAGCGGCGCCTTGTACGCGGGGGTGTAGATCGGCTCGGGCAGGCGATCGCCGTCCTGCAGGCCCGCCGGCAGCGGGATGCCGCACACCGTGCCCTGCGCGCGGTACTCCAGCCAGCCCGATCCGGTGAGGTAACCGCGCACGACGCACTCGACGGGCAGCATGTCGAGCGAGCGCACGATCATCGCCCGCCCCGCGACCTCCGGCGGCGCCGCCTCGCCGGTGAGGTGGTTCGGCACGGCCTCGCCGCCGTCGGCCCCCGCGAGCTGGTCGAACCACCACAGGCTGAGGCTCGTGAGCAGCTCGCCCTTGCCGGGGATGCCGGGGGAGAGCACATGATCGAACGCGCTCACCCGGTCGCTGGCGACCACGAGCATGCGCCCGTCGCCGCCGTCCGCGGGACGGTACAGGTCGCGCACCTTCCCGGAGTACACGTGCGTCCAGCCGGGGATCTCGCGCGCCTCGCTCATCCGTCCATTATCGGGGCGCCGCGGGGCGGTGGGAGACGCGGTCCGGTGGGGAAGGCTGTGCCGGCTGTATAGGGACGAACAACCCGACGGCTCCGGTTCTCCTCCGAAATGCATGAAGGACGACCGTCGGGCGCCGGTCCGCCCCTGAAGGCTGACTGGCGCCCGACGCGTGATCAGTGACTGTTCAGGACCGCCCACGCGATGAGGCTGTCGATGCGGCGGACATCCGCCCCTTTCGCGAGCTTCACCTTGATATGTCCGGCGCGTGTCCAGAGCTCGATCTCCGAGTTCCAGTCGAGCGTGCCGGCGTTCTCAGACGACCACATGTTGATCGCGCCGTACGGCAGCGAGTAGATCTCCACCTTCTTGCCGGTGATCCCCTGTGCATCCCGCACGATCAGCCGTTTCGTCGTGAACGTCGCCGAGTCGCGGAAGGTCCGAAACGACGCCACCGCCTGCTCGCCTTGCGTCAGAAGAGACACGACATCTTCGGGTACGGGGATCTCCTGCTGAAGCGTCCAGGTGAGGATCGGTGCTTCCATCAGTAGCCCACCGCAGCGAGCGCGAAGTCGATCTGTTCGGGCGTGAAGTCCTCGTACGCGAGCTGGTCGTAGAGACCTTCACGGGAGAACGCCATCATGTCGAGGTAGCTCTGTGCCTTCTCTGCGGCCTCGGCATTCCAGTCCGGTGCGAGGTGGTCTACAGCGAACGTGGCGTCCTCGACCGAGTAGCCCTCGTATTCGAGCTGTTCGATTAGACCCGTACGCGAGAAGCCCATGTAGTCGAGGTAGTCCTGGGCCTTGCTGACCGCGTTCGACTGGGACAGGGTCATGGCGGGCGCGGGCTCGGTTGCGGCGATCGCGACAGTCGCGCCCTCTTCGGTCTCCTGGCCGGCAGTGGGCTCCTGCGAGTCGATGACCGCTTCGTCGGTGGCACCGCCTGCATCGAGCGTCAGCCCAAGCTCGGACAGCGTCGCACGGGCTTCGCCCACTGTCGCTCCGACGACCGATGGCACAGTGAGCGCAGGCTCCTCGACGACTGGTGCCGGTTCGGGCGCCTGTGACGGCTCGGCGTCCGTGCTCTGTTCGTCGGCCGTGGTCTGTTCGTCGGAGGAACTCGGAGTGCTCGCGGTGTCACTTGCGCCGTTCGCGGCATTGATCCCATTGATGATGAGGCCGAGCACCACGAAGGCGCCAGTGAGAATCCACGCGAGCTTCCGATGCTGCTCGTGACCCTGGAGCCTGGCCCCTCGCACGTCACGCGTTGCGCCGGCCAACACCATGATGAGGTCGATGAGCCACCAGATTCCGGCCCCGCCGAGCGTGACCAGTTTCAGAATGCCGGTGCCGATCTTGCCCAGGTAGAAGCGGTCGACGCCGAAGATTCCGAGGAACAGCGACAGAAGCCAGGTTGCGATGAATGACTTCGATCCTTCGCCCGGCGCGGGGATGCCGCGCGCCGGCGGCTGTGCGCCGGGGAGAGGTGCAACCGGCGGCGGCACCACTCCGCCACCGGCGGGCGGATTGGCGGGACTGAATGCCGGTCCCTGCGGGCCGGGCGGCGGCGGGGTCTGATCGAATGACATCGGTCTCCTCATGCATAAGTCCCCGGGCAGATATGAGCACCCGGGAAGGGCGAGTTTAGTTTTCCGGATCGCGGGTCACCAGGACCGGCTGGTGGATAACGATTCAGGTGCGATCTCCACTGTCGGGGCGGATGAGGATCCGCACCTCCGCCATCCGACCGGAACCGGTCAGACGATCGTCTGCCGATCCGTGGACGAAGGGCGGGCACGCGGTGTCGGAGCGGCCGCCTAATCTCGGAACATGACCACCCCCGTGCCCGCACAGGACAGCCGCTGGTCGCGGCTCCTCGACGGCGGCTGGTCGACCGGTCTGTTCGTCATCGGCTGCCTGTGGGACATCCTGTGCCTCATCAACGTCCCCGGGGCGGCGATCGTCCCGTGGGAGGCCGAGGCGGAGGTCACGCTGACCGATCTCGGCGTGCTGCTGTTCCTCGTCGTCGTCGGGGCGTGGTCCACGGTGTTCTTCCGCGCCCGGATGCCGATCGCCGTTCTGATCGCGGGAGGCGTCCTTCTCGTCATCGGCGTCTCGTACCTGCTCGCCCTGGTGGGCGCCTTCCAGGCGCTCACGCGGTGGCCCCGCCGGACGACGGCGATCGCGGGCGGCACTGCGATCGCCGTCGTGCTGTTCGCCCTGCGCGAGTCGACGACCGACTGGGGGATGGCCGTGCCGTGGCTGTTCGGGCGGGAGCACTCCGACCCGACGCTGCTCGGCTGGGCGCTCGTGCCCTGGGTCGTCGCGGTCGTCGCGCTCGGCGTGCTCGCCGGTCTCGTGGCGTTCCAGCGCACGCGCACGGACGCCGAGGCGAGCAGGCGGCGTGCCGAGCGGGAGCACGCCCGCGCCGACGCGCTGGACGAGGAGCTCGCGCGGCAGGCGGAGCGGGCCAGGATCGCGCGCGATCTGCACGACGGCCTGGGGCACCGGCTGTCGACCGCGGCGCTGTCGGCCAGCGCGTTCGAGGCGCAGGTCGCCGCCGACCCCGCCGTGAACCCCGCCCTGGCGCAATGGGCGCGCACGGTGCGCGAGCAGACCCACGCGGCCCTGAACGACGTCCGCGGCGTGGTGGGAGGGCTGCGCGCCGACTCGCCGGGAGGGCAGGCGTCGCCGTCGCCGACCCTGCGCGACATCGGTGCGCTGCTGGCGGGCCTGCGTGCGGCGGGGCACCGCATCGAGGCGTATGTCGTCACCGAGGCGATCGACCAGGCGCGGCAGGAGCTGCACACCGAGGGCTACCGGATCGCCCAGGAGGCGCTCACCAACGCGACCAAGCACGCACCCGGCGCCGCGGTCTCGTTCGTCCTGGACGCCGCGCCCGACCGGGGACTGCGGATCCGCGTGGAGAACCCGATCGTCGCGGCGCCGGTCCCCGTGCCCTCGGGCGGGTTCGGCCTCGTCGGCCTGCGCGAGCGCGTGCAGTCGGCCGGCGGGGAGGTGTGGATCGGTCCGCACGAGGGGAGGTTCATCGTCGACGTGACGCTGCCGTGGAGCGCGTGAGCGCACGCCCCTCGTGCCGGTAGGTTTGCGGGGTGACCACCGGTCAGCCCGATCGCCCGATTCGCGTCCTCGTCGTCGACGACGACTTTCTCGCACGCTCCGCCGTGGAGGCGATCCTGGCACCCCGTCCCGACATCGAGGTGATCGGCACCGCTTCGGGCGGCGCGGAGGCGATCGAACTCGCGCGGGCGCACCGCCCCGACGTCGTGCTCATGGACGTCCAGATGCCCGGCATGGACGGCATCGAGACGACCCGCGAGCTGCTGCGACACGTGGACACGCAGGTGGCCGCGATGACGAGCATCGCCGGAGCCGACACCGTGGCGCGGATGCTCGAGGCGGGCGCGTACGGCTACGTGCTCAAGGAGACGGCGCCGGCCGATCTCGCCCACGCGGTGGTCACGGTGGCGCGCGGCGACGCGTTCCTGTCTCCGCTGCACACACGGCAGCTCATCGAGCGCCTCACCGTCGACTCCGGCGCGGGCGAGCGTCGCCACGCCGCGGAGGTCGTCGAGACCCTGACCGATCGGGAGCGCGACGTCGCGCGGCTGGTGGCCACCGGCGCGAGCGACGACGAGATCTCGCGGGAGCTGCACCTCGCGCCGTCGACCGTGAAGTCACACATCCAGCAGGCGCGGCTCAAGCTCGGCGCGCGCAACCGCACGCAGATGGCGGTGATCGTCGACCGGGCGATGCGGGGCCCGGCGTTCTGACGCGTCAGTGGAAGGTGGCCGAGCCGGTGTAGTTCGAGGGCGCCTCGGGGCCGCCGTCGAAGCCCAGGCTCTGCGACAGGCCGGAGCGCGCGCCGTCGCGGTCGAGCCGGCGCTCGACGAGGCGCACGTTGTAGCGGTTGGGGTAGACGTACACGGCCACGAGCACGAGCGAGATGACCCCGCCGATCGCGTAGGTGATGAGCGTGGCGTGCGGCAGCGCGAACTGCAGCGCGACCGAGACGAGCGCCGGGAGCATCGCGACGGCGACGCGCTGGAACAGCGTGGTCTGGTAGGCGCCGAGGCCGGCCGTCCGGTCGATCTCCACGTCGCGGGCGGGCAGCGCCGGCATGCGCAGGCCGAAGGTGAGCACCCCGATCCAGGCCGCGGCGCCGATCGCGAGGGGCACCACGATCCCGAGCAGGTCAGGAGCGCCCCACGGGTCGTCCGCCGGGGTGATGAAGGTCAGCACGATGCCGATCATCGGGATCGCGCCGAGATAGGCGATCGCAATGGTGCGCAGGATGCGCAGGCGTGCGGCGGCGGGCGCGGGTTGCGTGGTCACGGTCGTCCCCCTCGGTCGTGGCTCGTGCCCTCATCATCCCAGGTCGTGCGCCGGTGAGAGGATGGAGCCGATGACCGCGCTGCCCGCCGACGAGAGATGGCGCGGCGTCGCGGGCGGGGCGATGCTCATCGGCGTCGCGGTGATGGCGGCGATCTACGCCCCGCAGCCGCTGCTCGCCGAGATCGCGGCCGAGTTCGGACGCACGGCGCTCGAGGCCAACCTCGTCGTCTCGATGACCACGCTCGGCATCGCGTGCGGCGTCTTCCCCGCGGCGTGGATCGCCGATCGCGTGGGTCGCGGCCCGGTGCTCGCGGTGTCGCTCGGGTGCGGGGCGCTCCTCACGCTTGTGACGGCCGCGACGCCCGACTGGGCCGTGATCGTGGCGGCCCGCTTCCTCGCCGGGCTCCTCATGAGCGGGGTGCTCGTCTCGGCGGTGGTGTGGACGGGAGCGGCGGTGCCCCGCCTGCGTCGTGCGCGCGTGGCGGCCGCCTACGTCTCGGGCACGACGATCGGCGGCATGAGCGGTCGCATCGCCGCCGGCCTCGGCGCCGAGGCGTGGGGCTGGCGCGCGGGCATCGTGCTCGTGGACGTGCTCGTCGTGCTGGGCGGCGTCTGCGGCGTGATCGCGGTGACGATGCTCGCCCGCCGCCGCCCGTCCGAGGCGCCCGCCGCCACGGGCGGCACCCGCGTGGTGGTGAGCTGGACGGTCCGGGCGCGGCTCTACGCGATCGCGTTCTTCGCGATGGCCGCCTTCATCGGCGTCTACAACGCCATCGCGTTCCGCATGACGCACCCGCCCTTCTCGCTCGGCGTGGGGCTCACCTCGATGCTGTTCCTCGGCTACATCGCCGGCACGGTCACGTCGGTCCGGGCGGGCGCCCTGATCGACCGGATCGGCGTGCGGGCGACCATCCTCGTCGGGATCGCGCTTGAGCTCGCCGGGATCCTCGCGACGCTGATCGAGAGCCTCCTCGCGATCATCCCGGGCCTGCTGCTCATGGCGGCCGGGTTCTTCGTGCTGCACGCCGCCGCGTCGGCGACCGTGCCGGCGGTCTCGCCGCGCCCGACGGTCGGATCCGCCTGGTACACGCTCTGGTACTACGCCGGATCGTCCGCGGGCTCGCTCCTCCTCGGCGCCGCCTGGGACGCCGGCCGCTGGCCCGCGGTGGGCGCGCTCGCCGCGGCGATGGCCCTCGCCGCGGCCGTCAGCGCCGCGACCCTGCCGAGCCGCCCCGGCGGCCGCTGATCAGGCGCTCACCGGCTCACAGGCTCGGCGAGCCGCGCGCGGTTCGAGGTCCTCGAGAAGAAGATCGAGTTGCTCGATCGAGATGTCGCGACGCTGTACCACCGTCAGTTCGGCGACGACCGCGCCTAGGTGTACCGGGTCGCGCGCCCGATCAGACCACGCGTGCGGCGATGTCGCGGCGGTGGTGCGATCCCTCGAGCGTGATCCGGTCGATCGCCGCGTAGGCGCGCTCGCGGGCGGTCGCGAAGTCGGGCGCCGTGGCGACGACGTTCAACACGCGGCCGCCCGTGGCGACGAGGCCGTCGCCCTCGGCGCGCGTGGCGGCGTGCGCGAGGTGCACGCCCTCGACGGTGGCGGCCTCGGCGAGCCCGCCGAGCGGGCGGCCGGTGATCGGCGCCTCCGGGTAGCCCTCGCTGGCCAGGACCACGGTCACGGCGACGTCGTCCGCGAACTCCGGGGCCGGGGCGTCCTCCAGCGTGCCGCGCGCGGCGGCCAGCAGCAGCTCCGACAGCGGCGTGCGCAGTCGCGGCAGCACCACCTGGGTCTCGGGATCGCCGAAGCGGGCGTTGAACTCGATCACCTTCACGCCGCTCTCGGTGAGGATCAGGCCGGCGTAGAGCAGGCCGACGAACGGCGTGCCCTCGGCATCGAGCTGGCGGATGACGGGGAGGGCGACCCGCTCGGTGACCTCGGCGACGAACTCGGCCTCGCCGCCGAACCGCTCGGCCAGCCACGGCAGCGGCGAGTAGGCGCCCATGCCGCCCGTGTTCGGGCCGGCGTCGCCGTCGAGCGCCCGCTTGAAGTCCTGGGCGGGGCTCAGCGCGCGCACGGTGTCGCCGTCGCTGAGGAAGAAGAGCGACACCTCGGGGCCTGAGAGGAACTCCTCGATCAGCACCGCCCCGCTGGGCAGGTATTGGGCCGCGTGGGCGAGCGCGGCCTCGCGATCGGAGGTCACGATGACGCCCTTGCCCGCCGCGAGGCCATCGGCCTTGACCACGTAGGGGGCGCCGAACGCGTCGAGCGCGGCGGCGACCTCCTCGGCGGTGCCGGCGCGGGCGGCGCGTCCCGTGGGCACGCCCGCCGACTCCATGATCCGCTTGGCGAAGGCCTTGGATCCCTCCAGCTGCGCGGCCGCCTTGCCCGGGCCGAACACCGGGATGCCGCGCTCGCGCAGCGCATCGGCCACGCCCGCGACGAGCGGGGCCTCGGGGCCGACGACGACGAGGTCGACCGCGTGCTCGATCGCGTAGGCGCTCACGGCGACGGGGTCGAGCATGTCCAAGTCGACGATCCGCGCGTCCTGGGCGATGCCGGCGTTGCCCGGCGCCGCGAGGATCTCGTGGGCGGTGGGCTCCGAGCGGAGCGCCAGGACGATGGCGTGCTCGCGCGCGCCCGAACCGAGGACGAGGATCTTCACGCGCACCAGCCTACGGGGCCTGCGGAATCGCGCAGATCTGCGATTCCGCGCAGCGCGAGGCCGATCGGGTGAGCCGAATCGCAGATCTGCGCGGCAACGCCGCCGCCCGCCGCACGCGCCCGCCCGAACCCCGCGGTTGAATGGGGGCATGGCGAAGCGGATCGAGACGGGCGAGGGGCGCGCGGCGCTCGAGGCCGTGCGCGCGGCCGGCGCGGCGGGGGAGCGGCCCCCGCGCCCCGCCCTCGCCACCGCCGTGCGCTACCTGCTGCAGCTGCTCGTCGAGAAGGCCCCGGGCAA